>NZ_JBJGZZ010000011.1:0-144551 GCF_054050775.1 Blastococcus sp. SYSU DS0533 | reverse complement strand
GGGCCTCGGCCGCCACGATCTGCCGCAGCAGATCCGCCGCCTCGCCCGCCGACCGGCGGGCCGGCAACCATGCCGACAGCGGCTCGTCCCACCGCCGCGGATCAGGATCGGCCAGCTCCCACTCCGAAGGCAAGGGATCCACCAGGGACACCCCTACCCCCACCTGGAAGCCCGCCGACACCGACATACCCGCAGGCTAGGCCGGAGGTACGACACTTCCCGGCCCTACCCGGGCGGGCGCGGGCACGGGCAGGCGCCGCCAGAGGTGAGACCGCCGGCGAGGGCGGGTGCCGCGATGCCTGGGCGCCGAGCAGCGAAAAGGGCTCGGGCAGACAGCCGGGGGTTGCCCACCCGGGCGACCGACCCCGTCACCGGGACCCGACCAGGCGACAACCCGGCTCGGGGAGGCCGGTCCGGTGGGCCGAGCGGGACCGATCAGCGGGTGGTGCGTGGGGTGGCGGGGTGGCTGCCCGCCGTCACCAGGTCGGCGACTGCCTGGCGGGCGTCGCCGGCCGTGACCAGGCCCTCGCCCACGAGGACGGCGTCGGCCCCGGCCGCGGCGTAGCTGATCAGGTCGTGCGGGCCGCGGACGCCGGACTCGGCGACCTTCACGACCTCCGACGGCAGCCCGGGGGCGATCCGCTCGAAGGTGGAGCGGTCGACCTGCAGGGTGGTCAGGTCGCGGGCGTTGACGCCGATCACCGAGGCCCCCGCCGCCATCGCGCGGTCGGCCTCGGCCTCGGTGTGCACCTCCACGAGCGCCGTCATGCCCAGGGACTCGACCCGCTCGAGGAGGCCGACGAGGACGTTCTGCTCCAGGGCGGCGACGATCAGCAGGACGACGTCGGCGCCGTGGGCCCGCGCCTCGTGCACCTGGTAGCTGCTGACGATGAAGTCCTTGCACAGCACCGGGACGTCGACGACGGCCCGGACGGCCGCGAGGTCGGCGTGCGACCCGCCGAACCGGCGCCCCTCGGTGAGCACCGAGATGACACGGGCGCCACCGGCGGCGTACTGCTGCGCCAGCTGGGCGGGGTCGGCGATGTCGGCCAGGTCGCCCTTGGAGGGGCTGCGCCGCTTGACCTCGGCGATCACGCCGACACCCGGGGCGCGCAGCGCCGCCAGCGCATCGCGCGCGGGCCGGGCCGCCTGCGCGGCCGCCTTGACCTCGTCCAGCGGCACCGCGGCCTCGCGGACCGCGAGGTCCGCGCGGACGCCCTCGATGATCTCGTCGAGCACGTTCACGGCGTGGCCGCAGCCTCGGCCGAGGTCCGGTGGTCGTTCATCGTCGCCACTGCTCCTCGTACGTCGATCCCGGGCGGATGGGTCGACCCACTCTAGAGGCGGGCCCGGCGTCTCCCGGCCCGGGGGCGGGTCCGGCGGCCCTGCCCCGTTCCGCTATGCGGAGCCTCCGGAGCGCGGAGCCGGCGGGAGATCGGTCGGGTCCTCCCCGCGGTCCAGCGCCTTCCACGCGTCGTCCGCGCGGTCCTCGGCCGACCGAGGCGGCGCCGCCCCCGCCGCGCGCTCGTAGCGGCGCCCCATGGCCGGCCAGGCGGCGCCACGGACGACGACGAGCAGACCGGCGAGGACCGCCAGCACCCCGGCGGCGACGGTCAGGCCCGGCCAGACCGCCGCCACCTCCACCGTCGTCGCGGTGACGCTGGTGCCGCTGACGCCGGGCAGGTCGGCTGCGGCGTCGGCCACTCCCCCGGCGAGCACCCGCGCCCCCGACCAGACCAGCGCGCCACCGCAGGCCGCCACCAGCAGCCCCACGGCACGGCGCCCCGCGCCCCGCACGGCCAGGAGCGCGACGGCGGCCGCCAGCAGCACCAGCCCGGCGGCGGTCACCAGCGGCGCCGCCGCTCCGCCGGTGAGGGCGCCCGACACGGGGGGCAGCGGCGGTCGCCTCTCGGCGGTCACCTCCGCCCAGCCCTGGCTCGCGGCCGACAGCGCCAGCGCCCCGGCCAGCGCGGCACCGGCCAGGGCGGTCGTCAGCTCGCGCCGCGCTGCGCCGGACCGGCCCTCGCCCGGGGACCCGCTCACGTGAGCTCCCGCAGCCTCTCGGCCGTCGCGATCGCCGAGAGGACCGCGCGCGCCTTGTGCCGGGTCTCGGCCTCCTCGGCCGCGGCGTCGCTGTCGGCCACGATGCCGGCGCCGGCCTGCACGTAGGCGCGCCCCTGGTGCAGGACGGCGGTGCGGATGGCGATGGCCATGTCCATGTCGCCGCTGGCGTCGACGTAGCCGACCGTGCCCGCGTACAGCGCACGCCGGGTCGGCTCGAGCGTCTCGATGATCGTCATGGCGCTGGGCTTGGGCGCGCCCGAGACGGTGCCGGCGGGGAACGTCGCGTCGAAGACGTCCAGGGCGTCGCAGCCGGGCCGCACCTCCCCGGCGACGGTCGACACCAGGTGCATGACGTGGCTGTAGTGCTCGACCCGCATGAAGTCGGGCACCTCGACGCTGCCCGGCACGCAGACCCGCCCCAGGTCGTTGCGTGCCAGGTCGACCAGCATGACGTGCTCGGCCCGCTCCTTCGGGTCGGCCAGCAGCCCTTCGGCGAGGCGGACGTCCTCCTCGGGCGTTGCCCCGCGCGGGCGCGTGCCGGCCGGCGGGTGCACGACGGCGGAGGTGCCGGCCACCGTCACGAGCGCCTCCGGGGACGAGCCCACGATGTCGAAGGGGCTCTCCCGGCCGGCGAACCGCAGCAGGTACATGTACGGCGACGGGTTGGTCGCCCGCAGCACGCGGTAGACGTCGAGCGCCCCGACGTCGGTCACGAGCTCGAAGCGCTGGGACAGCACCACCTGGAACGCGTCACCGGCCCGGATGTGCTCGCGCACCTCCTCGACGCCGTCCTGGAACACGCCCGGCGCCAGGTTGCTGCGCACCGACGCCGGCACGTCCGCGGGCTGGAGCACGGCGACGGACGGCGGCGCCGGCTGGACCAGCGCGGCCGTCATGGCATCGAGCCGGGCGACCGCGTCGTCGTAGGCCTCGCGCCCGGCCCCGCCCCCGCGCAGCGCGTTCGCGATCAGCAGCACCGACCCGTCGCTGTGGTCGAGCACGGCCAGGTCGGTGACCAGCATCATCGCCAGCTCGGGCATGCCGAGGTCGTCGGTGCTGGTGCTCGGCAGCCGCTCCAGCCGGCGGACGACGTCGTACCCGAGGTAGCCCACGAGGCCACCGCTGAGCGGGGGCAGACCCGGCGTGCGGGGTGAGCGCAGCCGCCGCGCCACCACCCGCACCGCCTCCAGGGGGTCCTCGGGCAGGTCGTCGGTGACCCCGGGGAGGTCGTCCCCGAGCCACAGCGTGCGGCCGTCGCGCTCGGTGAGGACGCCGGCGCTGCGGACCCCGACGAAGCTGTAGCGGGCCCACCGCTTGCCCTGCTCCGCCGACTCCAGCAGCACCGTGCCCGGGCGGTTGCCGGCCAGCTTGCGGTAGAGGCCGACGGCGGTCTCGCCGTCGGCCAGCAGGCGACGGGTGACCGGCACGACCGCCGCCCCCGACGCCGCGAACTCCTCGCGCGAGGGCGCGGTCACCCCGAACCTCACGGCGCGACCCCCTGCACGGCGGGGAGCACGCGGTGGAAGCAGCTGCGCTCGCCGGTGTGGCAGGCGGGGCCCTCCTGGTCGACGAGCAGCAGCAGCGCGTCGCCGTCGCAGTCGAGCCGCACCTCGCGGACCCACTGCCGGTGCCCGGAGGTCTCCCCCTTGACCCAGTACTCCTGCCGGCTGCGCGACCAGTAGGTGGCCCGGCCGGTGGTCAGGGTGCGGCGCACCGCCTCGTCGTCCATCCAGGCCACCATGAGCACCTCGCGGGTGTCGTGCTGCTGGACGACGGCGGCGACCAGGCCGGCCGGGTCGCGGCGCAGCAGAGCAGCCACCTCGGGGGCCGGCGCGGGTGCGGAGGGGTCGGTCGCGGGCATGCCGCCAGTGTGCCGTGCGCCCCGGTCAGCCCTGCGGGGCGGTGAACCAGCCGCGGCCGCCACCGAAGAGCACGAGCCCCAGCGACACCAGCGGGGCGGCGGCGAAGAACAGGCTGAAGACCGCGATCACGCCGCCGACGTCCTCGGTGGCCGCGGCCGGGCCGAGCAGGTCGGTCAGCTGAGCCCACCAGTAGGCGGTGAGCAGCAGCTGGACCCCGTGCGCGGCCAGCAGCGCCAGCCACGCCGCACGGGTGCGCCGGGTGAGGGCCAGGATGCCGGCGGCCACCAGCAGCACGACGGAGACCACCTGGACGATCGACAGCACACCGCCCTCGCGGGCGAACTCGTAGGCCTGGGTGGGCGCGGCGGTGGGGCTCTGCTCGATCGCCATCTGCGCCAGCGAGGCGAAGAACCACACGTACAGCGAGGCGGTCAGCACGAGGACCGCCTGGACGAAGCTGAGCACCGCGGCGCCGATGACCTGCCCCGGCCGGCGCCCCGCCCGGGGCGGGACCGGGCCGCCGGGGAACGGCGCCGTCCCCCAGGGGCCGGACCAGCCGTACGCGCCGGGTGGGCCGTACGGCGGGGGCCCGTACCCGAACGGGGGCGCGCCGTAGGGCGGGACGGGCGGCAGCGTGGGCGGCGGGCCGGTGTAGGCCGGCCCCGGCTCGGTCGGCGCCGCCGGGTCCGACCAGGGGTCGCGGGGTCCGCTCACCGCTCCGCCGTCACAGGGCGGCCGTGAGCGCGCGGCCCGCGACCCGGCCGGAGAACAGGCAGCCGCCGAGGAAGGTGCCCTCGAGCGACCGGTAGCCGTGGACGCCCCCTCCGCCGAACCCGGCCACCTCACCGGCGGCGTACAGCCCGGGGAACACGTCGCCGCCGGGGCGCAGCACGCGGCCGGAGAGGTCGGTCTCCAGACCGCCGAGGCTCTTGCGGGTGAGGATGTTCAGCCGGACGGCGACCAGCGGCCCGGCCTCCGGGTCGAGGATGCGGTGCGGCGGCGCGACCCGGATGAGCTTGTCGCCGAGGTAGTTGCGGGCGCCGCGGATCGCGGTGACCTGCAGGTCCTTCGTGAACGCGTTGCCGACCTCCCGGTCGCGCGCCACGACCTCCCGCTCGACCTGCACGAGGTCGAGCTCGGGGGCACCGCCGGTGACCCGGTTCATGCCGGCGACCAGCTCGGGCAGGGTGCGGGCGACGACGAAGTCCTCCCCCTCGTCCAGGAAGGCCTGGACCGGTCCGGAGACGCCGGCCTTCACCCGGGTCATGAGGAGCCGGAGGTCCTTGCCGGTGAGGTCGGGGTTCTGCTCGGAGCCCGACAGCGCGAACTCCTTCTCCACGATCTTGTGCGTGGCGACGAACCAGGTGTGCTCGTGACCGGTCTGCCCGATGTGCGCCAGCGTGCCGAGGGTGTCGAAGCCGGGGAACAGCGGGACCGGGAGGCGCCGGCCGGTGGCGTCGAGCCACAGCGACGACGGCCCGGGCAGGATGCGGATGCCGTGCTGCTCCCAGACCGGCGAGTGGTTGGCGACCCCCTCGGTGTAGTGCCACATGCGGTCGCCGTTGACCAGGCTGGCCCCGGCCGCGACGGCGGCCTCCTGCATCCGCCCGTCCACGTGGGCGGGCACGCCGGAGAGGAGCCGCTGCGGGGCAGGGCCCAGCCGCGCCGGCCAGTACCGGCGGACCAGCTCGTGGTTGCCGCCGATGCCGCCGGAGGTGACGACGACGGCCTGGGCGGTGAGCTCGAACTCGCCGACCTCGGTGCGCGAGCTGGCCTCACCGCGCGCGACCGGGCTCGGTTCCAGCACGGCGCCGCGCACGCCGGTCACGGCGCCGTCGCGGACGACGAGCTCGGAGACCCGGTGCCGGAACCGCAGCTCGACCCGGCCCTCGGCGACCGCCGCGCGCACCCGGCGCTCGAAGGGGGCCACCACGCCCGGCCCGGTGCCCCAGACGATGTGGAAGCGCGGCACCGAGTTGCCGTGCCCGGTGGCCGTGTAGCCGCCGCGCTCGGCCCAGCCGACGACCGGGAAGAAGCCGATTCCCTGCTCCTTGAGCCAGGCGCGCTTCTCCCCCGCGGCGAACTGCAGGTAGGCCTCGGCCCACTGGCGCGGCCAGTGGTCGCTGTCGCGGTCGAACCCGGCCGTGCCGAACCAGTCCTGGCGGGCGAGCTCCAGCGAGTCGCGCACCCGCAGGCGGCGCTGCTCCGGGGAGTCGACGAGGAAGAGCCCGCCGAAGGACCACCACGCCTGCCCGCCCAGCGACGCCTCGGGCTCCTGGTCGACCAGGACCACCGGCTTGCCGGCGTCGGCGAGTTCGGCGGTGGCGACCAGGCCGGCCAGCCCCGCGCCCACGACGACGACGTCCGCCTCGGTGCTGTGCGTGTCGGTGCTCACGCCGCGACGCTAGCGGGCAGCACTCTCCCCGCGCGTCCCCCGGTGTGGGCGAGTTGCCGCGCCGCGGGCCCGGCGGCACGCGCCGCCTGCGGTCAGGCGACCGGCTCGGGCTCGCCGGCCGAGGACCGCCGCCACGAGGCGTGCAGCCGCGCGTAGGGCCCCTCGGCGTCGACCAGCTCGGCGTGCGTGCCGCGCTGGACCACGAGCCCGGCGTCGACGACGAGCACCTCGTCGGCGCGTTCGGCGGTCGAGAGCCGGTGCGCGATGGTGAGCGTCGTCCGGGCCTCGGTGAGCGTGTCCAGCGCCCGGGTGAGCCGCTGCTCGGTGGCCGGGTCGACCGCGCTGGTCGCCTCGTCGAGCACCAGCAGGTCGGGGTCGGCAACGTAGGCGCGGGCGACGGCGACGAGCTGCCGCTCCCCCGCCGACAGCGACTCCCCGCGCTGCCCCACCGCCGTCCCGACCCCCGCGCGGAGGCCGGCGACCCACGGGCCGAGCCCGAGGTCGTCGAAGGCGGCGACGACCTCGTCGTCGGTCATGCCGGGCCGGCCGTAGCGGACGTTGTCGGCGACGGTGGCGTCGAACAGGAACCCGTCCTGCGGCACCATCACCACCCGGGCGCGCAGCGAGGAGAAGGCGACGTCGGCCAACGGCACCCACCCGGCCTCGGCCGAGCCGAGGAGCACCCGCCCCTCGACGGGGTCCATCAGCCGGGTGACGAGCTTGGCGAAGGTGGTCTTGCCCGAACCGGTCTCGCCCACGATCGCCACGCGGGTGCGCGGGGCGACGGACAGGTCGACGTCGTCGAGCGCCGCCCGGGCGCCCGGCGCGTACCGGAAGGTGACGTGCTCGAAGCGCACGCCCAGCGGCCCGGCGGGCAGCTCGCGCACCCGGTCGGGCGCGGCCACGGCCGGGTCGCGGACGTCGGGCTCGGTGTCGAGCACGTCGAGCACCCGCCGGAAACCGGCGACGGCGTTCTGCGCCTCGTTGAGCACCTCGCTGGCGGTCTGCACCGGCGCGACGAACAGGGTGACCAGGAAGAGGAAGGCCACCAGCGTGCCGGGGGTGATGTCACCGGCCAGACCGAGGAGCACGCCGACGACGACGACCGCGGCGTTGGCGACCGCGGCGACGAACTCACCGCTGACGAAGACCGCGGCGGTCACCTTCTGGGCATCGACCTGGGCGCGGTAGTGCCGGTCGATCGCGGCGTCGAGCCGTTCGGCGGTGCGGGCGCGGACGCCGTAGGCGCGCACCGTCGAGGCGCCCACGACCGACTCGGAGACCGCGGCCAGCACGTCGCCGACCCGCTCGCGGACCACGCCGTAGACCTGCACCAGCCGGCGGGCGAACCAGCGGACCGCGAACACCAGGGGCACGAAGCAGGCGAGCACCAGCAGCGTGAGCTGCCAGGAGTAGACGGCCATGACGACGGTGGCGACGACGAGCTGGCCGATGCTGACCAGCCCCAGCACCCCGCCCCACTGCATGAACACCGACAGCTGGTCGACGTCGCTGGTGACCCGGGAGACCAGGGAGCCGCGCCGCTGCCCCTGCTGGTGCAGCACCGAGAGGTCGTGCACGTGGCGGAACGCCCGCTCCCGCAGGCCGGCCAGTGCCGTCTCGGTGGTGCGGAACAGCCGCACGTTCATGCGGTAGACCGCGACGGCGGTGAGCACCACCACCACGGCGCAGGCGGCGACCAGCCAGGAGACCAGGCCGAGGTCGGGCCTGGCGGGTGCACCCAGACCCCGGTCGATGACCTGCTGCACGGCGATGGGGACGACCACCCGGCCGGCCGTGGCGACCAGCGCCAGCGCGAACGTGGCAGGCAGGCCGCGCCGGAACTCCGGCATCATGCGCAGCCCGCGCCGCAGGGTGGCGAGGGCGCCCTCGTGCTCGCGGTCCTCGAGCTGCGTCGCGGCGGTCACGCCGGCACCTCCACCTGCGCGTAGGCCCGCACCAGGGCCGCGTAGCCCGGGACGGCGGCCAGCAGCTCCTCGTGGGTGCCGCGGGCGACGGCGCGGCCGTCCTCCAGCCACACCACCTCGTCGGCCAGCGCGATCGTCGCCTGGCGGTAGGCGACGACGACCACGGTCGTCGGCGTCCCACTGGTGCGCAGCGCGTCCAGGATGCGCGCCTCCACGGCCGGGTCGACGGCGCTGGTGGCGTCGTCGAGGACCAGCAGCCGGGGGTGGCGCACGACGGCGCGGGCCAGCGCGAGGCGCTGCCGCTGGCCGCCGGACAGGGAGGCGCCGCGCTCGCCCACGCGGGTGTCCAGCCCCTGGGGCAGCGCGGCGACGAACTCCTCGGCGGCCGCGACCCGCAGCGCCGCCCACACCTCGTCGTCGTCCACCGGGGCGCCGAGGGCGACGTTGCCGCGGACGGTGTCGTCGAAGAGGAAGGCGCTCTGCGCGACGAACGCCGCCTGGGTGCTCACCTCGCCCTCCCGCAGCCGGCGCAGGTCGACCCCGTCGAGGAGCACGCTGCCGTCGGCCGGGTCGACCAGGCGCACCAGCAGGCCGGCGAGCGTGGACTTGCCCGACCCGGTGGGCCCGACCACCGCCACCGTGCGCCCGGCGGGCACGTCGAAGGTCACGCCGTCGAGCGTGGGGCGGCTGCCGCCGTCGAAGCGGAAGCCGACGTCGCGCAGGGCGACCCCGGCCCCCCCGGCGACCGGCACCGCGGCGTCCGGCCCGTACGGGGTCTCCCCCTCCGCCTCGAGGACGGGGGTGACCCGGTCGAAGCCGGCCAGAGCCCGGGGCAGGTCGGCCAGCACCCAGCCGATGGCGCGGATGGGCAGCGCCAGCAGCGTGAACAGGTAGGCGATCGACACGAGCTCACCGGCGTCGGTGGCGCCGTCGGCCACCCGGCCGGCCCCGATGAGGAGGACGGCGAGGGTGCCCAGGTTCGGCAGCGCCTCCATCAGCGGGTCGAAGAGCCCGCGCACCCGGCCGACGGCGATCAGCCCGTCGCGGAGCTGCTCGGCCCGCTCGGCGAAGCGCCCGGTCTCGGTCGCCTCGCGGCCGAGGGTCTTCACGACCAGCGCGGCGTCGAAGCTCTCGTGCGCGATCTCGCTGACCTCCGCACGCAGCTGCTGGGCCCGCTGCATCCGGGGGCTCATCACCTGCGAGTAGACGACGTTGGCGACGAACACCAGCGGGAAGACGACCAGGCCGACCAGCGCGAGCAGCGGGTCGGTGAGCACCAGCGCCACGCTGGTGATCGCGATCATCACCAGGGCGCCGCAGGCGAACGGCAGCGGCGCGACGAAGAACCAGGCCGACTCGACGTCGGAGTTGGCGTTGGACAGCAGCTGACCGGTGGGGTGGCGCTGGTGCCAGGACAGCGGCAACCGGAGGTACTGACCGGTGACGCGGCGGCGGTACTCCGCCTGCAGCCGGTAGCTCATGATCCCGGCGAACAGCCGGCGGCCCAGGATGCCCAGGATCTTCAGCAGCGCGACGCCGAGGATGGCGACGGAGGCGAGCGCGAGCGCCGTGCCGGTGGTGACCCCCTCGGCGAAGGAGGGCAGCAGCACCCGGTCGGTGACCTCCCCGATGACGTACGCGCTGGCGACCGTCATGCCGCCGTAGAGGCTGCTGGCCAGCAGCGCCAGCGTGAACATCCGCGGCTGCTCGGCGACGGCCCGGCGGATGTGGCGGAGGCCGCGTCGCACGACGGCGTCTCTGCGGCGGGACACGTGGCTCCTCGGGATCGGGCGACCGGTCCAGGATGCCGGACGGTCGTTAGGGACGCTAAGCGGCTCCAACCCGGCGCGCACCCGACTTCTTCCCGCCCCGGGTGTCGCCCGGCGCGGCCGGCCGGTATGCAGGAGCGGTGAGCGCCGTTCCCCCCTCCCTGCCGGACCGTGAGCGCGCCGCGCTGGCCGACCTCCTCGACGAGCTGGGGCCGGAGGCGCCGACGTGCTGCGAGGGGTGGACCACGGCCCACCTGGCCGCCCACCTCGCCGTCCGGGACCGGCGGCCCGACGCCCTGCCGGGGTACGGGCTGGAGCTGCTGCCCGGGGGCCGGCGGCTGGCCTGGTGGTCGCACCGGCTGGAGGACCGCCTCCGCACGTCCACCCCCTACGCGGAGGTGGTCGCGCAGGTGCGCACCGGGCCGCCCCCGTGGTCGCCGATGGCCCTGCCGGCCGCGGCCGCGGCGTTCGATCTCGCCGAGTTCGCCATCCACCACGAGGACGCCCGCCGCGCCCAGCGGGGGTGGGAGCCGCGCGCGCTGCCCCGGGAGGAGCAGGACCAGCTGTGGGGCGGGCTGGCCCTGCACGCCCGGCGCGCCGCCGGCCGCCGCGGCCTCGTGCTCCGCCGCAGCGACGTGCCGGGCGCCGAGAAGCGGTTCGGCAACGGCGGGCGCACCGTCACCGGTGAGCCGCTGGAGCTGATGCTGTGGGTCTCCGGCCGGCGCGCGGTCGCCCGCGTCGAGGGTGGCTGACCACCGGGCGCACCGTCAGGGGACGAGGCGGACGGCGCCCCTGTCCGCGGACTGGGCGAACGCGGCGTAGGCACGCAGGGCCGTGGACACCGGCCGCTGCCGGTTCCTGGGCCGGTAGCCCGGCCCGGCCTCGAGCGCCGCCCGGCGGGCGGCCAGCTCCGCCTCCGGCACCCGCAGCGTGATGCTGCGTCCCGGGATGTCGATCGCCACGGGATCGCCGTCCTCGACCAGGGCGATGACCCCGCCGGCGGCGGCCTCCGGGGACACGTGCCCGATGGAGAGACCCGAGGTGCCCCCGGAGAAGCGCCCGTCGGTCACGAGCGCGCAGGCCGCGCCCAGACCCCGGCCCTTGAGGAACGAGGTCGGGTAGAGCATCTCCTGCATGCCGGGTCCCCCTCTCGGGCCCTCGTAGCGGACGACCACGACGTCACCGGCGCGCACCCGCCCGCTGAGGATGGCGTCCACCGCCTCCTCCTGCGACTCGACGACCACCGCGGGGCCGATGAACCGCAGGATCGACTCGTCCACCCCGGCGGTCTTCACCACGCACCCGTCGGTCGACAGGTTCCCGCGCAGGACCGCCAGGCCACCGTCGGCACTGTAGGCCGCGGCGGCCGAGCGGATGCAGCCCCGCCCCGCGTCGAGGTCGAGGCTCGCCCAGCGCTCCGACTGGGAGAAGGCCGTGGCCGAGCGCCGGCAGCCGGGCGCCGCGTGGAACAGCTCGACGGCCTGACGGGTCGCCCGACCACCGCGGACGTCCCAGTCGTCGAGCCAGCTGCGCAGGTCCGGGGAGTGCACGGTGCGGACGTCGCCGCGCAGCAGCCCCGCCCGGTCGAGCTCGCCGAGGATGGCCGGGATGCCGCCGGCGCGGTGCACGTCCTCGACCAGGTAGGACCCGTTGGGCGCGATCTTGGCCAGGCAGGGGGTGCTGCGGGAGATCCGGTCGACGTCGTCGAGGGTGAAGTCCAGGCCGGCCTCGGCTGCTGCGGCGAGCAGGTGCAGGACCGTGTTCGACGAGCCGCCCATGGCGATGTCCACGGCCATGGCGTTCTCGAAGGCTGCGGTGCCGGCGATCGCGCGCGGCAGCACCGAGGCGTCGTCCCGCTCGTAGTGGGCGCGGACCAGGTCCATGACGGTGCGGCCGGCGGCCTCGTACAGCTCCCGGCGGGCGGTGTGCGTGGCCAGGGTCGTGCCGTTGCCGGGGAGGGAGAGTCCCAGCGCCTCGGTGAGGCAGTTCATCGAGTTGGCGGTGAACATGCCGGAGCAGGAGCCGCAGGTGGGGCAGGCGGCCTCCTCGATGCGGCCGAGGTCCTCGTCGGAGACCGCCGGGCTGGCCGAGTCGGCGATGGCCGACACCAGGTTCAGGCCGGTGCGCACCGTGCCGTCGACCAGCGTGGCCCTCCCGCCCTCCATCGGGCCGCCGGACACGAAGACGGTCGGGATGTCCAGCCGGAGCGCAGCCATGAGCATGCCCGGGGTGATCTTGTCGCAGTTGGAGATGCAGACCAGCGCGTCCGCGCAGTGCGCCTGGACCATGTACTCGACCGAGTCGGCGATCAGGTCGCGGGAGGGCAGTGAGTAGAGCATCCCGCCGTGGCCCATCGCGATGCCGTCGTCGACCGCGATCGTGTTGAACTCCCGTGGCACGCCCCCGGCCGACGCGACGGCATCGGAGACGATGCGGCCGACCGGCTGCAGGTGCGTGTGACCGGGGACGAATTCCGTGAAGCTGTTGGCGACGGCGACGATCGGCTTGCCGATGTCGTCGCCGTCGACACCGGCCGCGCGCAGCAGCGCCCGCGCCCCAGCCATGTTCCTGCCGTGGGTGACCGTCCTGGAGCGCAGCGAGGGCATGCCGACCAGTCAGCCATCCGCGTGGGACGGCAGGGTAGACGCTGCTGCTACTAGTAGTGGCGGTACTAGGTTCGGGTCATGAGGCAGCAGGCGCGCCGCACCGAGCTGGGCACCTTCCTGCGCAGCCGGCGGCAGGCGCTGTCCCGGCAGGACTTCGGCCTGCCCACCCCGGCGCGCGCCCGGAGCACCGGCCTCCGCCGCGAGGAGGTCTCGGCCTTCGCCGGGGTCAGCGTCACCTGGTACACGTGGCTGGAGCAGGGCCGCGACATCAACCCGTCGCGGCAGGTGCTCGAGGCGCTGGGAAGGGTGCTGCGCCTGACGACGCCGGAGACGGCCTACCTCCTCTCGCTCGGCGGCTATGCCCCGCGGCCCCCGGACGAGGACGTCCGCGTGCAGGACGTCGCCCCGCCGCACACCCAGCGGCTGCTGGACGGCCTGCCGTTCCCCGCCTTCGCGGTGGCCGGGGACTGGACGATCGTCGGCTGGAACGCCCCCTACGCGGCGCTGTACTCGCGGATCACCACCCTGGCCCCGGCCGACCGGAACCTGCTGTGGGTCGTGTTCACCGATCCGCACCTGCGGGACATGCTCCCGGACTGGGCGGAGGACAGCCGGCACTTCGTCGCAGAGTTCCGCGCGGAGTCCGGCGCGCAACTCGGCTCGGCCGCGCACTCGGCGTTGATCGCCCGCCTGGACGAGGCCAGCGCGGAGTTCCGCGACCAGTGGCGGGACCTGACCGTCGAGGGGTTCACCTCCCGCCGTCGCCGGTTCGTGCACCCGACGGCCGGCGTCCTGGACTTCGAGCACCACCGGCTCGTGCCCTCGGACCACCCTGACCTGCACATCGTCGCCTACGTGCCCGAGCCGGGCAGCGACACGGCGGCCTGGGTCGCGGGCCTGGCGCGCTGAGCGAGCGGCGTCATCCGCCAGAACGCGGCCTCGGCTGCCTGCCGGACGGGGCGATGTTCTGGTTGAGGCAGAACAGGTTGTCCGGGTCGTAGCGGTCCTTGAGCGCGACCAGGCGGGCGTACTTGTCCGGGCCGAAGGCGGCACGGACCCGGTCGGCCCCCTCGTCGCCCAGGAAGTTGAGGTAGGCGCCGGCGGCGGCGTACGGCTTCACGGAGGCCGCGAGCTCGCGGGTCCAGGCGATGTTGCGCTCGTCGTCGGCCGGGTCGGGCCACATGCTCAGGAAGTGGATGTTCCAGGGCGCGTCCCGCAGGTCGAACGCCGTCGCCTCGCGCGGGACCCGCGCCAGCGCGCCGCCGCCGGGGGCGAGGATCACCTGGGTCATCGGTGAAGGCACCCGGCCGGTCCGCTCGGCGATCGCCTCGATGCCGTCGTCGGGCAGCTCCCGCAGGAAATCCGCGGTCCACCAGTTGCGCATCCCGCGCGGGCACGCGAGGTCGAGCATCTGCTGGATCGCCGTGTAGGGCATCGGCTGCACCATCGTGACGATCGGGGAGCCGTGGTCGAGCAGCGGCCGCAGGACCTCCTGGCCCTCTGCCACGTCGCCGGCGTACACGACGACCAGCCCCAGCACCGGACGGCCCCGCACGGGCTCCGGCACGAACGGCTCCGGTGGGGCGGAGATGAAGGCGGCCGCGCCGTTCACCTCGTCCGGCGCCTGGGCCATGAAGTCGCGGTAGTGGCGGACCACGTCGACGGCAGCCTCGTGCGGGTGCAGCACCATGCCGCCGAGCAGCAGCGGCCCCATCGGCGAGGCACGGAAGTCGAACCGGGTGACCACGCCGAAGTTGCCCCCACCACCGCGCAGCGCCCAGAACAGGTCGGGCTCCTGCTCGGGGCCGACCTCGAGCACCTGCCCGGCGGCCGTCACCACCTGGGCCCCGATGAGGCTGTCGCAGGTGTAGCCCAGCGTGCGCTCGAGCCAGCCGCTGCCGCTGCCGAGCGCGAGCCCGCCGACGCCCGTCGAGGACACCCGCCCGCCGGTGACCGCCAGCCCGTGCTCCTGGGTGGCGGCGTCGAACTGCCCCCACGTGGCACCCCCTTCGGCACGCACCGAGCGGTCGGACACCTGGACCTGCACCCGGTTCATCGGGCGGAGGTCCAGCATGAGGCCGCCGTCGCAGACCGCGTGCCCCACCACCCCGTGCCCTCCGCCGTGCACCGCGAGCGGGAGACCGGTGTCGCGGGCGTGCCCCACCGCCGCCACGACGTCGTCCGTGCCGGTGCACCGGGCGATCAGCGCCGGCGACCGGTCGACCATGCCGTTGAAGACCCGGCGGGCGTCGTCGTAGCCGGGGTCGCCGGGCCGGAGCACCTCACCGCGGAAACCGCGGATGCCGGATTCCACCGTGGGGGTCGCCATGACTGCCTCCTGGAGCAGAGAGCGACCATGCTGCTCCTGCCCCGGGGCCTCCCGCGACGGACCTTCGTCCCGGATCCGGCGGGCCGGCAGCGCCCGGCGCCGGGCCCGGGGTGCTCAGGAGGCGCCGGTCACGGCTGTGGCTCGTCGCCCTCGCGGCGCACCGGGACGCCGGCGGCGGCGAGCCCGGCCTTCACGTCGCCGACGCGGAGCTGGCCGAAGTGGAAGACGCTCGCAGCCAGCACCGCGTCGGCGCCCGCCGCGACCGCCGGCGGGAAGTGCTCGACCGCGCCCGCTCCTCCGCTCGCGATCAGCGGGACGGCGACCTCCCGGCGCACCTGCGCGATGAGGTCGGTGTCGAAGCCGGCGCGGGTGCCGTCGGCGTCCATGGAGTTGAGCAGGATCTCCCCGACGCCGAGCTCCGCGGCCTGCACGCACCACTCCACGGCATCGCGGCCGGTGCCCCGGCGGCCGCCGTGCGTGGTGATCTCGTAGCCCGAGTCGGTCTGCGCACCGTCGCGCACCCGCCGGGCGTCGAGCGACAGGACGAGCACCTGGTTGCCGAAGCGCTGCGCGATCTCGGCGATCAGCTCGGGCCGGGCGACGGCGGCGGTGTTCACCGCCACCTTGTCCGCGCCGGCGCGCAGCAGCTTGTCGACGTCCTCGACGCCGCGCACACCGCCGCCGACGGTGAGCGGGATGAAGACGCTCTCGGCGGTGCGGCGGACGACGTCGTAGGTCGTCTCCCGGTTGCCGGAACTCGCGGTGATGTCGAGGAACGTGAGCTCGTCGGCGCCCTCGGCGTCGTAGACGCGGGCCATCTCCACCGGGTCACCGGCGTCACGCAGGTCGACGAAGTTGACGCCCTTCACCACCCGCCCGGCGTCGACGTCTAGGCACGGGATGACCCGCACGGCCAGCGTCATGCCGCGGGCTCCCGCACGGCGTCGGCCTCGATCTCCACCAGCAGGCCCGGGTCGATCAGCGCCGACACCTCGACCATCGTCGACGCCGGCCGGATCGCGCCGAACACCTCGCCGTGGGCGCGGCCGACCTCCTCCCAGCGGCTGATGTCGGTGACGTACATGCGGGTGCGCACGACGTCGGCCAGGGCGAAGCCGGCCCGCTCCAGCGACCGCTCGATGGTGGCCAGCACCCGGCGGGTCTGCGCGGCGGCGTCCCCGGGGTGGGCGACGGCGCCGTCGACGAGCGCCGTCGTGCCGCTCACCCAGGCCGTGTCCCCGCGGACGACGATCCGGCTGTAGCCGACGACCGGCTCCCAGGGGTTCTCCGAGCCCAGGTCGAGCACCGTCATGCCAGCTCCTCGGCGACCCGCAGCGCCTCCGGCAGCGTGAAGGCGCCGGCGTACAGCGCCTTGCCCACGATCGCCCCCTCGACGCCGATCGCGGTCAGCCCGGCCAGCGCGCGGATGTCGTCGAGCGAGCTGACCCCGCCCGAGGCGATCACCGGCCGCGGGGTGGCGGCGCAGACCTCGCGGAGCAGGTCCAGGTTGGGGCCCTTGAGCGTGCCGTCCTTGGTGATGTCGGTGACCACGTAGCGGGCGCACCCCTCGGCGTCGAGGCGGGCGAGGGTCTCGTAGAGCTCGCCGCCTTCCTGGGTCCAGCCGCGGGCGGCCAGCCGGGTGCCGCGCACGTCCAGGCCGACGGCGATGCGGTCGCCGTGCTCGGCGATGGCCCGGGCGCACCACTCGGGTGACTCCAGGGCGGCGGTGCCGAGGTTCACCCGCCGGCAGCCGGTGGCCAGCGCCGCCTCGAGCGACGCGTCGTCCCGGATGCCGCCGGAGAGCTCCACGTCGACGTCGAGCTCCCCGACCACCCGCGCGAGCAGCTCGCGGTTGGAGCCGCGGCCGAAGGCGGCGTCGAGGTCGACCAGGTGCACCCACTCGGCGCCGTCGCGCTGCCACTGCAGCGCGGCGTCGAGGGGGTCGCCGTAGGAGGTCTCGCTGCCGGCCTCCCCCTGCACGAGACGGACGGCCTGGCCGTCGGCGACGTCGACGGCGGGGAGCAGCTGCAGCTTGGGCACGGTGTGCAGCCTAGGGACCGGTACCCCGGCGGCCTGCGTCAGCTCCCGGGGCGTGCCGGGCGGCGAACCGGCCGGGGGTCGTGCCGGTCACCCGGGCGAAGTCGCGGGTGAAGTGCGCCTGGTCGGCGTAGCCGAGCACCGCCGCCACCTCTCCCATGCTCGCCGGCTGCCCGCGGAGCCGTTCGGCGGCCTCCTGCAGCCGGCGGCGCTGGATCAGCCACTTCGGCGTCAGGCCGAGGCGGCGGTGCACCAGCCGCTGCAGCGCCCGCTCGGAGAGCCCGCAGCGGTCGCAGACCTGCGCGACGCGCACCACCTCGCGGTTCCCCTCGACGAAGGCGACCACCTCGTTGACCAGGCGGCCCTCGTCGTCGACCGGCAGGTGAGGCCGCAGCGCGTCGCCGAACGCGGCCATCGCCGCGCCGTGCGCCTGCGGAGAGCGCGGATCCGGTGCCATGGCGGCCCGCACCCGCGCCGTCAGCTCGTCCCCAGCGGACCCGAGGACGTCGGTGAGGTCGACGTGCCGGTCGGTGTACCGGCTCATCGACCCGCCCGCGACCAGCGCACCCGCGGCCGGGGCGCACATGACGCCGACGGCCCACCCCTCGCCGGTCAGCGTCGTCGTCGACAGGCCGGGGACCACGCCGTAGAAGCGCGCGTAGCCGGCGGCGACGACCAGCAGCGCGACCGGGTACTGCAGCACCCGCTGCGGCGCCTCCCGGCCGGGCGGCACGGACCAGACAGGGATCCAGAACCGCTGCAGCAGCCCGTCGAACTCCGGGTCGGCGGCGTAGCGGTGCATCACGTGCGAGGCGTCGCCCGGCTCCTTGAGGTGGGCGCGCTCGACCACGTCCATGGCACGGGGAGCCGGCGGGCTGTCGGGTTCCATCAAGACCGAGCCTGCCGCACGGCCGTAGGTTCCGGCCATGACCCGCACCGCCACGAGCTACCAGGCCGCCGAACGCCCGCTGACCGCCCTGCTCGACGCCGTCCCCGCCGCCGGCTGGTCGAACCCGTCCCCCTGCGAGGGGTGGACCGCCGCCGACGTCGTCGACCACGTGGTCACCACCCAGCGCGAGTTCCTCACGACCCACGGCGTGGACCTCGGCCCGGCACCGGACGTCGCCGCGGACCCGGCCGCCGCCTGGCGAGCGCACGCACGGCGGGTGGCCGAGGTGCTCGGCGACGACGCCGTGGCGACCCGGGAGTTCGAGGGCTTCTTCGGGCCGACCACGGTCGGCGCGGCCCTCGAGCAGTTCTACGTGTGGGACATGGTCGTGCACCGGTGGGACGTCGCGCGGGCCGTCGGTGCGGACGCCGCGCTCACCGACGAGGAACTGGACCGGGTCGAGGCCGGTGCGGACGGCTTCGGCCCCGCGCTGCACATGGACGGCATCTGCCGGCCCGCCGTCGAGGTACCGGGCGACGCCGACCGCGCCACCCGCGTGCTTGCCCGGCTCGGCCGGAGCGCCTGACGGGCCCGCGTGCCGGTGCGGCAGGCTGACGGCGTGGAGTTCGCCGACGTCGTCCGCCGCCGCCGCATGGTGCGCGACTACGACCCCGACCGCCCGGTGCCCGCGGAGGTGCGGGAGAAGCTGCTCGAGCACGCGATCCGGGCGCCGTCGGCCGGCTTCAGCCAGGGCTGGGCCTTCCTGGTGCTGGAGACCGCCGAGGAGCGCGACCGCTTCTGGGCGGCCACCACCGACGGGACCGCCCCGGACGGCTGGCTGACCCGGATGCGGCGGGCGCCGCTGCTGGTGGTGCCCCTGTCGAACAAGGACGCCTACCTGGACCGGTACGCGGAACCCGACAAGGGCTGGACCGACCGCGACGAGGCCCGCTGGCCGGTGCCGTACTGGGACGTCGACGCCGGCATGGCCTCGCTGCTGATGCTGCTGACCGCGGTCGACGAGGGGCTCGGCGCCTGCTTCTTCGGCGTCCCGGCGCAGCGCGTCGACGCCTTCCGGTCGGCCTTCGGGGTGCCGGCGGGGTACCGCCCGGTCGGCTGCGTCTCGGTCGGCTACCCCGGCGACGGGGACCGCCCGTCGCCGTCGCTGCGCCGCGGCCGGCGGGGCGTCGACGAGGTGGTGCACCGGGGCCGCTGGTGAGAGCTCCCTCACCGGGGTCTCACGCGGGGCTCACCGCTGCCACCGAGGCTGCCGGGATGGACAGCGGTCTGCCCTGCCCGGCCCGGGTGCCCCCGTCGTGGCCTCCCTCGCTGCAGCTCCTCCTCGGCGAGCCGGCCGGCGACCTCTGGACGGCGGTGCTCGGGCCGCTGTCCGGCCGGCTCCGCACGCTGGCGGCGACCTCGGTGCACCTGCGCCCGGACGGCGCGGCGACCGTGCGCCACACCGCCGTCGTCGACTGGGCCGACGGGCGCACGACCCGGGAGCACCTGACGGCGACCACCGGGACGGCGATCCCACCGGGCGCCGCCGTCGTCGAGGGCGAGGCCGGGGGCGCGCCGCTCGCCGTGGGGCTCTGGCGGTGGCCGCTGGACCCGGCGCTGCCCGGGCTGTCCTGGGCGACCTCGGCGAGCGGGGTCGCCGGGCGGCTGGGCGGGCTGGGCCTCGACGTCGGCTCGCCCCGGCTGCGCCTGCGCGCCTACCGGCCCGGCCGGCGGGCGGTCGTCGAGGTGACCTCGCCCGCCGGCCGCTGGTTCCTCAAGGTCGTCCGCCCGTCGGCGGTGGCGGACCTCGTGCACCGCCACGCCGCCCTGGGCCCGGCGGTCCCGGTCCCGCCCGTGCTGGCGAGCACGGCCGACGGGGTGGTGGTGCTGCCCGGCCTGCCCGGCACGCCGATGCGGGCGGCGCTGGCCGGCGATCCGCGGCAGCTGCCCGACCCGGCGGCGCTCGACGCGCTGCTCGACCGGCTGCCGGCCGTGGCGCCCCGGCGGGGACGGGGCACCCCCCGTGACCCGCAGCACGCGCTGCGGGCGCACGCAGCGGTGCTCGGGACGGTCTGCCCCGCCCTGGCGCCCCGGCTGGAGGAGCTCACCGCCGCGGTGGGGGCGGCGGCGGGCAGGCACCCGGTGGTGCCGGTGCACGGCGACTTCTACGAGGCGCAGCTGCTCGTGGACGCGGGGGCGGTGGTGGGCCTGCTGGACGTGGACACGACCGGTCCGGGTGCGCGGATCGACGACTGGGCGACCCTGCTGGGGCACCTCGTCCTCCTGGAGCACCTCGCCGGCGACCCCGCGCCGATCGCCGCCTACCGCGACCGGGTGGCGGACCTGCTCGCGGGGCGCTGGCCCGGCGGCGAGCTGGAGGCCCGGGTGGCCGGCGTGCTCGCGGGACTGGCGACCGGGCCCTTCCGGGTGCAGCAGCCGGGCTGGCCCGCGGCCACCGAGGCCCGGCTGGCCCTGGCCGAGCAGTGGGCCGGCTGCGCGGCGCGGGGCTCCGCCACCGGATGAGAGCAGCCTCATCGCGGTCTCCCGGAGCCCTCACCGGCGGCGGGCACCGTGGTCCTCGTCAGCGCACCACCACCGTTCCCGGGAGGACCGCACCATGAGCAGCACGCCCGCCACCTGGAAGATCGTCACCTTCGGCACCGCGCTCGCCGGCCTCGGCGTCGCCGGCGTCGGCATCGCCGCGGCGGACGACGGGGCCCCGTCGCAGCCGCCGGCAGCCGTCTCCGTCGCTGCGGACGACAGCCCCGACGCCTCGCCCGACGACGACGCCGTCGCCGACGCCTCCGCGGACACCTCGGACCGCGACGGCGACACCCCCGGCGACGACAGCCCGGACGTCGACACCCCCGACGTCGACACCCCCGACGACAGCCCCGACACCGACGACTGACCCACCGGCCCGGCGGCCCCGGTCCCCACGCGCGGGGCCGGGGCCGCCGGCTGCACGGGTCAGCCGGCGGGCAGTCGGTAGCCCATGCCGCGCACCGTCTCGATGCGCTCGGCCCCGAGCTTCCGGCGGAGGTAGCGGACGTAGACGTCCACGACGTTGGAGCCCGGGTCGAAGTCGTAACCCCACACGTGGCTGAGCAGCTGCTCGCGGGCCAGCACCTGACCCGGGTGGCGCAGGAACGTCTCGGCGAGGGCGAACTCGCGCGCGGAGAGGTCGACGACCCGGCCCTCCACGCTGGCCCGCCGGGTGCGCAGGTCCAGCGACAGGCCCCCGGCGGTCAGCACCGTGGCCGCGCCGTCGCCGTCGCGGGCCCCGGCCAGCCGGAGCCGGATCCGGGCGAGGAGCTCCTCGAAGCGGAACGGCTTGGCCATGTAGTCGTCCGCGCCGCCCTCCAGCCCGGCGACGGTGTCCTGCACGCTGTCCCGCGCGGTGAGGACGACGACCGGGACGGTGCAGCGCTCGGCGCGCAGCGCGCGCAGCACGGCGAACCCGTCGAGCACGGGCAGGCCGATGTCGAGGACGACGAGGTCGAACTCGCCGCTGCGGGCTCGGTCGAGGGCCGACAGCCCGTCCTCGACCACCGCCGTCACGAAGCCGTTGGCCTTGAGGCCCTTCTCGACGAACGCGGCGATCCGCGGCTCGTCCTCGGCGATCAGCACCCGGCTCACCGGGGTCCTCCTTCGGTCGGTGCGGACGGGGCGCCGGCGCCCAGGAGCGGTGTGTCGGCCGCGTCGTCGACGGTGCCGTCCGGGCCGGCCGGCAGATCGGCCGGCCCGGCGTCGCGCGCGGGCGCCGGCCGGGCGGGCAGGACGAGGGTGAAGGTCGCCCCCTCACCCGGGCGGCTGTGCAGCTCGACGGATCCGCCGTGGCCGGCCGCGATCGCCCGCACGATGGCGAGGCCCAGTCCGGCGCCGTCGCTGCGCCTGGCGGCGGTGCTGCCGCGGGCGAACCGGTCGAAGACCCGCTCCTGGTCGGCCGGCGGGATCCCCGGGCCGGTGTCGTCCACCCACACGAGCAGCCGGTCGCCGCTGAGCCGGCTGCCGAGCACGATGCGGTCCCCGGCCCCGGTGTGCTGGACGGCGTTGTCGGCCAGCGCGACCACCGCCTGGGTGAGCCGTTGCGGGTCCAGCAGCAGGTCGGCGCGGGCGACGGCGCCGAGCTGCCAGTCCCGGTCGCCGAGCCGGCGCACCTTGCCGAACACGTCGGCGGTCACCTCGGCGACGTCCACCGGCTGGAGGCGGACGAACTCCGGCTGCTCCGCGCGGGCGAGCAGCAGCAGCTCGGAGACCATGCGGTTCATCCGCTCGAGCTCGTCGTCGACAAGTGCGACGGTCTGGCGCACGTCCTCTGGGTCGGCCGGGTCGAGCACCTCCAGGTGGCCCCGGACGATCGTGATCGGCGTGCGCAGCTCGTGGCCGGCGTCGTCGAGGAACCGGCGCTGGGCCGCGACACCGCCCTCGACCCGGTCGAGCATCGCGTTGACGGCGACGGCGAGGTCGGTGAGCTCGTCCGCCGGCCGCCCCTCGACCGGGATGCGGCCGGTGAGGTCGGTCTCGGTGATCCCCTGCGCGGTCGCCGCGACGGCGCGCACCGGCGCCAGGACCCGGCCGGCGACGACCCAGGCCCCGGCGGCGGCCAGCAGGACGGTCACGGCGCCGACGCCCAGCATCAGGCGGGCCGTCTCGTCGGCGGCCTGGCGCTCCTGGTCGGCGAAGTAGGCGACGACGACGACCCCGCGGGCCGGGTCGCCCTCCAGCGCCACCGGGACGGCGAGGTAGCGCACCTCCCCCGCCCCGCTCGCGTAGCGGCCGGCCGTGGTCTCGGTGACGTCACCGACCAGGGCGGTGAACCGCCGGTCCTCGCTGAGCAGCACCGGCGCCTCGATCCGGCTCTGGAAGCGATACCGGCCGTCGACGTAGCCGAGGAACTTCTCGTTGGGCCGGGCGAGGTTGTAGGTGATCACCGTCTGGAGGACGTCCGCGACCGAGGCGAAGGGTTCGCCGGTCTCCGGGTCGATGCCCGAGGCCACGATCTGGGAGAACTCCACGACCTCGGCGTCCAGCGCCACGTCCATGCGCTCGTCGGTCGCGCGGATCAGCAGCCGCCAGGTGGCCAGGGTGACCAGCGCGAGCGCGATGAGCACCAGCAGGAGGACCCAGCCGATGATCCGCGTCCGGGCGGCCCGGGGCGCCAGCCGGTGCCGGGCGACCTCGCGCCACCCGGTCGTCGCCTGCTCTTCGTCGTTCACCGTTCAGTCGTCACCGTCGTCGTCAACGTCCGGGCCGTCGTCGTCGTCCCCGGGACCGTCGTCGTCATCGTCGTCATCGTCGTCGGGCAGGGGCGGTGGCGGGACGACGTCGGTCCCCGGTGCGGGGTCCTGCGGGCGGGGGTCGGTCGCCGGCCCGTCCTGCGGTCCGTCCGGCGCGACGGTGATCGAGCGCGCCGGCACGTCGATCGGCGGCGGCACCCTCCGCTCCCCGGGGCCTGCGGGGCCGAGCAGCGCCCACGCCAGGCCGCCGGCGAGCAGCACGCCGGCCAGTCCGGCCAGCACGACGAGGAAGGGACGGCGGAGCACCGGGTCAGCCTCCGCCGCACCGGTGGCACCCCGGTGAGGGCCGGATGAGAGAGCTCTCATCCGCGGTCGCCGGACCGCCGCTCAGCCGAGGTCGGTGACCCCCGTGACGAGCAGGAGGTCCGCGCCGTGGGTACCGGCGACGTCGACGCCCTCGGGCCGGGGCTCGAACCCGGGGAGCCCGGTCAGCCCGTCGCTGCCGTCCGTGGCCCGCAGCCGCACGGGGCCGTCACCCTCCACCGTGAAGGAGGCCTGCAGGCCCTCGGCGGGCGGCGCGTGGAACGTGACGCGCAGCCCGCTGCCACCGAGCCGCTCCTCGGGCACGTCCCGGCCGGCGAGCCGGCCGCGGACGACGCTCCCGCCGTCGACGGCGAGCTCGAGGTCGACCAGTCGGACCCCCGCCCGCTGGGGGGTGATCCGCACGGCGATCTCCCGTCGGCCGCCGAGGACCTCGTCGGAGACGACGGTGATCTCCGGGCCGGGGAGGTCGGCGACCTCGGCCGGCCCGGTCAGCAGGTCGCGGCCGGCCAGGTAGGGCAGCTCCAGCCCGAGCGAGCCGCGGCCGTCGACGAAGCGGTCGGTCCACTCCCCCGGCGTCGTCTCGGTGGTCACCCACCGCGCCTGCTCCTGGTCGGTGTCGAGGACGTAGGCCAGGCGGCTGGGCACCGGGTGGTCGGCGTCGAAGCGGTCGACCGCCAGGCCCACGGCGACGCACCCCCACGCCGCGGCCAGCGCCACCAGGGGGACGGCCGCCGCCGCGAGCCGGCCGCGCGCGGCGGCGGCCGTCCCCGGATCGGGGAACACCAGGTCGATCGCGGGCAGCAGGGCCAGCCCGGCGAGGACGACGACCACCGAGGGCGCCAGCGCCTGCGAGAGCCCGAGCGCCGGGAAGAACAGCGCCGCCGTCGGGGCGAGGACGAGCACCCCCGTGGCGCCGGTGAGCAGCGCGGCGCCGGCGGTGACCACCCGGCTGCGCGCCAGGACGGCGACGACGCCGGTCAGCGCCCCCACCAGCGCCGGCCACGCCGTCAGGTAGGAGCCGCCCGGCGCCACAGCGGCGAGCACCGCGGCCACCACGGCGAGCCACAGCAGCGCGCCCGTGACCAGCGGAGCAGCCCCCACGCGGCGGCGCACCAGCGCATACCAGAGCAGCACGACGGCGAGCACCACCGCGACGGCCGCCAGCCGGAACCAGCCCGGCCGCCAGGGGTCGAGCAGCGTGGCGTACCCGGGCCGCGTGGCGACCAGCGCCCACCACAGCCCCTGCGCGGCCAGCGGCCCCGCCACGAGCGGTACCAGCGCCAGCGCCGCCGCCCCCGCCGTGCGCCGCAGCGAGCTGACCCCGCGGCGGTGCAGCGCCCACACCAGCCCGGCGACCGCGGTCAGCGCCGCCCCGGCCAGCGGCCACACCAGCCAGCCGGGGTAGCGCACCAGCACGCCCGGGAGCGGGAAGTAGGTGGCGTCCTCGGCCGCGGGCGCGGCGAGGCCGGCCAGGTCGCGCCCGCCCAGCTCCCGGGTGAGCGCGAGGGTGTTGTCGCCGAGGGCCTGCAGGGTGCCGCGGTCCAGCCGCTCCGGGGTGTCCTGCGGGGAGTGGTAGGCAGCCGCGCCGTCGATGAAGGCGGTGTTCATGCCGGTGAAGGCGCCGTCCTCGAGCAGCACGCTGAAGTCGGTGTCGTTGGGCAGCGCCCGGTAGACCTCGACGGCGAAGCTGCTCGCGACCGGGTGCGGCGCGGCGTCGGCGAACGCCGCGGCGAGGCCGGCGTTGCCGAGCGACGTCTCGAACATGATCGGTGGCCCGCCGGTGCCACGGGCCTCGACGTTGAGCACCACCCCGCCGCCGGCCAGCGGGTGGGAGGCGGCGAAGGCCTCGGCGCCGCAGAGGCAGGCCTCCTCGGCGTCGGTGAGGACGACGACGACGTCGTTGCGCAGCCGGGGGGCCTCGGTCAGCGCGCGGACCGACTCCAGCAGCGTGGCGACCCCCGCCGCGTCGTCGGCCGCGCCGGGGCCGCCCTCCACCGAGTCGTGGTGCGCCATCAGGTACAGCCGGCCCGTGGGTTCGGTGCCCGGCAGGACGGCGACGACGTTGCGCACCCGGGCCATGCGGGCCTCGCCCACCCGGCCGGCCCGTGCACCGACGGCGTTCTGCACGCGCGTGTCCAGCCCGAGGCCGGTGAGGGTGGCGACCAGGTGCTCCACCACCGCGTCGTTCGCCGGGCTGCCCGCCACGTGCGGCCGGACGGCGATGCGCTCCACGTGCGCGAAGGCGCGGGCGGCGCTGAACTCCCCGATCGGGGCGTCGGCCGGGCGCGGGTCCGGCGGCTGCAACCCCACGACGGTCCAGGCGGTGAGCGCCAGCAGCAGCGTGACGATGGCCAGCCCCACGAGGCGGCCGGGACGGGACGGGCGCTCGGCGGGCACGCGACCTCCTCGGACGGCGACCCGCGCACCCTAGGGCGCGGGTGGTCCCCGGCCGGGCAGGCGGCCCGCGGCGCGCCGCCGGCCGCCGTTCAGCCCAGGGTGTGCAGCCAGTTGGTGAGCAGCTGGGCCCCGGCGTCCCCGCTCTTCTCGGGGTGGAACTGGGTGGCCGACAGGGCGGCGTTCTCCACGCCCGCGACGAACCGGTCGCCGTGCTCTGCCCAGGTGACCTTCGGTGCCGCCAGCGGCGAGGAGACCCCGTCCTGGCCCAGCGGGAAGTTCCGCACGCCGTAGGAGTGCACGAAGTAGAAGCGCTGGTCGGCGAGCCCGTCGAAGAGGACGCTGTCCCGCGGCGCCTGGACGGTGTTCCAGCCCATGTGCGGCAGCACCGGCGCCTGGAGCGGCTCGACGACGCCGGGCCACTCGCCGCAGCCCTCGGCGTCCACGCCGTGCTCCACGCCGCGCTCGAACAGGATCTGCATGCCGACGCAGATGCCGAGCACCGGCCGGCCCCCGGCGAGGCGGCGGCCGATGATCCGCCTGCCGTCGACGGCGTCGAGCCCCTTCATGCAGGCCGCGAACGCACCCACGCCGGGGACGACGAGGCCGTCGGCATCCAGCGCCGTCCCCGCGTCGGAGGTCACCGTCACCTCGGCGCCGACCCGCTGCAGCGCGCGCTCCGCCGAGCGCAGGTTGCCCGAGCCGTAGTCGAGGACCGCCACCTTCTTCACGCCTGCCACGCTACCGACCAGCACCGGAGGCTCTCTGGGTGTTCCCGGTGCGTGGACCGTCGTACGGCAACGTGTCGCCCCCGACTGGCGACAGTTGGGCGCTGTTCCGGCGAACCGGCTGCGCGGGCGAGGCTCGGCCTGCCCCATGGTTCGAAAGCAGGCCGTGATCCGTGGACAACGACCTGAGCTGGGCTTTCGGGTCGCGGCCGTCGGTGGCCGCGGCAGCATTCGTACAACTGTTCGACAGTTCTCCCCGGCAGCCACCTCCCGGCTGGTCGCCGCCGGGCGGGCCCTGGAGGCGCTGCCGGCGGTCGCCGCCGCGGCCGGCACCGGCGCGGTGGCGCTCGAGGCGCTCGCCGAGATGGCCCCGGCGGTCGCCCCGGCCAAGCTGGCCGCCGCCCACGCCCAGGGCGTGGACCTGGCCGGGGTCGACGAGGCGCTCGCCGACAACGCCCTGGCCGCCGGGCACCTGCCGCTGCCGCGCACCCACACACCGCACGTCGTGGTCCGGGTCGACCTCGCCGACCTCATCGACCCCGCCACCGGCCCCGGGGCGGCGACGTTGGGGTTCGAGGCCACCACCTCCGCCGCCCGCGCCCGCTGGCTGGCCTGCGACGGCGGCATCAGCCGCCTCGTCATCGGCCCCGACGGAGACGTGCTCGACCACGGCCGCCGCCAGCGCGTCTCCCCACCCCACCTGCGCCGCGCCCTCGACGCCCGCGACCGCAGCTGCGTCTTCACCGGCTGCCACGCCCCCACCCACCGGTGCGACGTCCACCACCTCATCCACTGGGCAGACGGCGGCCAGACCGACCTGCACAACTGCGCTGCTGTGCGATCGCCGCCACACCAAGGTCCACCACGGATTCCGCGTCGAACGCCAACCCGACGGCCGATGGCACACCTGGCGGCCCGACGGCACCGAGATCCTCGTCCTCCCCCGCACCACGACCGAACCCGCCCGGAGCCGGGCCCGGTCAGGCCGAGCCGGTGCCCGGCCAGGGGATGACGGTGAGCTCGGGCCAGTGCTCCTGCCAACGCGCGCTCTTCGCCTCGTAGACGTGCCGCGGTGCCAGCCGCCGGTTGGGGCGGACCACCAGGTCGAACAGGTCCGCGTAGCCGTGCGGCGCGTACACCTGGGGCCGGCCGGCGCGATCCACCCGGAGCCCGTAGCAGCAGCACACCGCCGCGAAGTGGTCGATGGCGTCGGCGCAGTCGCGGAACGGTGCGGCGGGCACCCCGAACTTCGCCTCGTACCAGAGGTGCACCCGGGCCTCGTTGCGGATCTCCACCGGTACCGGCAGGTCGGCGAACAGCTCCGCGCCCGCCCGGATGACGGCGTCCTCCGCCGCCCAGGAGGTGTCCCGGCCGTAGTAGAAGAGGTCGGCGTCCCGGATGCCGGTCCTCGGCGGCCGGCCGGTGAGCTCGTTCCACACCGTCTGGAACAGCACCCCGGCGGTGAGCCACCAGTCCCCCACGCCCAGCGCGGGCGCCCGCTCGAGCAGCGCCTGCACCGTCGGGTCGGCCAGGACGATGCCGAGGAACCGCTCCTCGCCGGTGTTCCCGGGCGCTCGTGGAGGGCCGCCCGCCATCAGACGAGGCGGAGGACGCCCGCCGCGCTGGCCAGCACGGCCGCGACCAGCAGAATGACCGCGAACACGACCTGGGGGCCGGTGCGGCGGCCGTCGTCGGTGTCCGCCCGCCAGATGCTCCACGCCCCGCCGAGCAGGAAGCCACCGAGCAGCAGGAGCGGGAGACCCCCGCTCACCGCCGGTCGCACCGGGTCACAGCGCGCCCTTGGTCGAGGGGACGTCGCTGACCCGGGGGTCGATCGCCACGGCGGCGCGCAGCGCCCGCGCCAGTGCCTTGAACTGCGCCTCCACGATGTGGTGGGCGTCGCGGCCGGCGTAGAGCACCCGCACGTGCAGGCTGATCCGGGCGTTGAAGGCGAACGACTCGAGCACGTGCTTGGTGAGCGACGTCGGGTAGTCCGGGCCGATCATCGGCGTCATGCTCTCGGGCTCGGCGTGCACGAAGTACGGCCGGCCGGAGAGGTCGACCGCCGCCTGGGCGAGCACCTCGTCCATGGGGATCGTGGCGTCGCCGTAGCGGGTGATGCCGCGCTTGTCCCCCAGCGCCTCGGCGAAGGCCTGGCCCAGGGCGATGGCGACGTCCTCGACGGTGTGGTGCGCGTCGATGTGCAGGTCGCCGTCGGCCTGCACGGTGAGGTCGATGCCGCTGTGCTTGGACAGCGCGGTCAGCATGTGGTCGTAGAAGCCCACGCCCGTGCTGATCGAGCTGCTGCCGGTGCCGTCGAGGTCGAGCTCCACCACGAGCTTGGTCTCGCTGGTCCGGCGCTCGACGCGTGCGGTGCGGGTCATGGGGGTCAGTCTCCCAGAGTCGTGCGGTGGGCCGGCGCGACCTCACCCAGGGCGGTGAGGAACGCGTCGGTCTCCTCGGCGGTCCCGGCGGTCACCCGCAGCCAGCCCGGCAGCCCGACGTCCCGGACGAGCACCCCCCGGTCCAGCAGCGCCCGCCAGGCGGCGGGTGCGTCGGCGAAGTGGCCGAAGAGGACGAAGTTGGCGTCGCTGGGCACGCTGGTCAGCCCCATGCCCGGCAGCGCCGCCACGATCCGGTCGCGCTGGGCCTTCACCGCGTCGACGGTCGCCAGCAGGGCGTCGGTGTGCGCCAGCGCCGTCCGCGCGGCCGCCTGCGTGAGCGAGCTCAGGTGGTAGGGCAGCCGGACCAGCTGGATGGCGTCGACGACGGCCGGGTCCGCGGCCAGGTAGCCCAGGCGCAGCCCGGCCATCCCGAACGCCTTGCTCATCGTGCGGCTGACGACCAGCCGCGGCCGGCCCGGCAGCAGCGTGAGCGACGACGGCGTTCCCGCGCGCGCGAACTCCGCGTACGCCTCGTCGACGACGAGGACGCCCTCGGTCGCCTCGTACAGCGCCGCCACGGTCTCCAGGTCGACGGCGGTGCCGGTCGGGTTGTTCGGGCTGGTGACGAAGACGACGTCCGGCCGCACCTGCTGCACCTGGGCCACGGCGGCGTCGGTGTCGATGGTGAAGTCGGCCGCCCGGTGCCCGTCCACCCACGCCGTCCCCGTGCCGGCCGCGATGATGGGGTGCATCGAATAGGAAGGCGTGAACCCCAGCGCGGTCCGTCCGGCCCCTCCGAAGGCCTGCAGGATCTGCTGCAGCACCTCGTTGGACCCGTTGGCCGCCCACACCTGCGCCGGCTCCACCGGCACGCCGCCGGTGCGCGACAGGTAGGCGGCGAGGTCGGCCCGCAGCGCGACGGCGTCCCGGTCGGGGTAGCGGTTCAGCTCCAGCGCCGCGTGCCCCAGGGCCGCGCCGAGGTCGGCCAGCAGCTCCGCCGGCAGCGGGTGCGGGTTCTCGTTGGTGTTGAGCCGGTGCGCGGCGGGCAGCTGAGGGGCGCCGTAGGGCGTGCGCCCCCGCAGCTCCGGCCGCAGCGGGAGCTCGTCGAGCGACGTCACGACCGCTGCCGGACCCGCACCGCGGCCGCGTGCGCCGGCAGGTCCTCGGCGCCGGCGAGGGCGTCGACGTGTGCGGCGACGTCGGCGAGCGCCTGCTCGTCGTACTCGACCAGGTGGATGCCCCGCAGGAACGACTGCACCGACAGCCCGCTGGAGTGCCGGGCGCAGCCACCGGTGGGCAGCACGTGGTTGGACCCCGCGATGTAGTCGCCGAGCGAGACCGGCGACCAGGCGCCGACGAAGATCGCCCCGGCGTTGCGTACCCGCATCGCCACGGCGCGGGGGTCGCGGGTCTGGATCTCCAGGTGCTCGGCGGCGTAGGCGTCGACCACCCGGACCCCGGCGCCCAGGTCGTCGACCAGCACGATGCCGGACTGGCTGCCGTCCAGGGCGGTGGTGATCCGGTCGGAGTGCTTGGTGGCCGCGACCTGCCCGGGGACGAGGGCGAGGACGGCCTCGGCCAGCTCCTCGCTGGGGGTGACCAGCACCGCGCCGGCGAGCGGGTCGTGCTCGGCCTGGCTGATCAGGTCGGCGGCCACGTGCGCGGGGTCGGCGGTGTCGTCGGCGAGGATCGCGACCTCGGTCGGACCGGCCTCGGAGTCGATGCCGATCAGCCCGCGCAGCAGCCGCTTGGCCGCCGTCACGTAGACGTTGCCGGGGCCGGTGACCATGTCCACCGGCTCGCAGGATCCGGCGCCGTAGCCGAAGACGGCGATGGCCTGCGCCCCGCCGACGGCGTACACCTCGGTGACGCCCAGCAGCGCGCAGGCGGCCAGCACGCCGGGGTCGGGCAGCCCGCCGTTGTCCCGCTGCGGTGGGGAGGCGACGGCGATCGACTCGACGCCGGCGATCTGGGCGGGGACGACGTTCATCACGACGCTGGACAGCAGGGGCGCCAGGCCGCCGGGCACGTACAGCCCCACGCGCCGGACGGGGAGCCAGCGCTCGGTGACCGTCCCGCCGGCCACGACCTCCGTGGTGACGTCGGTGCGCCGCTGGTCGGCGTGCACCGTGCGCACCCGGGCGATGGACTCCTCGAGGGCGGCGCGCAGCGTCGGGTCGCACTCGGCGAGGGCCCGGGTCAGCGCCTCCTGCGGGACGGCGAAGTCCTCGGCGTCCACCCCGTCGAGGCGGGCGGTGATCTCGCGCACCGCCCGGGCGCCGCGCAGCCGCACGTCTTCGCAGAGCGGGCGCACCGTGGCGAGCACCGAGTCGATGTCGGTGGCCGCTCGCGGCAGCAGCCCGGCGAGCTCCCGGACGCCGGGCAGGGCGTTTCCACGCAGGTCGATGCGTGCCAGCACGGGGGCCTCCGGGGTCGGATCGGGTGGTGCGACGCGGATCCCAGGGTATCCAGCGCCCTCCGGCGTCCCTGGGGCGCCCGCACGGGCCGGCGGCCCGCGGCCCGTACGCTTGCCTCGATGGGCGAGCTGATCCCGCTGTTCCCGCTGGGACGGCCCCTGTTCCCCGGGGTCGTGCTACCGCTGCAGATCTTCGAGCCCCGCTACCGCCGCCTCATGCGCGATCTCCTGGACCTGCCCGAGCAGGGCGACCGCCGGTACTTCGGGGTGGTCGCGATCCGGCAGGGCTGGGAGGTGGAGCGGGTGGCCCCGGCGGCGGCGCTCTACGACATCGGCTGCACCGCGCGGCTGCAGCGGGTGCAGCCGCAGGCCGACGGCGGGTTCCGCATCGTCACCGTGGGCGGCGAGCGGTTCCGGCTGCTGGACGTCGTCGTCGGCGAGGATCCGCCCTACCTGCAGGCCGAGGTCGAGTGGCTGGCCGAGGAGGAGGCCGCGGAGGAGGCCGCCGGCGACGCCGAGGCGGTGACCGATGGCAGCGGCGCCGGCCTGGCACCGCCCGCCGACGCGGTGGCCAGCTCGGTCGCCCGCGCGTCCCTGGACCTCCTGGCCCGCGGGGTGGGCGACCTGTTCACCCAGTACGTCGCCGAGGTGTCGGCGCTGGGCGCCGGCGCCCAGGGGGACGGCGTGGAGGCGGCGGTGCGGCTCGCCGCGGCCGCCGACGACCCGTCCGCGCTCTCCTGGCTGGTCGCCTCTTCGGCGCTGCTGACCACCGAGGACCGGCAGGCGCTGCTGGCCGAGTCCGCGACCCGCCGGCGCCTGGCCGCGGAGTCCCGGCTGCTGCGCCGCGAGCTGACGCTGCTGCAGACGCTGGGCGCGGTGCCGGCACCGCTGCAGCAGTTCGCCAGCCCCATGACGGTGAACTGAGCGAGGACCGCGTCAGTAGCGCCCGAGGCCGTCGTCGGCGGCCACCAGCGCGCAGCCCAGGTAGACCAGCAGGGCGGCGAAGGGTGCGGCGGCCAGACCGGGCAGCGAACTGAGCACCAGCCCCGTGGTGACCTGCGCGCCCACCTCGGCCAGCTGCGCCTCCGACGGCCCCGGCGCGAGCAGCTCCCCGACCTGCCAGGCGAGCACACCGGCCGCCGAGGCCCCGACCGCGAGCGCGACGAGCATCCCCACCCCCCGGCCGCGGCGGACCCGCCACGCCGCCGCCCCGGCCAGCAGTCCCAGCCCGAGGAGCAGGAGCACCAGCACGGCGTCGTCGGCCACCCGGACCTCCACCGCCGGCGGGCCGATTGCCACCGGGCCGGTCTCGGTGAGCTGGAACTCGGCGCGCGGCGCCAGCAGCCACCAGAGCACCCCGGTGGGCAGCCCGGCGAGCACCAGCCCCGCCAGCAGGGGCCGGGCCGCGCGGAGGTCCTCGCGGACCTCCGCCCTCCCCCGCCAGTACGCGTGCACGGGCACCCCTGGAGCGGGCTGGACGGGCAGCGGTGAGGTGGTCACCTGACCAGTGAACAACGATCGATCGACCGAGACGGCAGGAGACCCCTCTACAGCAGCGCCACGCTCGTCGGCCCCAGCAGTGCCTTGATGTCCCCCATCAGCGCCGTGCTCGGCCGCACCCGCAACCCCTGGTCGAGCCGGAGCACCGTCTCGCGGCTGCCGTTGACCAGCTTCAGCTGGACCTCCGTCGTGCCGGGGTGGCTGCCCAGCACCTCGCGGAGGCGCTCGACGACCGGCGGGGTGCAGCGGGCGGCCGCCATCGAGACCAGCACCGGCCCGCGCGGCCCCTCGGTGAGCTCGGGGATGGTCACCTCGGAGCCGAACAGCGAGGGCTGGTCGTCCCGGCGGCTGATCCGGCCCTTGACCACGATGATCTGGTCGCGGACGACCTTCTCCGACACCTCGGCCCAGGTCTTGGGGAAGAACAGCACCTCGATGCCGGACTCGAGGTCCTCCAGCGTGGCGATCGCCCACGGCGCGCCCTGCTTGTTGGTGCGCGGGGAGACCGAGGTGAGGATGCCGGCGATGGTGACGTTCGCGCCGTCCTCGACCCCGCCGGCGTTGATCTCGGCGATCGGGGTGTCGGCGTTGGCCGCCAGCACGTGCTCCACCCCGTGCAGCGGGTGGTCGGAGACGTAGAGGCCGAGCATGTCGCGCTCGAACATCAGCCGCTCGCTCTTGGACCAGTCGGCGGTCGGGATCGTGATGTCCAGCGCGCTGCCGAACGGGTCCTCGGCGGCCCCGTCCCCGTCCAGGCCGTCGCCGAAGCTGCCGAACAGGTCGAACTGCCCCTCGGCCTCCTTGCGCTTGAGCCCCATGGCGGAGTCGACGGCCTGCGCGTGGATCGCGACGATGCCCTGGCGCGAGTGGCCCAGCGAGTCGAACGCCCCGGCCTTGGCCAGGGATTCGATCACCTTCTTGTTGCAGGCCACCGTGTCGATCTTGCGCATGAAGTCGGCGAAGTCCTTGAACGCGCCCTTCTCCTCGCGCGCCCGGACGATCGACTCCACGACGTTGGTGCCGACGTTGCGCACCGAGGCGAGGCCGAACCGGATGTCCTGGCCGACGGCGGTGAAGTCCCAGGAGGACTCGTTGACGTCCGGCGGGAGCACCTTGATGCCCATCCGCCGGCACTCGGCCAGGTAGATCGGCCGGCGGTCCTTGTCGTCGCCGACGCTGGTGAGCAGCCCGGCCATGTACTCGGCGGGGTAGTTGGCTTTGAGGTAGGCCGTCCAGTAGGAGACCAGGCCGTAGGCGGCGGAGTGGGCCTTGTTGAACGCGTAGTCGGCGAACGGGACGAGGATGTCCCAGAGCGTCTTGATCGCCGCGGCGGAGTAGCCGCGCTCCTTCATGCCGGCCTCGAAGCCGACGAACTCTGCGTCCAGGACCGACTTCTTCTTCTTGCCCATCGCGCGGCGCAGCAGGTCGGCCTTGCCGAGCGAGTACCCGGCGACCTTCTGCGCGATCGCCATGACCTGCTCCTGGTACACGATCAGGCCGTAGGTGCCGCCGAGGATCTCCTCGAGCGGCTCGGCCAGCTCGGGGTGGATCGGCGTGATCTCCTGCTGCCCGTTCTTGCGCAGCGCGTAGTTGGTGTGCGAGTTGGCGCCCATCGGGCCCGGCCGGTAGAGCGCGCCGACGGCGGAGATGTCCTCGAAGTTGTCCGGCCGCATGAGCCGCAGCAGCGACCGCATCGGGCCGCCGTCGAACTGGAAGACGCCGAGCGTGTCGCCACGGGACAGCAGCTCGTAGGTCTTCGCGTCGGTGAGGTCCTTGCTGATCTCGTCGAGGTCGACCGGTTCCTTGCCGTTGATCACGATGTTGCGCAGCGCATCGTCGATGACCGTGAGGTTGCGCAGGCCCAGGAAGTCCATCTTGAGCAGGCCGAGCGTCTCGCAGGTCGGGTAGTCGAACTGCGTGATGACGGCGCCGTCGGCCTCGCGCCGCATGATCGGGATGCTGTCGATCAGCGGGTAGCGGCCGATGATGACGCCGGCCGCGTGCACGCCCCACTGCCGCTTGAGGCCCTCGAGCTTGCGGGCCTGGTCGACGACCTCGGCCGCGCCGGGGTCGGACTCGTAGCGGGCGCGGAACTCCGCGGCCTCCTTGTAGCGCGGGTGGGCCGGGTCGAAGACGCCCGAGAGCGGGATGCCCTTGCCCATCACGTCCGGCGGCATGAGCTTGGTCAGCTCGTCGCCCACCGAGTACGGCCGGTCGAGCACCCGGGCCGCGTCCTTGATCGCGGCCTTGGCCTTGATCGTCCCGTAGGTGACGATCTGGCTGACCCGCTCCTCGCCGTACTTCTTCGAGACGTACTGGATGACCTCGCCGCGGCGGCGGTCGTCGAAGTCGATGTCGACGTCGGGCATCGAGACCCGCTCGGGGTTGAGGAACCGCTCGAAGATCAGGCCGTGCTGCAGGGGATCGAGGTCGGTGATGCCCATGGCGTAGGCGGCCAGCGAACCGGCAGCGGAGCCTCGGCCGGGCCCGACGCGGATGCCGTTGTCCTTGGCCCAGTTGATGAAGTCGGCGACCACGAGGAAGTACCCCGGGAAGCCCATCTGGGTGATGATCCCGACCTCGTAGTCGGCCTGCTTGCGCACGTGGTCGGGGATGCCGCCGGGGTAGCGCTTGTGCAGGCCCCGCTCGACCTCCTTGACGAACCAGGAGGTCTCGTCCTCCCCCGGCGGCAGCGGGAAGCGGGGCATCAGGTCGGCGCCCTCGGTGAACGACACCTCGCACTGCTCGGCGACCAGCAGGGTGTTGTCGCAGGCCTCGCGGAGGTCGCCGGTGAACAGCGCGCGCATCTCGGCGGCCGACTTCAGGTAGTAGCCGTCACCGTTGAACTTGAAGCGGTTGGGCTCGTTGAGCCGCGACCCGGTCTGGATGCAGAGCAGGGCGTCGTGCGCCTCGGCGTCCTCCTTGTGCGTGTAGTGGAGGTCGTTGGTGGCCAGCAGCGGGATGCCGAGGTCCTTGGCGATGGCCAGCAACGCCGGGCGGGTCTTCTTCTCGATGGACAGCCCGTGGTCCATCAGCTCCGCGTAGAAGTTCTCGCGCCCGAAGATGTCTTGGAAGTCCGCGGCCGCCTGGCGCGCCCTGTCCTCCTTGCCGGCGCGCAGCCACATGTTCACCTCGCCCGAGGGGCAGCCGGTGGTGGCGATCAGGCCCTTGCCGTAGCGCTCCAGCAGGTCGCGGTCGAAGCGCGGCTTGCGGTACTGCCCCTCGAGGCTGGCCAGCGAGGAGATGCGGAAGAGGTTGTGCATCCCCTCGGTGGTGCGGGCCAGCAGCGTCATGTGGGTGTAGGCCGCCTTGCCGCGGTTGGTGCCGCCGTCGCCCTCCTCGTCGATGAGGTTGTCGCCGAAGTCGAACGGCGCGCGATCGAAGCGGGACCCGGGCGTGTAATAGCCCTCCATGCCGATGATCGGCTTCACGCCGGCCGCGTTGGCCTGCTTGTAGAAGTCGTAGGCGCCGAAGACGTTGCCGTGGTCGGTCATCGCCAGCGCCGGCATCCCCTGCTCGGCTGCGGCCTTGGTCACCTCGGGCAGCTTCGCCGCGCCGTCGAGCATCGAGTACTCGGTGTGCACGTGCAGGTGCACGAACGAATCGGACGGGCTGCTCACAGCGGGTCTGGCTCCTCACGGGTCGTGCGTGCCCGGCCGGCGTCACGCGGCGGGCGACCGGCGGGGAAGACCGGCGGTGCATGCGGGGGGCGGCAGGCACCGGCGGGCCGGTGGGTCGATCCTCGCACTGGATGAGTTCTACGCCGAGGGTCCGACACGACTGATCTGCTCACACCGGACCGCTCCGTCACAGGGCCCGCTCAGGGCAGCGGTCGTCGCATCGTGATGTGCGCGATACCGGCCTCCTCGTACACCTCCCCGACGGCCGCGTACCCCTCCCGCTCGTAGAAGCGGCGGGCCGGCAGCTGGGCGTGCAGCACCACCTCGCGCGCCCCACGGGCGGCCGCCTGCCGGTGCAGCTCCGCGAGCACCGCGGCGCCGTGGCCGCGGCCCCGGACCTCGGCCTCGGCGGCCATCCGGCCGATCCGCGCCGTGTCGCCGTCGACGAGCAGCCGCCCGGTCGCCACCACGCGGCCCGCGTCGTCGCGGCTGAGCACGTGCACGGCGGTCGCGTCGGCGTCGTCCTGCTCGATCTCCGCAGGGACGCCCTGCTCCTCGACGAACACGCGGGTGCGCAGGGCGAGGACCTCGGCGCGGTCGGCGAGGGCGGCGACCTGCGCGGTGGGGCTCGGCACGGCACCCATTCTGGCGCGCGCCGCGCAGAGCCGGTCAGCGCCCCGGCGGACCGTCCGCCTCGTGCACCGACACCGGGAGCGCGCTGGCGGGCACCAGGAGGAACCGCAGGTCGATGAGCGCGTGCAGGAGCACCGGCAGCAGCAGCGAGCCGGTGTCCACGTAGACCAGAGCCATCACACCGCCCAGGACCCCGGTCAGGACGATCCCCGCGCGGCCTTGGTAGGCGTGCGCGAGCCCGAAGGCGACGGCGGCGACGACCACGAGCAGCCACGCGGGGGGCCCGCCGGTCACGGCGGCGGCGGCGGCGAGGAAGAACCCGCGGTACAGCCACTCCTCGCACACCCCGGCGGTGACCCCGACCAGCGTGAACAGCCGCCGCTCCCCCTGGGTGCGCGGCAGCAGCGCCAGCGTCGACTGCCCCGGCGGCTCGGCGTGCCGCCCTGCCCCGGGGCGCCGGCTCGGCCGGGCCGCCTCCAGCAGGGCGCCCGCCCGCAACTGGCGGGTGGAGGCGACGACGAGCAGCAGCACCACCACGACGACCACCGCGGTCACCGGCCCGGGCCGCTCCCGCGGCCAGACGAGCCCGACAGCCGCGGCGTCGACACCGGGCGAGGCGAGCCAGACGACGAAGGCGACCGCTGCCAGACCCCACTCGAGCACCAGCAGCCGGCGGTAGAACGAGCGGCGTGCCCCGGCGTCGCTGCGCAGCCGCCCCTCGAACCGGCGGTGCAGCACGTGGCCGACGACGGGCTCGCCCACCACCAGGTAGGCCGCGACGACCACCGCGGCGAGGGCCGCCGGGCCGAAGGCGTCGAGGGCGACCGGCAGGGTCGTCACCGCCGCTGCGGTCAGGCCTCGGCGCGCAGCACGGCCAGCGCGCCCGCGAGGTCGGTCGGGTACTCGCTGGTGAACTCGACCCACCGCCCGTCGGCCGGGTGCGGGAAGCCCAGCCGCACCGCGTGCAGCCACTGCCGCGACACCCCGAGGCGGGCGGCCAGCGTCGGGTCGGCGCCGTAGGTCGTGTCGCCCACGCACGGGTGGCGCAGGGCGGAGAAGTGCACCCGGATCTGGTGGGTGCGGCCGGTCTCCAGCCTGATGTCGACCAGGCTGGCGGCGGCGAACGCCTCGGTCACCTCGTAGTGGGTCACCGACGGCCGGCCGCCGCTGACGACGGCGAACTTCCAGTCGTGCCGCGGGTGCCGGTCGATGGGCGCGTCGATGGTGCCGCGCGAGGGGTCGGGGTGGCCCTGCACGAGCGCGTGGTAGCCCTTCTCGACCGTGCGCTCCTTGAAGGCCGCCTTGAGCGCGGTGTAGGCCCGTTCGCTCTTGGCGACCACCATGACGCCGGTCGTGGCGGCGTCCAGACGGTGCACCACGCCCTGCCGCTCGGCGGCGCCGGACGTGGAGATGCGGTACCCGGCGGCGGCCAGGCCCCCGATCACGGTGGGACCGTCCCAGCCGGGGCTGGGGTGTGCGGCGACCCCGACCGGCTTGTCGACGACCACCAGGTCGTCGTCGTCGTGCAGGACGGTCATGCCCTCGACCGGCTGCGGCGGCGGGGGCTCGCCGGGCGGCGGCGGCAGCTCGACCTCCAGCCAGCTGCCCCCGGTCAGCCGGTCGCCCTTGCCGCGCACCCGGCCGTCCACGACGACCTGGCCGGCGTCGGCCAACTCGGCCGCCGCCGTGCGGGTGAGGCCGAAGAGCCGGGAGAGGGCCTGGTCCACCCGCTGGCCCTCCAGGCCGTCGGGCACCGGGAGGGCCCGGTGCAGGCCGGGAGTGCTGGTCACGGCGTCCATTGTGCGGGTCGCGCCGGACGAGGTGGGGCAACGGCCCGGGTCCGCGAGCGGCGGAGGGCGGCCGGGTCCCGCTACTGGGCGGCGCCGGGCCGCTCGCCCGCGCCGCTGCGGCTGCCGTCGAACTCGATGCCCCGCAGCGCCAGGAGAACGCCGAGGACGCCCCCGCAGACGATCGCCGAGTCCGCGACGTTGAAGACGGGGAACACGCTCCCGTCGGGCCCGAAGACCGAGAGGAAGTCGACGACGCCGCCGCGCAGGAAACCGGGGTCGCGGAACACCCGGTCGATCAGGTTGCCCACGGCCCCGCCGAGGACCAGCCCCAGCGCCACGGCCCAGCCGGTCGAGCGCAGGTGCCGGGCGGTGCGCACGATGACGACCGAGACGGCGGCCGCGATCAGGCTGAACAGCACCGTCGCACCCTCCGCGAAGGAGAAGGCGGCTCCGGTGTTGCGCAGGTTGGTGAGGTAGAGGGCACCACCGAGGAGGCGGATGTCCTCCCCGGGCTCGATGGTCGCGACCACCACCAGCTTGGTGACCAGGTCCAGCACCAGGACGGTGGCGGCCAGGGACAGCAGCAGCCGGGTGCGCGGCCGGCCGGGCGGTGCGGCGGCGGAGGAGCCGCCGTCAGCACCGTCGGCCGGGTCGACGTGCTCGGACAGCTCGGGCTCCTCGGGTCGACGTGGTGGCGCGGCAGCCGCGCCACCGTCGCCGACGACGATAGCCGTGGGCCGTCCGCGCCCGTCCCTACGACCCGACCGCGGTGGCCCCGCCCGTCCGCACGTGCCCGTCGTCGGCCCGCGAGCCGGTCTGCGACTCCTCCATCTGCTCCATCCGGTCCTGGTTGGCCAGCCGGGTCAGCTCGGCGCCGGCCTCGGCGTCCCGCGTCAGGTTCTCGCCGGACTCGGGGTCGAAGACGTGGACCTTGCGGCTGTCCAGCCAGAACTCCGCCTCTCGGCCCTCGCGGATCCGGCTGGTCGCGTCGATGGAGACGATCGCCTGGGTGCGCAGCTCCTCGCTGTCGAGCTCCTTGGACAGGTCGCGCAGCTGCGCCTTGATCGAGTCGGGGGCGTCGTAGGGGATGTAGGCGTACTGGGAGTCGCCCAGCCACTCGGTGACGTCCACCCGCGCCCGGAAGGTGGAGCCGACCGGCCGCTTGGCCTCGTCGACCAGCGTGGCGTCCTCGAAGTACTCGGGCCGGATGCCCACCAGGAGCAGGTCGCGTCCGGCGACCGCCGCGGCCCGCTTCTCGTCCAGCTCGATGTCGCCGAACGGCGTCTTGAGCCGGTTGCCCTCCGGCGTCGCCGGCAGGAAGTTCATCGGCGGGGAGCCGATGAACCCGGCGACGAAGAGGTTGACCGGCTGCTCGTACAGCTCGCGCGGCGAGGCGACCTGCTGGATCTTGCCCTTGCGCAGCACGCAGACCCGGTCGCCCAGGGTCATGGCCTCGGTCTGGTCGTGGGTGACGTAGACGGTGGTGATGCCCAGCCGGCGCTGGAGGCGGGAGATCTCGGTGCGCATCTGCCCGCGCAGCTTGGCATCGAGGTTGGACAGCGGCTCGTCGAAGAGGAACGCCTCGGCGTCGCGGACGATGGCGCGCCCCATGGCGACGCGCTGGCGCTGGCCACCGGAGAGGTTGGCCGGCTTGCGCTCCAGGTGCTCCTTGAGCTCGAGCACTTCGGCGGCCTCGTTCACCTTCCGGCGGACCTCGTCGTCGGGGGTCTTGGACAGCCGCAGCGGGAACGCGATGTTCTCGTACACCGTCATGTGCGGGTACAGCGCGTAGTTCTGGAAGACCATCGACAGGTTGCGGTCGCGGGGCGCCAGGTCGTTGACCCGCTTGCCACCGATGAGCATGTCGCCGCTGGTGATGTCCTCCAGGCCGACGATCATCCGCAGCAGCGTCGACTTCCCGCAGCCGGAGGGGCCGACCAGGATCATGAACTCCCCGTCGGCGATGTCCAGGCTGACGTCGTTCACCGCCGGGAAGCCGTCGCCGTACTGCTTGACGATGTTCTTCATCTCGATGGAGGCCATCAGGATTCGTCCCCTCGCTGGGTCGATGTGCTGCAGCTGCGGTGGGTCACGGCGATCAGCCCTTGACCGCGCCGTTGGTGAGGCCGGCGACGATGCGCCGCTGGAAGAGCAGGACGAGGACCACCACGGGGATGGTGACGATCACCGCGGCCGCCGAGATGGCGCCGGTCGGTTCCTCGAACTGCGAGGCACCCGTGAACAGACCGAGCGCCGCGGGCACCGGGCGGGCCGCCTCCGTGGAGGTCAGCGAGATGCCGTAGATGAAGTCGTTCCAGGCGATGAAGAAGGCGATGATCGCCGTGGTGAAGACCCCGGGTGCGGCGAGCGGGACGATCACCTTCCGGAACGCCTGCCAGGTGGTGGCGCCGTCGACCTGCGCCGCCTGCTCCATCTCCCAGGGGATCTCCCGGAAGAATGCCGACATCGTCCAGATCGAGATCGGCAGGGTCAGCGACAGGTACGGGATGATCAGCCCCGGCCAGGTGTCGTACAGGCCGATGTTGCGCCAGAGGTTGAACAGCGGCGTGACGATCGAGATGACCGGGAAGATCGCCACGGCCAGGGCCGTGGACAGGATCAGCTTCTTGCCCGGGAAGTCCAGCCGGGCGATCGCGTAGGCGGCGAACATCGCCAGCAGGCAGGAGATCGCCGTGGCGATCAGGCAGATGCCGAAGGAGTTGCGCAGCGCCGGCAGGAACAGGTCGCTCGCACCGCCGGTGAGTATCAGCTCGTAGTTCTGCCAGGTCACCTCGCTCGGCAGGAAGCTCTCGTTGGCCAGGTCGCTGGGCGCCTTGAGCGACACGGAGACGATCCAGGCGATCGGGAAGAGGCAGTAGACGACGATGATCGCCGCGCCGACGCCCCAGAGAACCTTGTTCCGCGTGGACATGGGCTACTCCCCCCGCGCCTGGGCCAGGTCGACCTTGAAGAGCTTGATGAAGCTGAAGGCGATGAGCACGACGGCGAGGAACAGCAGCACCGAGACCGCCGACCCCAGACCGATCTCCAGACGGGCGATCGTCTGCCGGTAGGCCAGGAACGACACCGACTCGGTGCCGTTCGCCCCCGCCGTCATGATGAAGATGCTGTCGAACACCCGGAACGCGTCCAGGGTCCGGAAGAGCAGGGCGACCATGATCGCCGCCTTCATGTTCGGGATGGTCACCCGCCACAGGCGCTGCCACCTCGTGGCGCCGTCGACCTTCGCGGCCTCCTGCAGCACCTCGGGCACCTGTGCCAGGCCGGCGAGCAGCAGCAGCGAGATGAACGGCGTGGTCTTCCAGATCTCGGCGAGGCAGATGACCAGCAGTGCCGTCCAGCGGTCGCCGAACCAGTCGGTGTTCTCCGAGACGCCGGGCAGCCAGGCGAACCACGAGTTCACGAACCCGGACTGGATGTCGAAGGCGAACTGCCAGGCGAACGCCGAGACCACGGTGATGACCGCGTACGGGATGAGGATCGCCGCCCGCAGGACCGGCCGCAGCGACCGCAGCGCCTTCACCATCACCAGCGCCAGCCCGAAGCCGAGCACGAGTTCCACGGCCACGGTGACGACGGTGATGAAGGCGGTGACGCCGATCGACTGCCACCAGAGCGGGTCGGTGAGGATCACCCAGTAGTTGGTGAGCCCGGTGAAGGAGCGGTTCTCCGGGTCGGTGAGCCGGTAGTCGAACAGCGACTCGTAGGTGGCCTGCAGGATCGGGTAGGCGGTGACGAGGAGCATCACCGCGAACGCGGGCCCGGCCAGCAGCCAGCCCAGCTTCCGCTCGCTGCGCGCGCGGTCGCTGGCCCGGGCCTTGGGCGCCGAGACCGGTTCGTCCTTCTTGGTCGGCGGCAGCGTCGTGGTACTCACAGCAGGTCCTCCTTCGCCAGGACTGCCTTGATGAGCTCGGTCGCCGCCTCGCCGGTCTGGCCGGGGTCCACGCCCGACGGCGGGTGGTAGCTGCGCTGGATGCCGACCGAGATCTCGTTGTAGTACGGGGTCTGCGGCCGGGGCGCGGCCAGCTCGAGGGACTCCCGGATCACCGGGGCCATCGGGAAGGCTTCGAGCACCTCGGGGTCGTCGTAGACGGCGGTGGACGACGCCGGGTTGCCGTTGGTCACGAAGTAGTACGCCTGGTTCTCGTCCGAGACGATGCACTCCGCCGCCTCGTACGCCAGCTCGGGGCTCTCGCTGAAGGCGCTGACCCCGAGGTTGATGCCGCCGTACGGCGGGGCGGCCGGCGTGTCCTCGTCCACCCGCGGGTAGATCGCCGCGCGGTAGTCCTCCGGGACCGATGGGTCGAGGGTCCCGGCCTCGGCCGCGTCCAGCGCGCGGGGGTAGACGAACGGGTAGTTGACCTGGAAGCCGCCGGACTCGCCCTCGAAGCCGGTGGCGGTGGCGTCCTCGTTCGCCGTCGAGAAGGCAGCGCCCGCCGCCTCGGACTCGGCGACCATCTTCATCACCTCTGCGGCCCGGACGCCGGCCTCGGAGGTGAGCCCGAGCTCGATCTGGGCCGGGTCCTCCGGCGAGGACTCGGTGATGATCGAGCCACCCGCCGACTCGATCAGCGCGTTGTACCAGACCGTCAGGGACTCGGCCCGGGTTCCCTGGGCGCCGACCAGCGTGCCGGTCTCCTCGGCCGCCTGCACGATCTGCTCCCAGGTCACGGGCTGGGACATGTCCAGACCCGCCTCGTCGGCCACCGACTGCCGGTACCAGAGCACCTGGGTGTTGGCCCAGAACGGCACCGCGACCAGCTGGTCGTCCCAGGTCGAGCCCTCGATGGCGCTCTCGACGACCCCCTCGGTCACCCGCTCGGCGACGTCATCGGGCACCGGGGCCAGGAAGCCGGCCTGGGCGAACTCCGGGATGAACGGCGGGTCGAGGCTCATCAGGTCGATCGATTCGTCGTTGGCCGCGAGGCGCCGGATCAGCTGCTCGCGCTGCGACGCCGCGTCGCGGGGCAGCAGGGCCGTCTCGATCGTGTAACGGCCGCCGGCCTCCTCGGTGCACCGGTCGGCGATCTCGGCCTGCCCGCCGGCGTCCGGGTTGATGTACCACGTCAGCGTCGAAGCGCCACCGCCCCCGCCGCCGCAGGCCGCGAGGCCGGAGGCGAGGAGCGCGCCGGCGGCTGCACCCGCGAGTCGGCGCCGAGGCCGGGCCCGGCCGTGGACGGGAGCCCTGGTCTGAGCTCTGGCCGGGTGGCTGTCGGGGATCGCTGACACGCGCATCGCCTCCGTTGGCGTCCGGTGCAGCCCGATGATCTCGGGGGTGCAGGAAGCGTCGTACCGTCGCCAGGGGCTGTCAAACCGAACGAGACGCACACGTGACGACCGGCCGACCGGCCCGTCACCTGCGGTTCATCCCCGGCCGGCGATGACGGAGGGGGTGGTGAGCTCCCGCGGCGTGCCCGGCAGCACGGTGGAGAAGTAGGAGCGCGCGGCCTTCGTCGTCCCGACGTCGCGCCCGGCCTTCTCCGACAGGAACCAGCGGTGCTCGAGCACCTCGTGGAAGACCTCGGCCGGCTCGAGCCGGCCGCGCAGGTCCTCGGGGATGGCGTCCAGCACGGGTTGGTAGACCTCGGCGAGCCAGCGGTGGCCGGCGATCGTCTCGGGCACCGGCTGCCCCGACTTCTGCTCCAGGTAGGCGCGGAACGCCCGGACGTCGTTGAGCAGCCGCTGCGCCTGCCGCTCCCGGACCTCCAGCCCGGTGAGGCGGAACAGCTCGCGGCGGTTGTGCCCCGGTTCGGCGACCCGGGTCTCCACGCGCAACCGGGTGCCCTCGTCGGTGGTGAGCAGCTCGACCTCCCCGACGTCGAAGCCGAGCTCGTTGAGCCGCTGCAGGCGCTCGGCGACGCGGTAGCGCTGCTCGTCGGTGCGGAACACCTCCTCGCGCGTGACCTCCTCCCACAGCGACTCGTACCGCCGCGGCAGGCCCTCGGCCACCTCGATGGGGTCGACGTCCTCGGGCAGCAGCCCCCCGAACTGCAGGTCCAGCAGCTCCGCGCCGACCCGCTCGCAGGCGAGGTCGACGTCGTAGCGGCGCTGGCCGGGCGAGAGCCGCGGGTGCCGCTCGACGGTCTCGGCGTCGACCAGGTAGGCGGCGAAGGTGCCGGCGTCCAGGCGGAAGAGGGTGTTGGACAGCGAGCAGTCGCCCCAGAAGATGCCGGCCAGGTGCAGCCGGACGAGCAGCACGACCATCGTGTCGAGCAGCTGGTCGGCCGACTTCCCACCGCGCGGCCCGGAGAACAGCCAGCGGTAGGACATCGAGTACTCGAGGTAGCGGGTGACCAGGATCGCCGCCTGGTCGTCGGGCCGGTCGACGCAGATGCCGAGCACCGAGACCGCGGGCAGGCCCTCGTTCTCGAACTGGGCCAGCAGGGCGTACTCGTGCCGGGCCAGCCGCTCGTCGATCTCCTTCAGCGCGTAGACCCGGTCCTCGACGGCGACGAAGCGCACGACGTGCCGGGAGATGCCGCGCGAGGGGACGTCGAGCAGGAGGTCGTCGTCCCACTCCTCCAGCGGCTTGTCCCACGGCAACGAGAGCAACCCGGTCGCGTCGGTGGCCGGTGGTCGGAAGAGGTACCGCATGGCGCGCTCCCGGAGGGAAGACAGGTGCTGACCGTCACGATCCCACGCCGCGGTCCCGGTGACGTGCTGGAACGGCCACCCTCCAGGGACCCGCGGCGAGCTCGCGAGCCGTGGGGGGAAGGGTGGTCCTTCATCAGTCGGTCTCGTCCGGCCGGCCGTCCTCGCCGCGCCACGTGGCCAGCCGGCCGGCGCGGCTCACCGCCCGCAGCCGCCGCTCGGCCTCCGGCCGCGACGCGCGCGCCGACACCAGGAGCGCCTGGTCGCCGCGCATGAGCCGGGTCGTCTCGTCCGGCACGAACGCCCGGCCTCCCCGCACGATGAGCACGACGGCGGCATCCTCGGGCAGCCGCAGCTCGGGCAGGTAGACGCCGTGCAGGCGGGAGCCCTCGGGCACGCGCATCTGCATGAGCTCGGCGTCCAGCTCCTCCAGCGGCGCGGCCTCCACCTGGATCTCCCGCGGCGCGATCGGCGCACCGATCCGCAGCCGCCGCGCTACCCAGGGCAGCGACCAGCCCTGGACGAGCGTGAACACCACGACCAGCACGAACACGGTGTCGAAGATCCGCTCGGCACCCGGTACCCCGGCCGTGACGGGGAACGTGGCGAGGACGATGGGCACCGCGCCGCGCAGCCCGGCCCAGGACACGAACGCCTGCTGCGACCACGGCCACCGGAACCACACCAGCGACAGCACGACCGACAGCGGCCGGGCCACCAGCAGCAGCGCACCGCCGACGACGAGGGCCGGGACCAGCGCGTCGAGCAGGCGGGGCGGCGAGACCAGCAGCCCCAGCAGCACGAACAGCCCGATCTGCGCCAGCGACGCCATGCCCTCGGCGAAGCCGATGCTGGCCGTCCGGTGCGGCAGCGCGACGTTGCCGAGCACGACGCCGCAGAGGTACACCGCGACGATGCCCGAGGTCCACGCCAGCGTGGCGGTCGCGAAGGCGAGCACGCAGAGCGACAGCGTCGCGAGGGGGTAGAACCCGGCCAGCGGGAGCGCCACCCGCCGGAGCAGCTCCGCGCCGAGCAGCCCGATGACCACGCCGACGACGGCGCCGCCGACGAGCTGGCCGACCACCTGCAGCACGACCAGCCACCAGGCGCTGGCGGCCGCGTCGGTGAGCACGGCGGCCAGCGTCGTCACCAGCAGGATCGCCGGGGCGTCGTTGAGGCCGCTCTCCGCCTCCAGGGCGGCGGCGAGCCGGCGCGGCAGCGGCAGCCGCCGCAGCGCCGCGAACACCGCCGCGGCGTCGGTCGAGCCGATGACCGCGGCCAGCAGCAGCGCGAACCCCCAGGACGCGTCGAGCAGCCACACCGTGACCCCGGCCGTGACCGCCACGCTCACCGCGACCCCCACCGTGGCCAGCGTCAGCCCCGGCCCGATCGCCCGCCGGACGTCGGCCCACCGGGTGGTCAGCCCACCCTCGGCGAGGATGACGACGAGCGCGGCGACGCCGAGGGTCTGGGTGAGCTCGGCGTCGTCGAACTGGATCCCCAGACCGCTCTCGCCCAGGACCACGCCGATCGCCAGGTAGAGCAGCAGGCTGGGCAGCCCGAGCCGGTCGGCCAGGCGCAGGGCCACGGCCGCGAGGAGCACGACGCCGGCTCCGAGGGCGAGCGCGACGGTGACCGTCGTGTTCACCCTGCCCGCCCCATGGGGGCAGTCTCCCGTACCGCCGCGCGGGGTCCCGCCGGCGCCCGGGGGACGGCGGGTCGGCCGGGCCCGGGGACGCACCGCCGGACCGGTTTGCCGGTTCGGGGAGAATGGGTGCCGTGAGTGCTCCCACCGGTCCCTTCGCCGCGCTGCCCCCGCAGGTCGACCTCCCCGCCCTCGAGCACACCATCCTCGAGCGCTGGGAGAGCGAGAAGGTCTTCGACCGGTCGCTGGAGGCCTCGCAGGGCCGCCCGCAGTGGAACGTCTACGAGGGCCCGCCCACCGCCAACGGCCGCCCCGGCACCCACCACATCGAGGCCCGGGCGTTCAAGGACGTCTTCCCCCGGTTCAAGACCATGCAGGGCTGGCACGTGCCCCGGCGCGCCGGCTGGGACTGCCACGGCCTGCCGGTCGAGATCGCCGTCGAGCAACAGCTGGGCTTCGCCGGCAAGCCGGACATCGAGCGCTACGGCATCGCCGAGTTCAACGCCCGGTGCCGCGAGTCGGTGGAGAAGCACGTCGCCGACTTCGCCGACCTCACCCGCCGGATGGGCTACTGGGTCGACTTCTCCCAGGCCTACTGGACGATGAACCCCAGCTACATCGAGAGCGTCTGGTGGTCGCTCAAGCAGATCCACGGGAAGGGCCTGCTGGTCGAGGACCACCGGGTCGCCCCCTACTGCCCGCGCTGCGGCACCGGCCTCTCCGACCACGAGGTGGCCCAGGGGTACGAGACCATCACCGACCCGTCGGTGTACGTCCGCCTGCCGATCCTCGACGGCGAGTGGGCCGGCAAGGCCGACCTGCTGATCTGGACCACGACGCCGTGGACGCTGCCCAGCAACACCGCCGTCGCGGTGCACCCGGACGTCACCTACGTCGTCGCCCGCGCCGCCGGCACCGACGACGTCCCGGTGGTGGTGGCGGAGCCGCTGCTGGCCGCCGTCCTCGGTGACGACGCGGAGGTGCTGGCCGGCGCCCCGGGTCGCGACTGGGAGCGCACCCACTACCGGCGCCCCTTCGAGCTGGTCGAGTTCCCCGAGGGCGACGCCCACTTCGTCGTCCTGGCCGACTACGTGACCACCGACGACGGCACCGGCCTGGTGCACCAGTCCCCCGCCTTCGGCGCCGACGACCTCGCCGTCTGCCGCGGCTACGGCCTCCCGGTCGTCAACCCGATCGACGCCACGGGGCACTTCCTCGCCGAGGTGCCGCTGGTCGGCGGGCACTTCTTCAAGGCCGCCGACCCCGCCCTGGTCGAGGACCTGCAGGCGCGCGGCGTGCTGTTCCGGGAGATCCGGTACGAGCACAGCTACCCGCACTGCTGGCGCTGCCACACCCCGCTCATGTACTACGCGCAGCCGTCCTGGTACATCCGCACCAGCGCGATCAAGGGCCGGCTGCTCGCCGAGAACGAGAAGACCAACTGGTTCCCGGAGAACATCAAGACCGGCCGCTACGGCGACTGGCTGAACAACAACGTCGACTGGGCGCTGTCCCGCGACCGCTACTGGGGCACGCCCCTGCCGGTCTGGCGCAACGAGGCCGACCCGCAGCGGATGGTCGTCGTCGGCTCGCTGGCGGAGCTCTCGGAGCTGACCGGCCGCGACCTCTCCGACCTGGACCCGCACCGCCCGTTCATCGACGAGGTCACCTTCACGCGGCCCGGCGAGGCGGGCACCTACCGGCGGGTGCCGCAGGTCATCGACGCCTGGTACGACTCCGGCTCGATGCCCTTCGCGCAGTGGGGCGCGCCCTACCGCAACCAGGAGCAGTTCGAGGCCGCCTACCCGGCGCAGTTCATCTGCGAGGCGATCGACCAGACCCGCGGCTGGTTCTACTCGCTGATGGCCGTCGGCACCCTGGTGTTCGAGCAGAGCTCCTACGAGAACGTGCTCTGCCTGGGCCACATCCTCGCCGAGGACGGCCGCAAGATGAGCAAGCACCTGGGCAACATCCTCGAGCCGATCCCGCTGATGGACCGGCACGGCGCCGACGCCGTCCGCTGGTTCATGCTCGCCGGCGGCTCGCCGTGGTCGGCCCGCCGGGTCGGCCACGAGACGCTGTCCGAGGTCGTCCGCAAGGTCCTGCTCACCTACTGGAACACCGCCAGCTTCTTCACCCTGTACGCCGAGACCAACGGCTGGGACCCGGCGTCGGCCCCCGCGCCGGCCCGCGCCGACCGCCCGCTGCTGGACCGCTGGGCGCTGGCCGAGCTCGCCGCGGTCACCCGCGACGTCACCGCGGCGCTGGAGGAGTTCGACACCCAGGGCGCCGGCCGGCTGCTGGCGCAGTTCGTCGACGACCTGTCCAACTGGTACGTCCGCCGCTCGCGGCGCCGTTTCTGGGACGGCGACCCCTCGGCGCTGGGCACGCTGCACGAGGTGCTCGACGGCCTGACCCGGCTGATGGCGCCCTTCACGCCGTTCGTCACCGACGAGGTGTGGCACCGCGCGGTCGTGCCGGGCAGGAGCGGGGCGGGCGGGTCGGAGGTGCCGGACTCGGTGCACCTGGCCTCGTGGCCGGAGGTCGACGCCGACGCCCTCGACGACGCGCTGGTCGAGCAGATGGCGCTGGTCCGCCGGCTGGTGGAGCTGGGCCGGTCGGCCCGCACCGCGGCGAAGGTGCGCACCCGGCAGCCGCTGGCGCGCGCCGTGGTGGCGGCGCCGGCATGGGGCTCCCTCCCCCGCGACCTGGTCGCCGAGGTGGCCGACGAGCTCAACGTGGCCGAGGTGCTGGAGCTCGCCGCGGTCGGCGGTGACCTGGTCGACGTGAGCGTGAAGATCGACTTCCGCGCCGTCGGGCGGCGGCTCGGCAAGCAGGTGCAGGCGGTGGCGAAGGCCGTCGCCGCCGCCGACGCCCCGTCTCTGGTGGCCGCCTACCGGGCCGGCACGGCGGCCGTCGAGGTCGACGGCGCGGAGGTCGCGCTCGCCGACGGCGACCTCATCGTGACCGAGACCCCGCGCGAGGGTTGGACGGTGGCCAGCAGCGGCGGGCTCACCGTGGCGCTGGACCTCGCGCTCACCCCGGAGCTGGAGCGGGCCGGGCTGGTGCGCGAGGCGGTCCGCCTGGTGCAGGAGGCCCGCAAGGGCAGCGGCCTGGAGGTCAGCGACCGGATCGAGCTCTCGTGGACCGCCGGCGGCGCCATGGCGCAGGCGCTCACCGAGCACGCCGAGCAGCTCGCCGGTGAGGTCCTCGCCGTCGCCGTCCACGCCGGCACCCCCGGCGCCGGGGAGGGCGTCGAGGGTCCGGAGGGCTCGCGCTTCTGGGTGGCGAAGGCCTGAGACCGGGTCTTCCTACCGCCGGGCCCGGGCCCGGTCGGCGAGCTGCCGGTCGGGCCGGCACACCCCGCAGGGGGTGAAGCCGTCGGTGCGCGCCTCGTCCAGCGGCAGCGGGATGGGCTCGTGGCCGCGGAGGTGGACGCAGCCGGGCAGGTGGTAACGCGGGTGCTCGTCCACGACGAGCACCTCGTCGGTGAGGTCCACGATGATCAGCAGGTCGGTCACCTCGACCTCCTCGACCGGCGGATCCGGCAGCTCCGGCGGCGCGCCGGCCGCGCCGCTCCCGCCCACCGGGGCCCCGGCCGGCTGGGCCGGGACCCCGCGCTCCTCCGCCACCGGTTCGGCGTCCGCGGCCCGGGCCGGCGCCTCGGCGGCCGGCGGGGGCGAGGACGACGGGGTGTCCGCGGGTGGGACCGCGGTCGCACCGGTGGCGAGGTCCGGCCCGGTCGCCGCCGGGCCGGCGTCACCGGCCGGGACGTCGTCCGCCGGGGAGGTCGCCGGAGCAGCGGGCTGCGCGCCCGACGCCGTCGACCCGGCGCCGCCCGCCGGGGCTGACCCCACCGGCGCCTCGACGCGGGCGGCGATCTGCCGGCGCGCCACGACCAGGACCCCCGCGGCGACGACGCACGCCGCCACGCAGGCCCAGTACAGCGCGGTGCTGCCGGTGAGCAGGCCGCCCACGAAGAGCCCGAGGCCCAGGAGCACCAGCAGCGTGGCGATCACGATCACAGCAGGGACTGTAGGGCGCGGCCGGCCGGGGGCGCCCGGTGGACGCCCCTGGTGCGGCGGGTGTCAGCCGGGGGTCCGGGTGACCCGGAGCCCCGTCTCCGCGGAGAAGAGGTGCGCCTCGCCCGGGCGGATCGCGACGTGGACGACCTCCCCCTTCATGGGCGGGCGACGGGGGTCGGCCCGCAGCACGAGCTGCCGGCCCTCACCACCGGCCTCCCCGGCGGCCAGCCGTCCGTAGGCGAAGGCGTCCGAACCCAGTTCCTCGACGATCAGGACCTCGACCGGGATGCCCTCGCCGGCGGCGACGAACTCCACCGACTCCGGCCGGAACCCCAGGGTGGCGGTGGTGCCGCCCTCGCGGGCCAGCGCGGACAGCGCCTCGCGCGGCAGCGGGACGGTGTGCCCCACCACCTGCGCGCCCCCCTCGGTGAGCGACACCGGGAGGATGTTCATCGCCGGCGACCCGATGAACCCCGCGACGAACACGTTGGCCGGCTTGTCGTAGAGGTTCCGCGGGGTGTCGACCTGCTGGAGCACGCCCTCGCTGAGCACCGCGACCCGGTCGCCCATCGTCATCGCCTCGACCTGGTCGTGCGTGACGTACACGGTCGTCACCCCGAGCCGGCGCTGCAGGGCGGCGATCTCCGTGCGGGTCTGGACCCGCAGCTTGGCGTCGAGGTTGGACAGCGGCTCGTCCATCAGGAACACCTGGGGCTGGCGCACGATGGCCCGGCCCATGGCGACGCGCTGGCGCTGACCGCCGGAGAGCGCCTTGGGCTTGCGGTCCAGGTAGGGCTCGAGGTCGAGGATGCGGGCCGCCTCCTCGACGCGGGTCCGCCGCTCCTCCTTGGGCACCCCCGCGATCTTCAGGGCGAAGCCCATGTTCTCGGCGACGGTCATGTGCGGGTAGAGCGCGTAGTTCTGGAAGACCATCGCGATGTCGCGGTCCTTGGGCGGGAGGTGGGTGACGTCCCGGTCGCCGACCCGGATGGTGCCGTCGGTGACCTCCTCGAGGCCGGCCAGCATCCGCAGCGACGTCGACTTGCCGCAGCCGGACGGGCCGACCAGCACCAGGAACTCGCCGTCGGCGATGTCGAGGTCCAGCGCGTCCACCGATGGGCGGGTCGCCCCGGGGTAGACGAGCGTGGCGTGGTCGAACGTGATGGCGGCCATGGGTCCCTTCCTGCGCCGAGCGGTGCCGTCACTGTGGCACGCCCGGGCGCCCCACGACCACCATGACGCCGCCCGCGGCCACGGCCGTTTCACCCGGTGAGGACGGAAACCTCCCCCGATCGTGCGCCGAGGACGGGACACCGTGGGAGCGCTCCCATATGCTCCGCGGCGCAGCGGCACCCGGACGGCTCACTACCGCCCGGATGCTGCACAACCGTTACGGCAACGTTGCCACCAGGGATCTCCCGCGCGGCTACTGTCGCCGGACGGATGTGGCGGCCGCACCCGCGATCGGGTGCTGGGCACGGGTCACACGATGCGGCGACGGAGCCGCACGAGTCTGGAGGGGACCACATGAGCAAGCGTGCGAGGGGACGCGGCGCAGCGGCGCTGGCCGGCGGGCTGGGGCTGACGCTCCTGCTCACCGGGTGCGGCGCCGACGAGGTCGACGGCGGAGGCGGCGGCGCGGCGGCCGCGGACGCGGAGATCGACTGCGCGCCCTACGAGGAGTTCGGCGACCTGGAGGGCGAGACGGTCACCGTCTACACCTCGATCGTCGACCCCGAGGACCAGCCGCACATCGATTCCTACGTGCCGTTCGAGGAGTGCACCGGCGTCGACGTCCAGTACGAGGGCTCGCGCGAGTTCGAGGCCCAGCTCGTCGTCCGCACCCAGAGCGGCAACGCCCCCGACATCGCCTTCATCCCGCAGCCGGGCCTGCTGGCCAACCTCGTCCGCTCCGGCGACGTCGTGGCCGCGCCCGAGCAGACCGAGTCGAACGTCGACGAGTACTGGGACGAGAGCTGGAAGGAGTACGGCAGCGTCGACGGCGAGTTCTACGCCGCGCCGCTGGGTGCCAACGCCAAGTCCTTCGTCTGGTACTCGCCGGCCGCCTTCGAGGAGGCCGGCTACGAGGTCCCGCAGACCTGGGACGAGATGATCGCCCTGTCGGAGGAGATCGCCGCCACCGGCGCCAAGCCGTGGTGCGCGGGCATCGGTTCCGGTGACGCCACCGGCTGGCCGGCCACCGACTGGCTGGAGGACGTCGTCCTCCGCACGGCCGGCCCCGAGGTCTACGACCAGTGGGTCAACCACGAGATCCCGTTCAACGACCCGCAGATCGTCGAGGCGCTGAACACCGTCGGCGAGATCCTCAAGAACCCCGAGTTCGTCAACGGTGGCCTCGGCGAGGTGCAGTCGATCGCCTCGACCGAGTTCGGTGACGCCGGTCTGCCGATCCTCGACGGCAGCTGCTGGATGCACCGCCAGGCGTCCTTCTACCAGGCCAACTGGCCGGAGGGCACCGAGGTCGGCCCGGACGGCGACGTCTTCGCCTTCCCGCTGCCGCCCATCGACGGCGAGTCGGCCCCCGTCCTCGGTGGCGGCGAGTTCACCGCGGCGTTCAACGACGACCCGGCCACCCAGGCGTTCCAGACCTACCTCTCCTCCCCGGAGTGGGCCAACATCAAGGCCCAGGTCTCCGGCCCGGGCTGGGTCAGCGCCAACACCGGCCTGGACATCGAGAACCTCGAGTCCCCGGTGGACCAGCTCTCCGCCGAGCTGTTCCAGGACCCGGAGTCGGTGTTCCGGTTCGACGGTTCGGACCTGATGCCGGCCGAGATCGGGGCCGGTCGCCTGTGGACCGAGCTCACGAGCTGGATCGCGAACGACAAGCCGACCGAGGCCGTCCTCACCGACGTCGAGCAGGCGTGGCCCGCGTCCTGACCTCGCGGTCGTGACACCGGGCGCCCGGCAGCCACCTGGCTGACCGGGCGCCCACCAGCCAGGACGCCGGGGGACGGCGGCAGCCCAGCCGTCCCCCGGCGTCCACCGTCGGAAGGAGGTGGCCACCGGTGGAGTGGTTCCTGGAGGCGAACACCGCAGGTCACAAGATCGCCCTCATGGTGGTCGCGATCCTGCTGTTCGCCGTCGTGATGGGCGGGATCCTGTTCGCCGTCGACCGGCCCAAGCGGGTGCCCACCTGGGTCGTCGTGGCCGGCTTCCTCGGCCCCACGTTCGTCCTGCTGCTGGTCGGCCTGGTGTACCCCGCCCTGGCGACCATCCGCGGCTCGTTCTACGACCGGGACGGCTCGGAGTTCGTCGGCTTCGACAACTACGCGACGGTCTTCACCCAGGACAACTTCCAGACCGTCCTGCTCAACACCGTGCTGTGGGTCCTGCTGGTCCCGGTGATCACGACCGGCCTCGGGCTGGTCTACGCCTACCTGGTCGACCGCACCCGGTTCGAGTCGCTCGCCAAGGCGCTGATCTTCATGCCGATGGCCATCTCCATGGTCGCCGCTGGCGTCATCTGGAAGTTCGTCTACGAGTTCCGCCCCGACCAGCCGGGCGTGAACCAGATCGGCCTGCTCAACCAGCTGCTGGTCTCGATCGGCTTGGAGCCCCAGCAGTTCCTGCTGACGGCGCCGGCCAACACCCTCTTCCTCATCGTCGTGATGATCTGGATCCAGGCCGGCTTCGCCATGACGGTCCTCTCGGCGGCGATCAAGGCGATCCCGGACGACATCATCGAGGCGGCGCGGCTCGACGGGGTCAGCGGCCTGCAGATGTTCCGCTACGTCACCGTGCCGAGCATCCGCCCGGCGCTGGTGGTGGTGCTCACCACGATCGCCATCGTCACGCTCAAGGTCTTCGACGTCGTGCGCACCATGACCGGCGGCAACTTCGGGACCAGCGTCGTGGCCAACGAGTTCTACACGCAGGCCTTCCGCCAGTTCAACTTCGGCCTCGGCGCCGCGCTGGCGGTCCTGCTGTTCCTGCTGGTCGTCCCGATCATCGCCTACAACGTCCGCCAGCTGCGCCTGGCCGAGGAGATCCGATGACCACCACGACGCCCGTCATGGCCCCGGTGCCCGGGGAGGTGGACACCCGCGGCCGGACGCACACCCGGGCCGCACGGGCCAAGAAGCGGCTCACCTCCCCCGCCGCGTCGCTGATCGCCATCGTCATCGCCGTCCTGTGGACCGTGCCGATCCTCGGCCTGCTGATCACCTCGTTCCGCCCCGAGCTCGACATCCGCCGCTCGGGCTGGTGGACGGCGATCACCGATCCCCAGTTCACCCTGGACAACTACAACCAGGTGCTCTACGGCGGCACCGACTTCGCGTCGCTGTTCGTCAACTCGCTGGTCATCACCCTGCCGGCGGTGATCATCCCGATCACCCTGGCGCTGCTGGCGGCCTACGCCTTCGCCTGGGTGCCGTTCCGCGGGCGGAACATGCTGTTCGTCGCCGTCTTCTCGCTGCAGATCGTCCCGATCCAGGTGACCCTCATCCCGCTGCTCAGCCTCTACGTCGACGGCGGGCTGGCCGGCTCCTTCTGGACGATCTGGTTGTCGCACGCGATCTTCGCGCTGCCGCTGGCGATCTTCCTGCTGCACAACTTCATGAAGGAGATCCCGCCCTCGCTGGTCGAGGCCGCCCGCATGGACGGCGCCGGCCACGTGAAGATCTTCTTCCAGGTCCTGCTGCCGCTGCTCACCCCGGCCATCGCGGCGTTCGCCGTCTTCCAGTTCCTGTGGGTGTGGAACGACCTGCTGGTCGCGCTCACCTTCGCCGGTGGCGCCCAGAACGTCTCCCCGCTGACGGTGCGGCTGGCCGACATGGTGGGCACCCGCGGCTCGGACTGGTACCTGCTCGCGGCCGGCGCGTTCGTCTCCATCATCCTGCCGCTCATCGTCTTCCTGGCCCTGCAGCGGTTCTTCGTGCGCGGCCTGCTCGCCGGGAGCGTCAAGGGGTGAAGGACCTCGTTCCACCCATGCCTCGCGAGCTCGGGGCGGGCCCCTGGACGAGGCCGTTCCAGCACGTCACCCCCCCGGCCACCGCGCGCACCCGGACACGACGAAGGCCCCGGACCGAACGGTCCGGGGCCTTCGTCGTGCGTGGCGTCAGGCGCTGGCGTGCTGGTTCTGCCGGCCGGCGGCGGCGGGCTCGGCCGAGCCGCGGCTGTCCAGGTCCCGCAGGTGCGACTCGAGGTAGGACCGCAGCCGCGTGCGGTACTCCCGCTCGAAGGTGCGCAGCTCCTCGATCTTGCGCTCCAGACTGCTGCGCTTCTCCTCGAGGCCGCCCATGACCTCGACGTGGCGACGCTCGGCGTCCTGGTCGAGGGCGGCGGCCTTGGCACGGGCCTCCCGCTCCATCGTCTCGGCGCGCGTGCGGGCATCGCCGATCATGGAGTCGGCCCGGTGCTTGGCCTCGGCGACCATCTGCTCGCTCTTGGCGCGCGCCTCGGTCATCAGGCGCTCGCTGTTCGTCTTGGCGCCGCTGAGCATCTGCTCGGCCTGCGTCTTCGCCTCGTTGACGTAGCGATCGGCGGTCTCGGTGGCCAGCGCCAGCATGCGCGAGGCCCGGGCGCTGTCGTCCTCCCGGGGCTGCTGCACCGGCGGCGCCGGGGCCGGCTGCGGCGCCGGAGCGGGGGCCGGCGGCTCGGGCCGATCATCCGCACGCGCGCCGGCCCGGCCGACGCTGGAGCGCAGCTCGTTGTTCTCCTCGATCAGGCGGGCCAGCTCGGCCTCCACCACGTCGAGGAAGGCGTCGACCTCGTCCTCGTCGTAGCCCCGCTTGCCGATGGGCGGCTTCTTGAAGACGACGTTGTGCACGTCGGCAGGCGTGAGTGGCATCGAAGGTCACCTCAGGTCGGACGGCGGGAACAGGGACGTGCTGGGAGCGGCGGCGCGGAACCACCGTCCGACGGCTCTGACCCGGGGGGTATCAGCTGTCATGCAAGTGCGAGCGTGACGTTCCGGAGGACCACCACGGCGATCAGCAGCACCATAAACCCGAGGTCCAGTCGGATGGACCCCAGGTTCAGGGGCGGGATCACCTTGCGCACCGCCTTCAGCGGCGGGTCGGTGGTGGAGTAGACGATCTCGAGACCGGCCGCGACCGCACCCGAGGGCCGCCAGCTGCGCGCCAGCACCATCACCCAGTCGACGACGAACCGCGCGAAGAGCAGCACGAGGAAGACGAGCAGCACCGACGAGACGATCTGCCAGAAAAGAGACACAGGCCCCGCTCGATCAGGGCACCAGCCGGTGCCGACTCCACTGCGCGCCGCTCAGGACTTCTCGGAGAACCCGCCCTCGCGGATCTTCGCCTTGTCCTCAGCGGTGACGGCGACGTCCTGCGGGCTGAGCAGGAACACCTTCGCCGTGACGCGCTCGATACTACCGCGCAGTCCGAAGCTCAGGCCCGCAGCGAAGTCGACGAGCCGCTTGGCGTCGGCGTCGTCCATCTCGGTGAGGTTCATGATGACCGGCATGCCGTCGCGGAACCGCTCGCCGATGGTGCGCGCCTCGTTGTAGGTGCGCGGGTGCAGCGTGACGACCTGGTAGCTCTTGGCGGCGGGGGCGGGAGCCGCCTCGGGCTCGGGCTCGGGGGCCGCCACCGGCTCGCGGACGGCGAGGCCGGCCGCGCCCACAGGGCCGCTGGTGGCGCTCAGCGCGCGGGACCCGGTCGAGCCGCTCGGGCCGGGGGCGCCGGCGCCGGTCGGCGCAAGGCCGAGCGGGCGGGCCTGGACACGGCGCACCGACAGGGGCTCGGGGTCGCGGGCGGGGGGCACCGCGGGGGCGTCGTCGGCGTAGTCGTCCGCGTAGTCGTCGTCGGCGTAGCCGCGGTCGGCGTAGCCGCGGTCGGCGAAGTCCTCGTCGTAGCGGTCGTCGTCGTACCGGCCGTAGCGACGGTCGTGCTCGAGCTCGTCGGACGGGCGGGCGTCGTACCGGCCGTAGCCGCGGGGCACGTCGTCCTCGACGAGCCCCAGGTAGATCCCCATCTTCCGCATGGCTCCAGCCATCGGACCTCCCCCTCTGCTGGTGTCCTCAGCGTCGCGTCTGCCCGTCCGTCGGCACATCGTCCCCGCCCGCCCGTTCCTGGCGCGGCGGGTGCGACTGCTGTGACTCGCGTGGCTGGTGTTGCTCGAACTCACCGCAGGGTAGGGGGCGGTCGCCGAACAACGCTGTTCCGACACGCACAAGCGTGGCGCCCGCGGTGATCGCCTCCTCCAGGTCGCCGCTCATCCCCGCCGAGATCTCGAGCGCGCCGGGGTGGTCGGCGCGCAGGCGCTCGGCGATCCGGGCGAGCCGGGCGAAGGCGGGGCTCGGCTGCTCCCCGCGCGGCGCGACCGCCATGACACCCCGCAGCCGCAGTCCGGCGGCCGAGGCGACGGCGTCCGCGAGCGCGGGCACGTCCTGCGGGGAGGCCCCCCCGCGCGAGGCGACCTCCCCCTCGGGGCCGCCCAGGTCCACCTGGATCAGCACGTCGACGGGGCGGCCGGCTTCCTGGCCCGCCCGGTCCAGCGCCGCGGCCAGCGAGGGGCGGTCCAGGGAGTGGACGACGGCCCCGGTGCGGGCCACCGCGGCGGCCTTGTTCCGCTGCAGCTGGCCGACGAAGTGCCACCGGACGTCGACGGCGCCGAGCTCCCCGGCCTTGGCCAGGAGCTCCTGCACCCGGTTCTCACCGAAGTCGTGCTGCCCCAGCGCGGCGAGCGCCCGCACGTCGCCGGCAGGCCAGGTCTTGCTCACCGCCAGCAGCCGCACGGTCGCGGCATCGCGGCCGGCGGCGCGGGCGGCCCGGTCGATGCGGGCGCGCACCGCGCGCAGGTTCTCGGCGAGCGAGCTCACGGCCTGGTCCTCATCCGAGCCAGACCAGGCCTGCCTGGCGGCCGGTGACGCCGTCCCGGCGGTGGGAGAACAGGGTGGGGTCCTCGACGGTGCAGCGCGGGTCCAGCACGACCTCGGGGATGCCGGCGCGCCGCAGTATCTCCTCGACCCCGGCCCGCAGGTCGAGGCCCGCCGTGCCGGTCCGGGTGGGGACCGCGGCGGTGGGCGCGACCCGCGCCACCTCGCGCTGCATCTCCGCGGGCACCTCGTAGCAGGCCCCGCAGACCGCCGGGCCCAGCAGCGCGGTCACGTTCCGGGCCCGGGCGCCCAGGCTCGCCATGGCCGACAGGGCCGCCGGGAGCACGCCCTTGCGGAGCCCCTCCCGGCCGGCGTGGACGGCCGCGACGACGCCCGCCTCGTGGTCGGCGAGGAGGACGGGGACGCAGTCGGCCGCCAGCACCGCCAGGACCAACCCCCGGGTGGCGGTGACCAGCGCGTCGGTGGCGGGCACCGGCCCCTCCTGCGGCCCGTCGACGACGGCGACGCCCGTGCCGTGCACCTGGTCCATCCAGACCAGCCGGTCCTCCCCGACGACCAGCTCCCCGGCCACGCGGGCCCGGTTGGCGGCGACGTCCCCGGGGTCGTCCCCGACGTGGGAGCCCAGGTTGAAGGAGTCGTAAGGCGGACGGGAACGGCCGCCCCGCCGGTCGGTGACGACCCTGCGAGGTCGCACCGCCGACGGAGCGGCCGGATTCGTATCCATAGGGACGGGAGACTACTGCCATCGTCCTGGCTGGAAGGCCCCCTCGCAGGGCCCCGCGCCGAGCGTGCGAGGTGCGGGGGGCGAGGGGGTCCTCAACCCTTGAGGAACTCGGGGATGTCCAACTCCTCCTCGAAGTCCTCGTTCGACAGCGGCCGGCGGCCGTTGCCCGCGGACCCCTGGATGGGCGGCAGCGGGGGCACGGTGAGACCACCCCCGGTCCCCGTGCGGCCGCCCGAGGCCTGCGGGGCCTGCTGGGCGAGCCGCTCCCCCGTCACCGGCGGAGCCGCGGGGGCGGGCGCCGCGGCGGGCGCGGAGCCGGTCGACGGGGCCGCCACGGGCGGCGCGGGGGCCACCGGCGGGGCGGCCACCGGGCGGCGCGCGGCGAACGGCGAGGCGGTCCCCGTGGAGAGAGGGGCCTGCGGCGCACTGCTCACCGCCGCGCCGTCCTTGCGCGTGTCGGGCCGACCGCCGTCGAAGCCCGCGGCGATCACGGTGACCCGCACCTCGTCGCCGAGCGCGTCGTCGATCACCGCGCCGAAGATGATGTTCGCGTCGGGGTGCGCGGCGTCCGACACCAGCGAGGCGGCCTCGTTGATCTCGAACAAGCCGAGGTCCGACCCGCCCGAGATGGACAGCAGCACGCCGTGGGCGCCCTCCATCGAGGCCTCCAGCAACGGGCTGGCGATCGCCTGCTCGGCGGCCAGCAGCGCACGGTTGTCGCCGCGCGCGCTGCCGATGCCCATCAGCGCCGACCCCGCCCCGGACATGACCGACTTGACGTCGGCGAAGTCCAGGTTGATGAGGCCGGGCGTGGTGATCAGGTCGGTGATGCCCTGGACACCGGAGAGCAGCACCTGGTCGGCGGTGCGGAAGGCGTCCATCACGCTGACGTTCCGGTCGCCCAGCTGCAGCAGCCGGTCGTTCGGGATGACGATGAGCGTGTCGCACTCGTTGCGCAGCTCCTCGATGCCCGACTCGGCCTGCACCGCGCGCCGCTTGCCCTCGAAGGCGAACGGACGGGTGACGACACCGATGGTCAGGGCGCCGAGCTTGCGCGCGATGGACGCGACGACGGGCGCCCCACCGGTACCGGTGCCACCCCCCTCGCCCGCGGTCACGAAGACCATGTCGGCGCCCTTGAGCACCTCCTCGATCTCCTCGCGGTGGTCCTCGGCGGCCTGCCGGCCGACGTCGGGCTGCGCACCGGCGCCGAGCCCGCGCGTGAGCTCGCGGCCGACGTCGAGCTTGACGTCGGCGTCGCTCATCAGCAGGGCCTGCGCGTCGGTGTTGATCGCGATGAACTCGACCCCCTTGAGGCCGACTTCGATCATGCGGTTGACCGCGTTCACCCCGCCGCCGCCGATGCCGACGACCTTGATGACCGCTAGATAGTTGTGCGGAGGTGTCATGCGGCGCTCCCCAACTGGACCCTCATCCTCAAGTTCAGCCTTACAGTTATGTCAACCAGGTCGACGGGGTTGAAGTTAGGTGTGCGCCGAGAGGCGCTACAAGCACCCTCTCCGGGTCGGCGTGTCGGTGGACGGGGATCGCACCAGACTCCGACGACCCGTTGGTCACATCTGCACCACTGGCTGTGACGACTCGCGCCGGGAACGTCTCATCCCGTCATCCAGGCACGGCCGGCGGGCATCCGCAGAAAGATCCCTGCCTCAGGCGCGTGTCGGGCGTGTCGCGCACGACGGCGTGTCGCGCGGCCCCCCGTCCCAGGCCGGTGCGCACCCGCGCCGCCACCGAGCGCGACCGGTGGACGGCCGGGTCAGCGCAGGACGACGGCGCCGGGTGCGCTGACGTCGACGAGGTCGGCCGGCTCCAGCTCGCCGTCGTCGATCCGGTCGAGCAGCGCGACCAGCACCTGCGCCTTGGTCGCCGACTCCCCGGCGTCGCCCCAGACCACCGCCGTGCCGTCGGCCAGGGTGAGGGTGATCGACTGCGGATCGGGCGCGGCGACCTCCACGACGTCCTCCCGCAGCTGCCCGGGGAGCGCGCGGATCGCGGCGAGGCCGGCGGCGGTGGCCGGGTCGTCCGGTGCCGGGTCGGAGACGCTCAGCGGCACGACGCCGCGCGGGGCGTCACCGGTGACGGTGTCGAACAGCACGCCCTCGGCGTCGACCAGCGACCGCCGCCCGGGTGGGCCGACGACCGCCACCGGGACCCGCTCGGCGACCGTGATCACGATCCTGTCCGGCCAGCCGCGGGCCGCCTGCACGTCGCGCACCTGCGGCAGCCGGGCCACCCGGTCCTCGACCGCGGCGAGGTCCACCCGGAGCAGCGGCGCCCCCTCGGGCACCTGGGCGACCTCCTGCACGCGCTCGGCCGTCAGGGTCGCCGTGCCGTCCACCTGCACCGTGCGGACGGCGAGCCACGGGCCCAGCCAGAGCAGCCAGCCGATCGCCGCGACGACGGTCAGCGCTGCCGTGGCCTGGAGCGACCGGCGCTGCCGGGTGCGCCGCCGCGCCGGACGCCGGGCGGGTAGCGGGGTGACCCGCGCGCTCCGGCGGTCGGCGGACCGGCGCTCCCCCGGGCCGCGGCCGCGCCGGGTCCGATCGCGGGTGGTGCTGCCGGTGCGGTTCACCGCCCGGCGTCCGGCGCGTCGCCCTCCCCGCCCGGCTCGCCGGCGCGGAGGGCGTCGAGCACCTCCGGCCCCACCATGGAGACGTCGCCGGCCCCCATCGTCATGACCAGGTCGCCCGGGCGCGCGCGGGCGGCCAGCGCGGGCCCCGCCGCCGACCAGGACGGCTCGAAGTGCACCTGCTCGGCGGGCAGCGGGACGGCGTCGGCCACCATCGCGCCCGTCACGCCGGGGACGGGGTCCTCGCGTGCGCCGTAGACGTCCATCACCACGACCTCGTCGGCCAGGCCGAGCGCCGCGCCGAACCCCTCGGCGAACTCCTGGGTGCGGCTGTAGAGGTGCGGTTGGAAGGCGACGACGAGCCGCCCGTCCCCGGCCACCGCGCGGGCGGCACGCAGCTGCGCGGCGACCTCCGTCGGGTGGTGGGCGTAGTCGTCGTAGACCCGCACGCCCCCGGCGGTCCCCTTGAGCTCGAACCGCCGGTGCACCCCGCCGAACCGCGCCAGCCCGTCCACGAGGCCGCGCGCGGGCAGCCCCAGCTCCAGACCGGCCAGCAGCGCCGCGGCGCTGTTGCGCGCCATGTGCTCGCCCGGCACCCGGATCTGCACCCGGCCGAGCTCGGTGCCGTCCAGCACCGCGGTCCAGGAGGTGTGCTCCCGGCCCACCTCGAGGTCGAGCATGCGCAGGTCGGCGCCCTCGGCGGTGCCGTAGGTGCGCACCCGCGCCGGGCCGGGGACCCCCGCCAACCGGGCGGCGCCCGGGTCGTCGGCGCACAGCACGACGAAGCCGGCGGGGTCCACCGTCTGCAGGAACCGGTCGAAGGCAGCCTCGACCGCCGCGAGGTCGCCGTAGTTGTCGAGGTGGTCGGCCTCGACGTTGGTGACGATCGCGGCGAACGGCGAGAGCAGCAGGAACGAGCGGTCGCTCTCGTCGGCCTCGGCGACGAAGACGTCCCCCTCCCCCGCGTGCGCGTTGCTGCCCGACTCGTTCAGGTTGCCGCCGATGGCGAACGAGGCGTCGACACCGCACGCCTGGACGGCGACGGTGAGCATCGAGGTGGTCGAGGTCTTCCCGTGCGTGCCCGCCACGGCGATGCTCCGCCGGCCGGCCATGACCGCGGCCAGGGCGACCGCCCGGGGCAGCACGCGCAGCCCGCGCTCCCGGGCGGCGACGAGCTCGGGGTTGTCCGCCCGGATCGCCGTGGAGACCACCACGGTGGCGGCGTCCCCCACGTGGGCGCCGTCGTGGCCGACCTCGACCCGCGCGCCCAGGGCACGCAGGGCCAGCAGCGTGGGGCCGTCCCGGCGGTCGGAGCCGGACACCTGCACGCCGCGGGCCAGCAGGATGCGGGCGATGCCGCTCATGCCGGCACCACCGATCCCGATGAAGTGCACGGCCCCCAGCTCGGGCAGCGAGGGCACCGGACCGGTCCAGGCCGCGACGGAGTCGGCGCTCACGTGCTCGCCACCTCGCAGACGATGTCGGCCAGCCGCTCGTCGGCGTCCGGGACGCCGGCCGCGGCGGCGTGGCGGGCCAGCCCCGCCAGGGCGGCCGGGTCGGTGAGCAGCGGGAGCAGGGTCTTGGTGATCCAGGCGGGGTCCAGGTCGGCGTCCTCCACGAGGAGGCCACCGCCGGCCTCGATCACCGGCAGGGCGTTCCGCCGCTGCTCCCCGTTGCCGATGGGCAGCGGGACGAAGGCCGCCGGCAGGCCCACCGCGGAGAGCTCGGCGACGGTGACCGCTCCCGAGCGGCACAGCGCCAGGTCGGCCGCGGCGTAGGCGAGGTCCATCCGCTCCAGGTAGTCGACCAGGACGTAGGGCGGCTCGCCGGCTGCCCGCGCCGGCACGACGACGTCGGTGTTCTTCGGCCCCCGGGCGTGCAGCACCTGCACGCCCGCCGCGCTGAGGGCGCCGGCCGCACCGACGGCGGCGCGGTTGAGCGAGGCGGCGCCCTGGGACCCGCCGAACACCAGCAGCGTCGGACGGTCGGCATCCAGGCCGAACTCGGCGCGGGCCTCGGCCCGGCGCGCCGCCCGGTCGAGGGAGGAGATGGACCGGCGCAGCGGCATGCCGACGTGCTCGCCGCGGTGCAGCGGCGTGCCGGGCACGGTCACGGTGACACGGGCCGCGAGGCGGGCGCCGATGCGGTTGGCCAGCCCGGGCAGCGCGTTCTGCTCGTGCACGACGATCGGTATCCCCGCCCGCCCGATCCCCGCCCGCCGCGCGGCGAGGTAGGCCGGCAGCGCGACGTAGCCGCCGAAGCCGACGACGACGTCGGCGCGCAGCTCCTCGAGCAGCGCCCGCGTCTCCGCCACCGAGCGGCGCACCCGGCCCGGCACGCGCAGCAGGTCCGGCGTGGGCTTCCGCGGCAGCGGCACGGGCGGGATCAGGCGCAGGTCGTAGCCCCGCGCGGGCACCAGCCGGGTCTCCATACCGCGGGCCGTGCCCAGGCAGGTCAGCCGGAGCGCGGGGTCGCGCCGCCGGAGGGCGTCGGCGAGGGCGAGCATCGGCTCGATGTGCCCCCCGGTGCCGCCACCGGCGAGGACGACCGACCGGACGTCCCTCACCGCTGGCTCCCGGGGCGGCCGCGCGGGGCGACCGGCCGCTGGCGGGGGGTGCCGGTGCCCGCCTGCTCCCGGAGGGGCGCGCCCGTCCGGGAGGCGGGGCGGGGCCGCGCCGGCGCGCCGGCCCGCGCGGCCGGGGCGGGCGCCGGCGACCGGCGGGGCTCGGCGCCGCGGGCGTGCAGCAGCGTGCGGGCGCCGCCGACGACGGGGCGCTCGGGGGCGTCGGCCGCGGGGAACCGCCGGGGCCGGACCTGGTCCACCGCCACCGTCGGGGCCGGCGCGAGCAGCCGGGCCAGGCGGCCCCGCTCGGCCGTGCGCAGGGCTTCGATGGCAGCCGGCTCCGAGCGGGCGAACCGGGCCAGCAACCCGACGATGAAGAGCGTGAGGATCAGCGAGGTGCCCCCCGCCGAGATCAGCGGGAGGGTCACACCGGTCACCGGGAGCAGGCCCACCACGTACCCCATGTTCATGGTCGCCTGGCCGATGAGCCACACGGTGATCGCGACGCAGGCGAGCTGGACGAAGCGGTCGGCCGAGCGACGGGCGATGCGGAAGCCGGCGTAGGCCAGGACGCCGTAGAGGGTGACCACCACCAGGCAGCCGAGGAACCCCAGCTCCTCGCCGATGATCGCGAAGATGTAGTCGGACTCCGCCTCCGGCAGGATGTTCCACTTCATGGCGCTGTTGCCCAGGCCGACGCCCCAGAGGCCGCCGGTGGCCAGCGCGTACATGCCGCGGATCGCCTGGAAACCGGTGTGGTCGGGGTCGGCGAAGGGGTCGAGGAACGCGGTGATCCGCGCCATGCGGTAGGGCGCCGCCTGCACCATGACCACCATCGCGGCGATCGCGACGCCCGCGAAGGCGCCGAACCAGCGCATCGGCATGCCGCCGGCCCAGAGCAGGCCGACCAGCACCAGGCCCAGGCTCACCACCCCGCCGAAGTCCGGCTCGAGGATCAGCAACCCCGAGAGCAGCACGAAGACCGGGAGCACCGGTACGAGCAGCGACGTCGTCGTCAGGTAGCGCTCGCGCAGCGCGACGACGTGCGCGCCCCAGAGCGCGAACACGAGCTTGCCGGCCTCGGACGGCTGGAAGTCGGTGACGCCCAGCGGGATCCACTGCCGGGCGCCGTTGCGCTCCAGGCCGATGCCCGGGATGAGCACGAGCACCAGCAGGCCGACCACGACGAGCAGCGCGACCGGCGACCAGCGCCGGACGAGACCCACCGGCAGCCGCATCGCGACCACCATCGCGGCCAGCCCGATGCAGGCCAGCACCAGCTGCTTGACACCGGGGGCCCACGCCGGCTCGTCGGCCAGCGCCGCCTCGATGGCGGAGGCCGAGAAGACCATGACCAGCCCGATGAGCAGCAGCAGCCCGGCGGCGCCCAGCACCAGGTGGCAGCTGGTCAGCGGCCCGTCGAGCCAGGCGGGGCCCGTCCAGCGCCGCTGCGGGGTGCGCGGTGCCGCGGGGCGGCTGCGCCCGCGGGCGGCGCGCGCCTCGCGCAGCGGCCGTTCCGCGGTGGTCATCGCCCCGCCCCCAGCGCGCGCACCGCGTCGGCGAAGGCGCGGCCGCGGTGCGCGTAGTCACGGAAGACGTCCATGGAGGCGGCCGCCGGCGCCAGCAGCACGGTGTCGCCGGGCCGGGCCAGCCCGGCGGCGGCGGCGACGACCCGGGTGATCGTCGCCTCTGCTGTCACACCCGTCCCGTCCATCCCGCCATCGTCGCCGCTCGGGACCTCCACCACCGGCACCGACGGGGCGTGTCGCGCCAGCGAGCCGGCCACCACGGCGCGATCGCGCCCGAGCAGGACGACTCCGGCCAGCCGGGGCGCCACCGCGGCCACCAGCGGGTCGACGTCGGCGCCCTTGAGCAGCCCGCCGGCGATCCACACCACCCGCGGGTACGCCGCGAGCGACGCCCCGGCCGCGTGCGGGTTGGTGGCCTTGCTGTCGTCGACGTAGTCCACGCCGTCGACCGTGGCGACGAGGGCGTTGCGGTGGGCGCCACCGGAGAAGCCCGCCAGCCCCCGCGCCACCGCCTCCGCCGGCACCCCGACCGAACGCGCCAGGGCCGCGGCCGCCAGGGCGTTGACGACGTTGTGCGGGCCCGGGACCGTCAGCCGGTCGCGCTCGAGCAGCACCTCCCCCGCCGGGTCGTCGGCGAAGGCGCGGTCGACCAGGACGCCGTCGCGGACGCCCAGCTGGCCCGGGGCCGGCTCGCCGAGGGTGACCGTCACCGGCCGCGGGTGCCCTGCCACCAGGCCGGACGCGACGGCGTCACCCGCGTCGGCGACGGCGACGGGAGCGCGCTCGAGGATGCGGGCCTTCGCGTCGCGGTAGGCGGCGAAGGAGCCGTGCCAGTCGGTGTGGTCGTCGGCGACGTTGAGCACCGCGGCGGCGGCCGGGGCCAGCGAGGAGGACCAGTGCAGCTGGAAGCTGGAGAGCTCGACCGCGATCGCGTCGTAGGACGGGGCGCCGTCCTCGTCGCGGGCGGTGACCACCTCGACCAGGGGCCGGCCGACGTTGCCCGCGGCGACGGCCCGGCGGCCGGCCGCGAGCAGGATCGCTTCGAGCATGGTCACCGTCGTCGTCTTGCCGTTGGTCCCCGTGACGGCGAGCCACGGCGCCGGGGCGCCGTCGGGCCCGGCGCCGCGGAGCCGCCACGCCAGCTCGGGCTCGCCGACGACCTCCACCCCGCGCGCGGCGGCGTCCACGAGCAGCGGTGCGTCGGGGCGCCAGCCCGGGGAGGTGACGACGAGGTCCGCGCTGCCGGGGAGCTCGTCCACCGCACCCAGCCACTCCGCGCCCGCGCCGGTGAGCTCGTCGACCGTCCCGGGCCGGGCGGCGTCGGTCAGCAGCACCCGGGCCCCGGCGGCCATCAGCACCCGGGCGGCGGCCGCGCCGGAGACGCCGAGCCCGGCGACGAGGACGGTGCGCCCCGAGACGGGCGACGTGGACCCGGTCACAGGCCCACGAAGCCCAGCCAGTCGGCGTAGAACAGGCCGAGACCGAACGCGACCGCCATGCCGGTGACCAGCCAGAACCGCACGATCACGGTGTTCTCGGTCCAGCCGGCGAGCTCGAAGTGGTGGTGCAGCGGCGCCATGCGGAAGACCCGGCGGCGGGTGGCGCGGAAGAACGCCACCTGGATGATCACCGACAGCGTCACCGCGACGAACAGGCCGCCGAGGACGACCAGCAGCAGCTCGGTCCGGGTGACGATGGCCAGGCCGGAGAGAAGGCCGCCGAGCGCGAGCGAGCCGGTGTCGCCCATGAAGATGCGCGCCGGGCTGGTGTTCCACCACAGGAAGCCCAGGCACGCGCCCATCCCCGCCGCCGCGACGAGGGTGACGTCCAGCGGGTCGCGGACGGTGTAGCAGCCCTCGATCAGCTCGTTGGCGCAGTCGTGGGTGAACTGCCAGAAGGAGATGACGATGTAGGAGGCGAGCACCATCGCCGAGGCCCCGGCGGCCAGCCCGTCCAGCCCGTCGGTGAGGTTCACGGCGTTGGAGAACCCGGCGATGAACAGGTAGGCCAGGATGACGAACGCGATCGGCCCGAGGGCCAGCGGCGCGATGTCGCGGACGTAGGAGACGACGGTGGAGGCGGGCTCCACGCCGTCGTCGTTGGGGAAGTTGATCGCCAGGACGGCGAAGGTCACGCCGACGACCAGCTGGCCGACCAGCTTCGCCGTCTTGTTGAGGCCCAGGCTGCGCCGGTGCCGGATCTTCAGGTAGTCGTCCAGGAAGCCGACCGTGCCCATGCCGACCATCAGGAACAGCAGCAGCAGCCCCGTGGCGCTGAACCCCCACCCGGACTCACCGACGAACACCAGGTGCGCGGCGAGGTACCCGATCACGGTGGCGCCGACGATGACGGTGCCGCCCATGGTGGGCGTGCCCTTCTTCGAGAGGTGGCTCTCGGGGCCGTCGTCGCGGATCTCCTGGCCCAGGCCCTGCCGGCGGAACGCCCGGATGGCCAGCGGCGTCATCAGGATGGAGACGATCAGGCCGACCGCCGCCGCGATGAGGACGCTCCTCACTGCGCGGCACCACCCAGCAGGTCGGCCGCCAGGAGCTCCAGGCCGTGGGCCCGGCTGGCCTTCACGAGGACGACGTCACCAGGTCGCAGCACCTCCTGCAGCAACGCCAGGGCAGCGGCCCGGTCCGGCACGTGCACCGACTCCTCTCCTGCGCGCCGCCCCGCGGCGGACGCACCTCCGGCTATGCCTACCGCATCGGCGCCGACCGCAACGACCAGGTCGACCCCCGCGGCGACCGCGTCGCGGCCGAGCCGCTCGTGCTCGGCGCCCGCGTCCGGGCCGAGCTCGGCCATGCCCCCGAGGACGGCGATGCGCCGGGTCCCGGCGAGCCCGGCGAGGGCGGCGAGGGCGGCGCGCATCGACTCGGGGTTGGCGTTGTAGGCGTCGTTGACGACGGTCACCCCGTCGGCGCGCCGGTCGATCTCCATGCGCCAGCGGCTGCGCGGCTCCGCGCCGGACAGCGCCGCCGCCACGGCGGCCGGGGTCAGGCCGACCGCCAGCGCGGCGCCCGCCGCCGACAGCGCGTTGTCGACCTGGTGCGCGCCGACGACCCGCAGCGCCACGGGGTGGCGCTCGCCGCCGGCGACGAGCGTGAAGCGGGCGCGCGCGCTCCCGTCGAGCTCGACGTCGACGGCCCGGACCGCCGCCTGCTCACCGCGACCGGTGGTGAGCACCCGCGCGCGGGTGCGGGGAGCCATGCCCAGGACCCGCGCGTCGTCGGCGTTGAGGACCGCGGTGCCCTCGGCGGGCAGCGCCTCGACGAGCTCCCCCTTGGCCTGCGCGATGCCGTCGGCGCTGCCGAACTCACCCAGGTGGGCCGACCCCACGTTGAGGACCACGCCCACCTCGGGTCGGGCCACCCGGCACAGCCGGGCGATGTGGCCCGGTCCGCGGGCGCCCATCTCCAGGACGAGGAACCGGGTGCCGGCGTCGGCCGCGAGCACGGTCAGCGGCAGGCCGATGTCGTTGTTGTAGGACCCCGGGGGGCTGACCGTGGGCCCGGCCGTGGCGAGCACCTGGCCCAGGAGGTCCTTGGTCGACGTCTTGCCCGAGGAGCCGGTGATCGCCAGGCTGCGCACGCCGCCGGCGGTCAGCCGCGCGTGCACGCCGGCGGCCAGCCGGCCCAGCGCCACCACCGTGTCCTCGACGACGACGCACGGCAGCGCCGGGTCCGGGCGGGTGACCAGCGCGGCGACCGCACCGGCGCCCGCCGCCGCGCCGAGGAAGTCGTGGCCGTCGGCCCGCTCCCCCGCCACGGCGACGAAGAGGTCCCCGGCGGCGACGGCCCGCGAGTCCAGGGTCACCGTGCCCGTGACCGCGCCGTCCGGCGGCCCCTCGATCCGGCCCCCGGCGAGCTCGGCCACCTCGTCCAGCGAGAGGCGGATCATGCCGGCGTCCCCGACGCGGCGAGGACCTCGCGCAGCTGGGCGCGGTCGTCGAACGGGTGCACCGTGCCGGCGACCTCCTGGCCCGTCTCGTGCCCCTTGCCGGCCACGAGGAGTGTGTCGCCCGCACGGGCCAGCTCCACCGCGGCCGCCAGCGCGGCCCGGCGGTCGCCGATCTCCACGACCTCGGCGCGCCGGCCGGCCGGCACCTCCCGGGTACCGGCCAGCACCGCGGCCCGGATCGCCGCGGGGTCCTCCGAGCGCGGGTTGTCGTCGGTGACCACGAGGACGTCGCTGCCCTCGGCCGCCACCCGGCCCATCTCCGGGCGCTTGCCCGGGTCGCGGTCACCGCCGCACCCCAGGACCGCGATCAGCCGACCGGAGGTCGCCTCGCGCAGGGCGGCGAGGGCGGTCCGCACGGCGTCGGGGGTGTGCGCGTAGTCGACGACGGCGACGAACGGCTGCCCCGCGTCCACCGGCTCCATGCGCCCCGGGACCACGGTCGCGGCGAGCCCTGCGACCGCGTCCTCGACGGCGACGCCGACCGCGTCCAGCAGCGCCACGGCCAGCACGGCGTTGGCCACGTTGAACCGCCCGGGCAGCCGCAGGCGCGCCGGCCAGCTGCGGCCGCCGGGCCCGTGCAGGGTGAAGGTCGAGCCACCCCCGGGGGCCGTGGCCACGTCCGAGGCGGTCCAGTCGGCTGCCGCCCCGTCGCTGACGGCGACGGTGACCGGGCGCGGGCGGCCGGCCCGCTCGACCAGCCGGCGCCCGTACGGGTCGTCGACGTCGACGACCTCGGCCGCGGCACGGCCGTCGAAGAGCAGCGCCTTGGCCTGGAAGTAGTCCTCCATGTCGCGGTGGAAGTCCAGGTGGTCGCGGCCCAGGTTGGTGAAGCCGGCCGCGGCGAAGCGCACGCCGCCCACCCGGCCCTGCACCAGGGCGTGGCTGGAGACCTCCATGACCACGGCGTCCACCCCGGCGTCGGCCATGCCGGCCAGCAGCGCGTGCAGCGCCGGGGCCTCGGGCGTGGTGCGGATGCTCGGCAGCGCCGTGACGGTGCCGTCCGCGGCGCGGGTGCGTGCCTGCACCGTGCCGATCAGGCCGGTGGCCCGGCCGGCGGCGGCCAGCCCCGCCTCGACCAGGTAGCTCGTCGTCGTCTTGCCGTTGGTGCCGGTGATGCCGAGGACGGCGAGCCGCCGGCTGGGCTCGCCGTAGACCCGGTCGGCGACCGCGCCGAGCACCTGGCGCGGCGCCTCGACGACGCAGACCGGCAGCCCCGTCGCCAGCGCGTCCGCGCGGCCGGTCGGGTCGGTGAGCAGCGCGACGGCCCCGCGCGCCACGGCATCGGCGGCGAAGCGCACGCCGTGCGTGCGGGCGCCCGGCAGGGCGGCGTAGAGGAAGCCGGGGCCCACCTCGCCGGAGGCCAGGGTGACGCCGGAGACCGGGACGTCGGCGCCGGGGCCCTCGGGGAGGCCGATCAGGTCGGCCAGCTCGGCGAGCGGGAGCGGGCGGTTCCCCGTGGGCCGCGGGGCCGTCCCGGGGTCGGTCGGGGTCACGGGGCTCCAATCTACCGGCGGGGGATGTCGGCACGGCGTCACCGCGCCCGGGCGCCGCTGCAGGGCCCCGCCGCGGGTGTGCGAGCGGTGGGGCGCAGCGGGGTTCTGGCTCAGGGGGCGCCGGTGAGGCGGAACTCGGGGCGCGCGGTGCCGGAGGGCACGACGCCGTCGGCCATGAGCGCCGCCCGCATGACGTCGGCGAACACGGGCGCGGCGACCTGCCCGCCCTCCGCGGAGCTGGTGGGCCGCTCCAGGTCCACGGCGACGACGTACTGCGGGTCGTCGGCCGGCGCGAAGCCGACGAAGGTGGTCACGTAGCCGCCCCCGGCGTAGCAGTTGCACTCAGGATTGGCGCGCTGCGCGGTGCCGGTCTTGCCCGCCACCCGGAACCCCTCGATCTGGGCCAGCGGCGCGGTGCCGCCGGGGCCGACGACCGCCTCGAGCATGTAGGCCATCTGCTCGGCGGTGGACTCGCTGACGACACGCGTGCGGGCGGGCTCGAAGGTCTCCGCGGCGCGGCCGTCGGCGCCGGTCACGGACTGCACGATCCGGGGTTCCACCCGGACGCCCCCGTTGGCGATCGCCTGGTAGATCGAGGCCATCTGCAACGTGGTCACCGAGACGCCTTGGCCGATCGCCACGTTGGCTGCCCGCACCCCGCTCCACTCCGCGGAGTCCTGCAGGATGCCGCGGCTCTCGCCGGGGAGCTCGATCCCGGTCTTCTCGCCGACGCCGAAGGCGCGCAGGTACTCCTCCAATTTCTCGTCGCCCACCTCGCGGGCCAGCATGATCGTCCCCACGTTGCTGGACTTGGCGAGGATGCCGGTGACCGTCCAGTCGATCGGGTCGTGGTCGTGGGCGTCGGTGACCACCCGGTCGCCGGCCTCGATGTGCCCGTCGACCGTCATGACGCGGTCCGGGGTGGCGTGCCCCTCCTCGACGGCGGCCGCGAGGGTCACCGCCTTCATGACCGAACCGGGCTCGAACACGTCGCTCACCACGGGGTTGCCCAGCAGGTCCGGGTCGGTCGTGGAGTAGCTGCCGGGGTCGTAGCCGGGGCAGGACGCCATGGCTGCGACGCGCCCGGTCGCGACCTCCAGGACCACGGCCGAGGCCCGGGTGGTGGCGCCGTCACCGCACGCCTGGGCCAGCCGCTCCTCGGTGACGTACTGCAGGTCCTCGTCGAGGGTGAGGGTGACGTCGCGGCCGTCCACGGCCTCGGTCACCTCGTCGATGCCCGACGGGATGGGGTGCCCGCCGCTGCCGACCTCCACGGTCCGCTGGCCCGCGGTCCCCGAGAGCTCCTCCTCGAAGACCTGCTCGATGCCGGCGAGCCCGGTGCCCTCGCGCCCGACGAAGCCGACCACCTGTCCGCCCACGGCGCCCACCGGGTAGAGCCGCACCGGGTCGTCCCGGAGGTAGACGCCGGCGAGCTCGAGCGCCTCCACGGCGTCGGCCGTCTCGGGGGCCTGCTGGGTGGCCAGGACGACGTAGCGGCTGTCCTCGGAGAGCTTCTCGGTGAGCTCGGGCACGGGCACGTCGAGGAGGGTGGTCAGCGCCAGCGCGGTGCGCGCCGGGTCGCGGACGACCGTCGGGTCGGCGACCACCTTGGAGGCGTCGACCGTGTAGGCGAGCGGGTTGCCGTCGCGGTCGAGGATCTGGCCGCGGATCGCCGCCAGCGGGATGGTGCGCAGGCGGTCCTGCTCCGCCGCGCTGGCGTAGGCGGCGCCGTCGATGCCCTGCAGCACGACCAGCCGCCCGACGACCAGCACCAGCAGGGCGACCAGGACGATCAGGCCCCACCGGTTGCGGCGGCCGCGCTGCTCGACCGACAGGCCGGCCCCGGTGCTGCGGCGGGTGCCGGGGGCGCGGCGGGAGACGAACGGCCCGCCGCCGGACCGCCCCGCCGAGCTCGGGCGGGGGGTCCGGGCACCGGGACCGCGGACGCTGCTGGCCACGGGTCAGTTCCCGCCCTCGGGGGCGGGGCCGGCCCCGGACGGGGGCGCGGGTGCGGGCTCCGGCGCGGGCGGGGGCTCCGGCGCGGGCGCGGGCTCGGGCGTGCCGCGCATCGCCGTCGACCCGTCGCGCCCGAGCACCAGGTAGCCGGCGACGCCGGCCGGGACCAGCCCCGCGGCCTCGGCCGCCCGGGCCACGTCCGCGGGGGTGTCGCCGGCGACGACGAGCTGCTCCAGGCGCTGCACCTCCTGCGCGCGTGCGGCGTTCTCGGTTCGCATCTGGGTCGCCTTGAGGGAGTCGACCGCGATGGCGGTGTTGAGCACCAGCAGCCCGAGCGTGGTGAGCGCGAGCAGGCCCACCACCAGCAGGACGAACGGCGCCTTCCGCGACCGCTCGGCGTCGCGGGGCTGCCGGCGCGCCCGGGCGGCGGCACCGGTGGGCACGAGCCGCAGCTCGGGGCGGGGCGTGGCCCGGCCGGTGCCGCGCACCCCCGACGGCGAGGTGCGGGGCGCCGGGCCGGTGGCGCGGGTCGACCCGGTGCGGGCGGGCACGGTGCGGGACGGGCTGGTGCGCACGGCGGCGGCGCGGGTCATGCCGCCCGCCGGATGCGCTCGGCGGCCCGCACCCGGGCCGATGCCGCGCGGGGGTTGCCGGCCGTCTCCTCCGGCCCGGGCGCCTCGCCGCCGCGGGTGAGCAGCCGCAGCACCGGGCCGTGCTCGGGGAGCGGCACCGGGAGGTCCGGCGGGGTGCGGTCCACCGCTCCCGCGGCCAGGGTCTGCTTCACGATCCGGTCCTCCAAGGAGTGGAAGGTGATGACGGCGACGCGCCCGCCGACGGCGAGCGCCTCGATCGCGGCGGGGAGGGCGCGCTCCAGCGCCCCGAGCTCGTCGTTGACCTCGATGCGCAGCGCCTGGAAGGTCCGCTTCGCGGGGTGGCCACCGGTCCTCCGGGTGGCCGCGGGGATGGCCTCGCGCACGAGCTCGGCCAGCCGGGCGGTGCCGGTGAACGGCTCGCGGGCGCGTTCCCGGTCGATGGCGGCGGCGATGCGGGAGGCGAACCGCTCCTCGCCGTAGACCCGCAGCACCCGGGCCAGCTCGCGCGGCGGGTAGGTGTTGACGACGTCGGCGGCCGTCCGGGGCGCACCGGGGTCCATGCGCATGTCCAGCGGGGCGTCGGCGGAGTAGCTGAACCCGCGGTCGGGCCGGTCGAGCTGCAGGGAGGAGACGCCCAGGTCGAACAGCACGCCCTGGACCTCGTCGATCCCGAGGCGGTCGAGCACGTCGGGGAGCTCGTCGAAGACCGCGGGCACGACCGTCACCCGCCCGGCGTGGCCGGCGGCCTCGATCCGGCGGGTGGCCTCGGCCCGCGCCTCCGGGTCGCGGTCCAGGCCCACGACGCGCAGCCCGGGGTGCGCTTCGAGCATGGCGAGGGTGTGACCGGCCAGCCCGAGCGTGGCGTCGACCAGGACGGCGCCGTCGGCGGCGCAGGCGGGCCCGAGCAGGTCCACGACGCGGTCGAGCAGCACCGGCACGTGCACCGGGGGCTGCGCCGGCCCGGGGGCCGCGGCAGGTCCGGTGCTGCTCATCGTCTGCTGCCTCTCGGGTCGGCTGGCCTGCCCGCGATGGTGCCGCGCCGTGGCCGGCCGGAGGGGGACGGCGGCCGCGGGGCGCGCGGGATCGGGCGGGGTGGGGCGCAGGGGGTGGGTGGGACGCGCACAGCCCGGGTGGGGCGCGGTGGGGCCGGTGGAGCGGAGTGGGGCGGCGGGACCTGGGATCCACGGGGGTGTCCGGCCCCGCGGGTCCGCCTGGCGTCGGGGAAGAGCGCCAGGTGGGGCCCCGCGGGGCCGGTGGGTCACCCCCCGCCGGCGGGGGCCGGCAGGTGCCCGCCGGTCCGTGCGGTCCTCCGTCGTGGGACCGAGCCGCGGGGAAGGCGGCTGGGGCCCGGGCCGGTCGAGCCGCGGGGAAGACGGCTGGAACGGTGCGGCGCGGGGGCCGGTGGGAGCGGGTGGGGCGTTCCCGGGATCACGACAGCGTCGGCATCCCCTCGCTCTCCATGTCGGCGAAGGCGGCTTCCTGCTCGGCCACGTAGGCCTCCCAGGTCGCGGCGTCCCAGATCTCGAAGCGGGTGTCCACGCCGACCACGACCACGTCGCGGTCCAGGTGGGCGTACTCCCGCAGGCCGGCGGGGATGGTGATGCGGCCGGTCTTGTCCGGCTCCAGCTCGACCATCGACCCGAAGCTCATGCGGGCGCGCATGCGCGCCGCGGCGGTGTCGGACGGGGCCATGGCGGCCATCGCGGCGCTCTGCTCGGCGACCCGGGCCATGGTCAGGCCGTAGATGCAGCGCTCCTGGCCTTTCTTGATCACCATGCCGTCGGCCACCTGGTCGCGGAACCGGACGGGGAGGGCGAGCCGGCCCTTCTCGTCGAGGCGCAACTGGTAGCTGCCGACGAACACCGGATCACCCCCTGCATCGGTCCTCCCATGGCTCTGCAGCTCCCCCGGACGGGACCCTGCCTCCCCACCGGCCGACACAGTAACCCACTAGCCCCCACTGGCCACCACTTGAGGCCGTGTCGTGACCCACCGCCCCCACCCCGCGTCGCCGGCCCGCCGCCGTCGCGCCGGGTCCCGTGATCGCGGACCGGGACGGGGGCTCGCGGGGCACGTACGGTGGAGCGGTGACGGAGGCGACACGGTCCGCCGACGGGACGGCCGATGCGTCGGTCGACGTCGCCGCGGAGGGCGCACGCATCGCGGCCTCGATCGGCCGCGTCGTCCAGGGCAAGGACCACGTCGTCCGGCTGGCGCTGGTCGTGCTGCTGGCCGAAGGCCACCTGCTCATCGAGGACGTCCCCGGGGTCGGCAAGACGACGCTGGCCAAGGCGCTGGCCGGGTCGATCGACGCGAGCGTGCGGCGCATCCAGTTCACGCCCGACCTGCTGCCCAGCGACGTGACGGGCGTGGCCGTCTACGACCAGGAGACCCGGGCGTTCGAGTTCAAGCCCGGCGCGATCTTCGCCAACGTCGTGGTCGCCGACGAGATCAACCGGGCCTCCCCCAAGACGCAGTCGGCGCTGCTCGAGTGCATGGAGGAGCGCCAGGTCACCGTCGACGGCGTCAGCTACGAGCTGGCCCGGCCCTTCCTCGTCATGGCCACGCAGAACCCGCTGGAGATGGAGGGCACCTACCCGCTGCCCGAGGCCCAGCGGGACCGGTTCACCGCCCGGGTGTCGATGGGGTACCCCGACCCGGCCGCCGAGCTGGCCATGCTGGACGACCGCTCGACGGCCGACCCGCTCACCGCGCTGCGCCCGGTCGCCGACGCCGCCCTCGTCCGGTCGCTGGTGGCGGCGGTGGGCCGGGTGCACGTCGCCGAGGCCGTGCGCCGGTACGTCGTCGCGCTGGTCGAGGCCACCCGCCGCTCCCCCGACCTCCGGCTGGGCGCCTCGCCGCGCGCGGGCCTCCAGCTGCTGCGCGCCGCCCGTGCCTCCGCCGCCCTGGAGGGGCGCGACCACGTGCTCCCCGACGACGTCCAGGCACTGGCCGTGCCGGTGCTCGCCCACCGGCTGCTGCTCGCCGGCGAGGCGGTGGTCGCCCGGCGCACCGCCGAGCAGGTCGTGGCCGCGCTGGTGTCATCCGTCCCGGTCCTCCGCGGGCGCTGAGGGTGCGCGGCGGTCCCGCCCGGGCCGTGGGCTCGCTCACGTCCCGTGGCCGCTGCCTCCTCGCCGGCGGCGTCGCGCTCGGGCTGGTGGGGGCGGTGCTCGGTGAGCGGTCGCTCGTCCAGCTCGCCGCCTTCGTGCTCGTCCTGCCCCTGCTCGCCGGGGTCACCGTGGCGCGCGGGCGGTTCCGGGTCACCACCCGCCGCACCGTCGCCCCGCAGCGGGTGCCCCGCGGCACCCCGGCCGAGGTCGAGCTGCGGCTGCAGAACGTCGACGTGCGCCGCGGCGGGCTGTGGCTGCTGGCCGAGCAGCTGCCCGCGACGCTCGGCCGCCCGCACCGGTTCACCGTGACCGGTCTCGCCCCCGGCGCCACGACGACCGTCCGGTACCGGCTGGTCGGGCGGCACCGCGGCCGCTACCAGCTGGGGCCGCTGCGGCTGCGGGTGCTGGACCCCTTCGGGCTGGTCGAACGCACCGCCGTCGGGTCGGACACGGCGCCGCTGGTCGTCGTCCCCCGCGTCCGGCCGCTGGGCCGTGGCGGCCCCGGCGGTGGCAGCGGTGGCGGCGACGGCGCGCACCGCGCGTTCGCCGTCCACGGCGACGACGACGTCAGCATCCGCGAGTACCGGCGCGGCGACGACATGCGCAAGGTGCACTGGCGGGCCAGCGCGCGCACCGGTGACCTGAAGGTGCGCCTCGAGGAGACCCCCTGGCGCGCCCAGGGCACCCTGCTGGTGGACACCCGGGCGCGGGCGCACCTGGTCGCGCCCGCCTGGGACGAGGGCCGGCGGATCACGGGGCCGCCGGGCGACCCGACGCCGCCCGGCGACAGCTTCGAGTGGCTGGTCGAGGCGGCCGCGAGCATCGGGGTCGCCCTCGCCCGGCGGGGGACGCGGCTGCGGGTGGTGACCACCAGCGACGTGCCGGACGCGGGGCCCGCCGGTGCCGCGCTCGGTGCCGACGAGCTCCTGGACCGGCTGGCCGTCCTGGGACCCTCCCGGGCGCGCGACCTCTCCGCCGCCGTGCCCGTGGCGTGCCGCGCGGCGGGCGACGGACCCCTGGTCTGCCTGCTGGGCGCGGTGGGACCCGACGACGTCGCCGAGCTGGTGCGGCTCCGCCAGGGTCCGGTGCCCGGTCTCGCCGTGCTGCTGGACGTCGCGTCGTGGGGTGAGCCGGGGCGGGCCCGGCGCGGCGCCACCGGCGCCGCGGGCGACGCCCTGGCCGTCCAGCGCGACCAGGCCGTCGCCGTCCTCGCCGGGGCGGGCTGGCGGGTCGCCACCGCGGCGGCCGGGCAGGACGTCGGCGAGGTGTGGGCCGCGCTCACCGGGACGCCCGCGGGGACCGCGGTATGAGCCCCGCAGACGTCCGGACCGCGGTCTCCGCCGCCGCCGCAACCCTGCTGGGCGCCCTGGCGCTCTCCCCCGTCTTCACCACCCGGGCCTGGGTGCCACCGGTGGTGACCGTCGTCGTCGCCGTCCTCGCCGGCGGCCTGGCCCTGCGCGCGGCGGTGACCCGGTTCGCCGGCGACCGCGCCCCGTGGGTGCTGGCCGTGGCGGTGCCGCTCGGCCAGCTCGCCCTCGTGGTGTGCGTGCTCGCGGCGGTGTTCGTGCCGGACACCGCGCTGGCCGGGCTGCTGCCCACCCCGACGACGATCACCCGGCTCGGCGAGGTCTTCGGCGCCGGCACGGCCGAGATCCGCGAGCAGGCCACCCCCGCCCTCCCGCTGACCGGCCTGCTCGCGCTCACCACCCTGTTCGTCGGGCTGGTCGCCGTCGTGGTCGACTCGCTGGCGGTCGCCGGCCGGCAGGCGGCCGTGGCCGGGGCGGCCCTCCTCCCCCTGGTGTGCGTCCCGGTGGCCACGGTGACCGGCGGCATCGGCCTGGTGGCGCTGGTCGGGCCGGCCACCGGCTTCGCCGTCCTGCTGTGGGCCGACCAGCGCCGGGAGCTGCCGGGCCCCGCCGGTGGGGCAGGGACCGCCGTGCGGATCGGCGCGGTCGCGGTGGCGGCCGGCGCGCTCCTCGGCACCGCGGTGCCCATCCTCCCCGAGGGCTCGTTCGCCACCGGGCTCGGCGGCGGGACCGGATCGGCCACGGGCACCTCCCTGGACCCGGCCGCGGAGCTGCGCGGGCAGCTGACCCTGCCCGAGCCCGTCCCGCTGCTGCGCCTGGGCAGCTCGGTCGCGGACCCCGGCTACCTGCGCGCCGTCGCCCTCGACGAGTACGAGCCGGCCGAGGGCTGGTCGCTGAGCAACCTCGACGGCGAGACGTCGGTGGCCGACGACGGCTTCCTCGCCCCGCTGCCGGACGGCCAGCCGACGCGGCAGGTCTCCACCGAGGTGCAGGTCCTGGAGCACGACGACCGGTTCCTCCCGGTGCCCACCTCCCCGCTGTCGGTCCGCGTGGACGGCGAGGCGGCCGCCTGGCGCTTCGACGAGGCGACCGGGACGGTGTTCGGCCGGGGCGTGACGAGCGCGGGGCTGGCCTACGGGGTGACCGCGGTGGAGCCACGTCCCTCCGAGGAGCTGCTCTCGCGGGCCCAGCCCCTGCCGCCCGACGACCCGGTGCAGGAGCGGTTCGGGACGCTGCCGGAGCTGGACCCGGCGATCGCCGAGCTCACCGCCGAGCTGACGGCCGGCGCCGCGACGCCGTACGAGCGGGTGCTGCGGATCCAGGGGTACCTCAGCGACCGCGCCAACGGCTTCGTCTACAGCCTCTCCACCGCCCCCGGCACGAGCGGTGACGACCTGGTGGACTTCCTGCGGCTCAAGCGGGGCTACTGCGAGCAGTACGCCGGCGCCATGGCCGTCCTGGTGCGGCAGGCGGGGCTGCCGGCCCGGGTGGCGCTGGGGTACACCCCCGGGGACGTGGAGCCCGACGGCACCCGGGTGATCACCAGCGACGACGCGCACGCCTGGGTGGAGGTGTACTTCCAGGGCGTGGGCTGGGTGCCCTTCGACCCGACCCCGCTGGCCGTCGACCGGCAGGTCGACCTCCCCTGGTCACCGCGGGCCACGGCGGAGGAGCGGGTCGACGCCGGCCCGGCCGTGCCCGCGCCGACGGCGGCGCCGCAGCCTTCGGCGCCCCGGACGGACCGGCTGCCGGAGGCGGTGCCCCAGGCGGCCTCGCCTGCGGCGGCCGCGACCGACCGCGGTCCGCTGCTGGTCACCGCCGGCGTGCTGGCGCTCGTCGCCGTGGTCGTGGCCGGGCCGGCCGGGGTGCGCGCCCTGCAGCGCCGTCGCCGGCTGGCGGAGGCCGGCGCCGCCGGACCCTGGGCCGAGCTGCGCGCGTCGGCGACGGACCTGGGCGTGCACCTGCAGCCGTCGTGGACGCCGCGCCGCGTGGCCGAAGCCCTCGTCCGCACGCTGGACCGGGGCCCGGGCGGCCCGGCGGCGGACTCCGCGGGGGCGGCGGTGCGCCGGCTGGCCCGGGCGGAGGAGGCGGCCAGCTACGGGCGGCCGGGCAGCGAGCCCCCGGCGACCGAACTGCGCGTGGCGCTGCGGGCGGCCCGACGGGGACTGCTCGCGGCGCGCCCCCGGTCGGTGCGGCTGCGGGCGCTGCTGTGGCCCGCCTCCCTCGTGGTGGGCGTCCGGGCGTGGGCCGCGCAGTGGAGGCGGGACGAGTCCGGCCGCCGTCCGGGGCGGACGGCGGCCGGGAACTCGGCGCGCGAGGGCTACTGGTCGTAGCGGCGGCGGAAGCGCTCTTCCAGCCGGTTCTTCATCGGCTGCCGGCCCCGCCGGCCGCCGCGGCCGGCCGCGGTCGAGCCGCCCGGCCCGGCCGGGCCGGGCGCCTCGACAACACCGGTGGCCCCGCGGTAGTGCAGCACCCCGAGGGCGGCACCGCCGAAGGCGACCAGGAAGCCGAGGACCCCCAGCGGGACGGACTCGGCGACCGCGCCGGCGACCAGGACGGCGAGGCCGACCACGACCAGCAGCCCACCGAGCTGCAGTTTGCGGCGAGCCTTCTGACGGCGATCGCCGGTGCGGACCGAGGAAGCGAACTTCGGATCGTCATCGACGAGGGCGCGCTCGATCTGCTCCAGCAGACGCTGCTCGTGCTCGGAGAGCGGCACGTCGACCTCCAAATGGGCGGAGCCAGTTCCGTCGGAGGCTCCCGCCGACGGTGTCTCCGAGGATACGAGCCGATTGCACGCGGCGAAAGGCGACGCCGCGGCGACCCGCCGGGCGCGTCCGTCGATCACTCCTCCGGGTGCACCCCCTGGCGCATCCGCCCTGGTCAGCGACCCGGCCGTCCGGACGTGCCCGAGGAGCCCAGCAGCGTGGCCGGACGTACCGCGCCGGCACCGAAACGCCGGGCGGCCCGGTCGGCGGCCAGCTCGGCCTCCCGACGGCCGTGCTCGCGGGCACCGAGCTCCAGCTGCCGGGGGGCCGACCCCGCCTCCACGAGCCGCTCGGCCCGGACGCCGACCAGCCGGATGCGGGTCCGGTCCAGCCCCAGGGCGTCGTAGAGGGCGCGGGCCGTGTCGTAGAGCTCCTGCCCCACGTCGGTGGGCGCGCCCAGGGTGCGGCTGCGGGTGATCGTGGTGAAGTCGGCGAAGCGGACCTTGATGCTGACCGTGCGGGCCAGCCAGCCGGTCGAGCGCAGCCGTCCCGCCGTCCGCTCCGCCAGGCGCAGCAGCTCCCGGTGGATGACGCGGGGGTCGTCGACGTCGGTGCCGAAGGTCTCCTCCGCGCCGGTCGAGCGCTCGGGCTCGTCGGGGACCACCCGCCGCGGGTCGCGCCCCCACGCGAGCTCGTGCAGGTGGGCGCCGGCCGCGGCGCCGAGCGCCCGCTGGAGCGTCTTCGCCGGCACGTGGGCGAGGTCGCCGACGGTGCGCATCCCCAGCCGCAGGAGCGTCTCCTCCGTCTTCGGGCCCACCCCCCACAGCGCCCCCACCGGCAGCGGGTGGAGGAAGCCCATGACCTCCGCAGGGCGGACGACGAGCAGCCCGTCGGGCTTGGCGCGCGTGGAGGCCAGCTTCGCCACGAACTTGGTGCCGGCCACGCCGACCGAGCAGGTGATGCCCTGCTCGTCGAAGACCCGGGCGCGGAGGTACTCGCCGATCTCCGCGGCGTCGCCCAGCCGACGGCCGGCACCGGCGACGTCCAGGAATGCCTCGTCCGTGCTCAGCGGCTCGACCAACGGGGTGATCGACCGGAACAGCGCCATGACCGCCCGGGACACCTCGGCGTAGAGCGCCATGTCCCCCGGCAGGACCGTCGCCGTCGGGCACAGCCGCAGCGCCCGCGCGGTGGGCATGGCCGCGTGGACCCCGTAGCGGCGGGCCTCGTAGGTGGCCGAGGTGACCACGCCGCGGTTGCCCGCCCCGCCGACGATCACCGGGGTGCCGGCCAGCTCGGGCCGCCGGCGCACCTCGACGCTGGCGAAGAACGCGTCCATGTCGACGTGCAGCACGGTGCAGCCCTCCGCACGACCGCCGTCCCGCCCCACGCCACCCCTCCTGCACGTCGACCCCGGATCGAACAAGCGTTCGATCCGGGGTCGACGATAGCGGTGCGGGCGGCTGTCAGCCGACCGCGACCCGCTGCCGCTCGGCGTCCTCGCGGCTGGGCCACATCTTGGCGCCCAGCACGCCGCCCAGCGCGGCGGCGGTGATCCCGAGACCCAGGCCCAGGACGGCCCAGCTCGCGCTCGCGGTCGCCACGTCGGCCACCTGGCCCGCGGCGACGTCGGGCAGGTCGGCCTGCTCGATGCCGGTCACGTCGGTGACGACGCCGGCGAGCGAGCCCAGCAGAGCGCCACCGCCGAACAGGGTGAGGAACACGATGGATACCACCGTCAGCGCCCAGACCAGGATCCCGTGCAGCAGCCCGTCGCTGAACCCGCGCCAGATCGCGCTGGCGCCGGCGGTCAGCCCGCCCAGGAACAGTGCGATCAGCCCGTTGACCCCGCTGATCCAGTCGGCGTTGTTCCCGGTGGCCCCCGGGCCGACGTCCCACCAGCCCAGGGCCAGCGTGGCCAGCTGCAGCAGCAGGAACGTCGGGACGGCGACGATCAGACCGGCCCACACCGGACCCCAGCGGACCCGGTCGCGCCGGGGCGGGGCGGCGACGGCGGGACCAGCCACCGGCCCCGTCGCGGTCGCCCCCCCGGCCGGCCGGTCGACCGTCCCCTCGCGGACGACGTTGTCCTCGAACGTGGTGTCCGTACGCGTACGACTCTCGGTCACGAGTGGTCTCCTCCGGTCGTCGTGCAGTTGCCCCGCACGGGACGCAGGGTCGCGCCCCACGCCCTCGTGGGTGCCCGTTCCGGGCCACGCCGCCCACCCCGTCCGGCCAGCCGTGACCTGATCGTCACATTGCGGCCGGGGTCCACCCGGGGAGGCGGGAACCGCTGGCGGGCGCAGGTGTCAACGCGGCGCACGGGAGGTACTGCACCCGCCGGGGCCGCCGCACGGCGGCCCGGATCGACAGGAGCGGAGGAGCCCATGGCGCTCGACGACGAGATGACCAGCACGGACGGCGGGGCCGACGGCGGCGCCGACGGCGGCGCGCACGGCCCGGCCGACAGCAGCGCGGGCCCGGCCGACCACGGCGCGGCCGGCACGTCCGGCGGTCACGACGGCGGCGCGGACGGTGGCGCCGACAGCGGTGCGGACGGCGGTGCGGACGGTGGCGCCGACGGTGGCGCCGACGGCGGCGCCGACGGCGGCGCGGACGGTTCGGCCTGACCGAGGACCCGACCGCGCAGGGCCGGGCGGAGCTGCAGCCCCGCCCGGCCCTGCGGCGGTGCACGGACATGGCTCCCGAGCGGTTCGCCCAGGAGCACTGGGCGCGGCGCCCGCTCCTGACGCGCGCCGAGGACACCGGCAACTCCTTCACCGACCTGCTGGACCTGCCGGCCGTCGACGAGCTGCTCTCCCGACGTGGTCTGCGCACACCGTTCCTGCGCATCGCCAAGGACGGCGCGGTCGTCGACGCGAAGCGGTTCACGACCTCGGGCGGGGCCGGCGCCGAGATCGCCGACCAGGTCTCCTCCGACGCGGTGCTGCGCCTCTTCGCCGACGGGAGCACCGTCGTCCTCCAGGGCCTGCACCGGCTCTGGCCGCCGCTGATCGAGTTCGCCGACCAGCTGGCCGCCGACCTGGGCCACCCGACGCAGGTGAACGCGTACATCACGCCGCCGTCCTCGCAGGGGTTCAGCCCGCACTACGACGTCCACGACGTGTTCGTGCTGCAGGTGGCCGGTGAGAAGCACTGGACCATCCACGAGCCGGTGCTTCCCGACCCCCTGCGCACCCAGCCCTGGAGCGATCGCTCGGCCGAGGTCGCCGCGGCCGCCGAACGCGCGCCCGTGATCGACGCGGTGCTGCGCCCGGGCGACGCCCTCTACCTGCCGCGGGGGTTCCTGCACTCGGCCAAGGCGCTGGGCGAGATCAGCGCGCACCTGACCGTCGGCATCCACTCCGTGACCCGCTGGGCGGCCGCCGAGTCCGCGCTCGACCTGGTGCGGACGCTGGCGGCCGAGGACCGCGCGCTGCGCACCTCCCTCCCCCTGGGCCTCGACCTGAGCCGCCCCGACTCCCTGCGCGACGACGTCGCGGCGGTGATCGCCGGCCTGCAGGAGTGGCTGGGCCGCGTCGACCCGACCGAGGTCGCCGACCGGCTGCGCGAGCGCACCTGGGCGCAGGTGCGTCCCGAACCGGTCGCACCGCTGGCCCAGTCGACCGCGGCCGCGACCCTCGGACCGGACTCCGTGCTGCGCCTGCGCCGGCGGTTGCGGTGCTCGCTGAGGGACGGCGCCGACGGCCGGGTGACCCTCCTCGCCGGACGGCGCACCCACACCTTCCCGGGCGAGGTGCGCGCGGCGCTGACCGAGCTGCTCGGCGCGGGTGAGCTCAAGGTGGGCGACCTGCCCGGCCTCGACCCGGAGGACCGGCTGACGCTGGCCCGGCGGCTGGTCACCGAGTCGATCGCCACCGTGCCCGACGCGGAGCTGCCGGCCACCGGGGTGCCCCGGTGACCCGGTGGGGGGCGTGACCCCGGCCGGCCCGGCGGGTGAGGACGACTTCTGCCGCACCGACGTCCCCGCCCGCCCGCTGGGCCGGTTGGACGGGAACCGCTGCTCGGTGCAGGCCCTCGAGCGGGGCGACTCCGGGGTGGCGACGGCGGCCCCGGTGTCGCGGTGGCTGCTGATCGAGCAGCCGGGGCCGTGGGGGCGGCAGGCGCTGCTGCAGTCGCGGTTCGACGCGCGGGTGGCGCGGCTGCTCAGCGAGCGCGCGCAGCAGGAGGGCGTGCGCGTGCTCCTGGTCCGCCGACCGGGTGACCGGCTGGCCGACTCCGGCCGGCGCTGGGCCTACGCCGACGGCCGGCTCGGTCGGGAAGGCCTCTGGTGGTCCGTGCGGTCGGCCGACTCCGACCTGCTCTCCGCCCCGTGGGACGGGTCGGTGGGCGAGCCGGCACGCGGGCCGACCTACCTGGTCTGCACGCACGGCGGCCACGACGCCTGCTGCGCGTTGCGCGGTCGGCCGCTGGCCCGGGCCCTGCCCGCTCCCGGACCGATCGACGTGTGGGAGTGCAGCCACCTGGGCGGCGACCGCTTCGCGGCGAACATGCTGGTGCTCCCCCACGGCTTCTACTACGGGCAGGTTCCGGGGGACGGCGGACTGGTCGTCGCCGCGCACGACCGGGGCGAGGTGGCCCTGCCGTGGTTGCGCGGGCGGGCGGGGCTGGCCGCGCCGGTGCAGGCGGCCCAGCACTTCGCGCGGGAGGAGCTCGGCGTCCTCGGGGTCGACGACCTGTCCCCGGTCCGCGTCGTCCCGCAGGACGCGGCCGAGCCGGCCGCGGAGCAGTGGGCGGTCACGCTGGCCCACGCGGGGAGCACCGTCGTCGTCACCGTGGTGAGCCGACCCTCCCCCGAGGCGGTGCGGCTCACCTGCCAGGCCACCACCGCCGGCCGGGCGCGCACCTGGCACCACCGCTCGCTCTCGAGAAGCTGAGCGGTCAGGGGAGGGCGCGCCCCCGGGCAACGAGCAGCGGGATCGCCAGCTCCGTCGCGGTGAGCGACCCGTGGTAGGCGGCCAGCCGGCTGGGCCCGGGTTCGAGGCGGGGGCTGACCAGGGCCCAGCTTCCGCGGGCGAGCGCCACGACGTCGCCGATGCGGGCTGCCAGCGACTCCTCCACCGGCCCGAAGATTCCGCTGGCGACGGCTTCCTCGCGCCCCACCACCCACGCCCGGTCGCCCAGCACCCCGCGCCAGCGCGCGAGCACGTCGGCCTCCGCGCCGGGTTCGGTGTGCACGTAGCGGGCGCGCGGTTCGCCGGCGAGCAGCCGCACCCCGTCGGCGAGGTCGGGCTCGTCGTCCAGGTCCAGCCGGGTGGCGGCGGGCACGTCGAGCATCCCGTGGTCGGCTGTGACCAGCAGCGCGGCGTCGTCGGGCAGCCCCTCGACCAGCTGCTCGACGACCCGGTCGACCAGGGCGAGCTGCGCCCGCCAGCTCGGCGAGTCCACGCCCCGGACGTGCCCGGTCAGGTCGAGCTCGGCCATGTACCCGTACACCAGCGCCCGGGGGCCGGCGTCCAGCGCCGAGCGCATCAGCGCGACGAGGTCACCCGGGCCGACCGCCCCGGTGTAGCCGGCGCCGCGGTAGGCGGCCACGGTGAGGCCCGAACCCGCGTAGGCCCACGGGCCGACAGCGGTGACCGCGGCCCCGCCGGCGGCGACCCGCTCGAACACCGTGGGCTGCGCCTGCCAGTCGGCCGGGTCGGGGTCGTCGGCCCACTGGGTGTGGTTGAGGGTGCGCCCCTCCCCCGGTACGTCGGTGACGAAACCCAGGATGCCGTGGCTACCCGGGGGCAGGCCGGTGCCGATGGTGGTCAGGCTGACCGGGGTGGTGCTGGGGCAGGGGGCCTGGAGGACGCCGGCCGGGCTGGCGAGGGCGGCCAGCGTGGGGGCGGTACCGGCGTGCGCCCGGAGCAGGTCGGCGCCGAGGCCGTCCACGAGCAGGACCGCGACGCGGCGGGCGCCCTGCAGCGCGTCGGCCAGGCCCAGCGGGTCACCGGGCAGGTCACCCCGCGGGACGGGGGTGCCCAGGGCCGCCGCCACGCCGGGCAGCACGTCGGCGAGGGTCGCGACGCCGTAGGCCGGCCGGTGCAGGTCGGGCGGCAGCGCGCCGTCGCCCACCGCGGTCACGCGCGGGTCGCCAGCAGGTGGAGGCCCGCGGCCACCTCGCGGTACGGCGAGGTCTCGGCCAGCGCGAGCTCCAGGTCCCGAACGGCGGTCGGGTCGGCACCCGAGGCCGTGTCCAGCAGGTCGGCCACGACGGAGACCCCGCGCCAGGCGCCCGGGGCCAGGCCGGCGCCGGTGACGAGCGCCAGGAGGTCGTCGGGGGCGAACCGGCGGCGGGCCGGACGGCCGGCGGCGCCCTGGTCGCGCAGGTGCGCGAGGGCCTCGGTGGGGTGGCCAGCGATCGCGCGGGCGAGCACAGCGCCCGCCCGGTTGGCGACGGCGAGGCTCACCCGGCCGCCGGGGCAGAGCGCGCCGGCGATCTCGGCCAGGGTGACCGCGGGGTCGTCCACGACCTCGAGCACCGAGTGGCAGAGGGCCAGGTCGTAGCCGCCGTCGTCGGCGAGCACCTCGTGCAGCAGGTCGCCGTCGCCCTGGACGCCGCGCACCCGCCCGCCCACCCCGGCGGTCTCGGCGCGCCGGCGCAGGGTCGCGAGGGCGTCGGCGCTGGGGTCGACGACGGTGAGGCTGTGGCCGAGGCGGGCCAGGGGCACGGCGAACATGCCGCTGCCGCCGCCGACGTCGAGCACGCGGAGGGCGCTTCCCGCGCTGACCAGCGGGTCGAGCGCGGCCCACACCGCAGCGGTCCGGACGGGCAACTGCTCCGCGGTGGGCGAGGCGGGAACGGTCGGCACCCACGGGAGCCTAGCGGCGGACCGCGGTGCCCACCGCTTCCCCGCCGGTGGGCGCCGCGGGCTGCTGCACCTAGGCGTCGACCCTGTCGGCGGCCCGGCGGATCTCGGCCACGTCGATGCGGCGCATCTGCAGCATCGCCTGGGTCGCCCGCTGCGCGCGGTCCGGATCGGGGTCGTGGAGCAGGGTCATCAGCTCGATCGGGATCACCTGCCAGGAGACGCCGAACCGGTCCTTGAGCCAGCCGCACATGCTTTCCTCCCCGCCGTCGGTCAGCCGGTCCCAGTAGTGGTCGGCCTCCTCCTGGTCGGCGCACATGATCTGGAAGGAAACCGCCTCGTTGAACGGGAACTGCGGGCCGCCGTTGAGGGCGGTGTACTCCTGGCCGTCGAGGGTGAAGTCGACGGTCAGGACGTCGCCCTCCTGCATCGGCGGGGGCATGCCGGGGCCGTAGCGGGTGACCTCGCCGATGCGGGAGTTCGGGAAGACCGAGGTGTACAGCGTCGCCGCCTCCTCGGCCTGGCCGTCGAACCACAGGCACGGGATCTGCTTGGGCATGGGGGGCGTTCCTCCTCCTTCTCCGAGCGCCGGCCGGGCGCCGGTGTCGCAACGTTGGACGCCTGCCGCGGGCCGGACTCATCGGTGGGCGGGCGGGTCGGTCGGCGCCGCCCACGCAGGCCGCACGAGATCGGCGTAGCGCTGGTGAGCGGCCGCGCCGGGGTGCACCCCGGCACCGGCGACCAGGACGGGCGAGGGAACAGACGCGCAGGTCGGAGGTCACCAGGGCCGTCCTGTCGGCCCGGCCCGGCCGGGTCGGGCGACCGCGCCGATCGTTTACCGTCCGGCGCCCCGAGGGCACTGGTGGCAGGTCGACGTCGCCTACCACGAGGAGATCCCATGGCCCGCTCCACCCGCCCTCGTACGCTCCGCCGGACCGCAGCCGCGTTCGCCCTCGCCGCGGCCGCCCTCACGACGGCCGCCTGCGGTGACGACGTCGTCGACGACGGCGTGGAGCAGAACATCCAGGAGGGCGTGGACGAGGTCGAGCAGGAGGTGGACGAGGCCACCGAGCCCGAGGGCGGCAACGGCTGAGCCGGGACGCCGGCGGAGCCCCGGGTGGTCCGGTCCCCGGTGGGGTGGGGGCCGCCGGCCTCCTGGCCGTGACGACCGTCCTCGGTGCGGGTCTGGTGCTCCTCGGTGCGGCGGTGGCCGTGCTGCCGGTGCAGGTCGCCGTGGCGCGGACCGAGCGACCGATCCGGATGTGGCACGTGTCGGAGGCGCTGCCGCGCGGGCAGCGGTACCCCTCCGACATCGGCATCGCGGTCCTCCCGCTCGCCGGGCCCTTCGGGCCCACCGCGGACCTGCGAGCGGTGGGGCAAGAGGGCCCTGCCTCAGTGGCCGGAACTGCCGGGGCTGGAGTGCCAGAGCTTCCGCGGCGGCCCGGCGGCGGCGCGGCGGGCCGCGACCTTGGTCTCGTCGCCGGCGGGCTTGATGTCGGCGTAGGGCGACATCCGGAAGCCGGTCGGGTGGACGAGGACCGGCCGCACGACCACCGGCCGGGAACCGTGCGAGGCGGCGGCCCCGGCGATCGCCTGCTCGGTGTACTCCCCCGGCGCAGCCATCAGCTCCCGGACGCCGTCCAGCCCGTCGGCCTCCCACGCCTCGTGCAGCGCCGGGAGCTCCCACGCCCCGGTGGCCCGCAGCGACACACCGCGCGGTCCGGTCCGGCGCAGCACCCCGCGGATGACCAGCAGCCACGAGTGGAAGACCGTCGCCGCGTAGGGGCCCTGCGCGTCCTCGAAGAAGGTCGAGTCGGTGCAGCCGGTGCCGTCGTCGAGGGTCACGAACACCACCCGGCGCCCGGACCGGATCGGCGGGGTCTGGGTGGCCACCTTGACCCCGGCGACCAGCACCTCGCTGCCGCTGCGGCAGCCGAGGAGCTCCCCGGCCGGCACCGCGCCGAGCGCGGACAGGAACGGCCGGTAGAAGTCGACGACGTGCCGGCTGGCGTCCAGCCCGAGCACCTCCAGCTCCGCCCGCACCAGTTCCGCGTCGGTGAACTCGGGCAGCCCGCTGCCCTCGGCCCACTCCGGGCCGGCCGGCTCCCCGGCTGACTCGCCGGTGAGCTCCTCGGGCAGCTCCAGCCCCATGAGGTCCAGGCTGAGCTGCCCGTCGGAGGTCGCCCGGGCGCCGCTGCGGCTCCACCGGTCGAGCTCGCTGATCTGCAGCAGCAGGTCGCGCCGGGTCACCTGGTGGCGCCGGCGGGTGGGCCGGCCGGCCTCCCGGTCGCGCATCCCGAACCCGTAGAGCGAGTCGAACCCGCCGGCCAGCACCAGCCGCTCGACCACCGGGCGGGACACCGACGCGCGCGCCCAGAAATCGCTCAGCGACCGGTAGGGCTGCCCGGCGACCACCCGCGCCACCTCGTCATCGGAGATGCCCTTCACGTCGGCCAGCGACAGCCGGATGCCGTACCGCGCGGGATCGGGCATCGCCGCGGGCATCCACTCCGGGCGCCGCCAGCCGGAACCCTCGACCTCCACCTCAACTACAGAGTCCTCGCCGGCGACGTCGTCCACCTCGCCGTCGAGCCGTTCGACCCGGTAGCTGCCGGTCGAGGCGTTGACGTCGAGCCCGAGCACCCGGATGCCGAAGTTGCGCGCGTCGTCGAGGATCAGCCGCTTCGGGTACATGCCGGGGTCGTGGGTGAGCACCCCGGCCAGGAACGCCGCCGGGTGGTGGGTCTTCAGCCACGCCGACTGGTAGGTGGGCAGCGCGAACGCCGCCGCGTGCGCCTTGCAGAAGCCGAACGAGCCGAAGGCCGCCAGCACCTCCCACACCCGCTCGGCGACCTCCACCGGGTAGCCGGCGTCCAGCGCCCGCGGCACGAACCACGCCCGCACCTCGGGATGGGCGTCCTTCTCTCCCAGCGCCCGGCGCACCTCATCGGCCTCGGCCAGCGTGCAGCCGGCCATCCGGGACACCACCTGCAGCACCTGCTCGTGGAAGACCACCACCCCGGCGGTCTCGGCGAGGGCGAACTCCAGGTCGGGATGGGGGTACTCGGCGTCGCGCCAGCCGTTCCGGGCCATGAGGAACGGGGTGACCATGTCGCTCTTCACCGGCCCGGGCCGGAACAGCGAGATGTCGATGATGATGTCCTCGAACGTCCGCGGCCCGAACTTTCCGACCAGCTCGCGCTGCCCCGGTGACTCGATCTGGAACATGCCGAGGGTGCGGGTGCTCCGGATCAGCTCGAACGTCGTCGGGTCGTCCCGCGGGATCGCGTCGATGTCCACCGCCTCGTCGTCGACCCGTTCGATCTCGTCGAGGGCGTGCGCGATCGCCGACTGCATCCGGATGCCGAGCAGGTCCAGCTTGAGCAGCCCCAGCTCCTCGACGTCGTCCTTGTCGAACTGGCTCATCGGGTAGCCGAGGTAGCTGCTCTCCACCGGCGTGCGGTCCAGCAGGGTGGCATCGGAGAGCAGCACCCCGCACGGGTGCAGCGCGATGTGCCGGGGCAGCCCGTCGAGCCGGGACACGAGGTCGAACAGCAGGTCGAGGTCGCCGGTGCCGCCGGCCCGCCGCGAGCCGTACCGGCTGGCCCGCAGCTCGGGCAGGTCGCGCAGCGCCGCGTGCACCTGGTTGGCCCGGATGTGCGGGAACGCCTTGGCGACGGCGTCGATCTCCGCCGGCGGCAGGCCCAGCGCGGCCCCGACGTCGCGGATCGCGTGGCGCACCCGGTAGGTGTCCATCATCGAGATGCAGCTGACCCGGTCGGCGCCGAAGCGGTCGATGACCGCGTCGTAGACCTCCATCCGGCGTGCGGACTCCACGTCGATGTCGATGTCGGGCAGCTGGTGGCGCAACGGCGAGAGGAACCGCTCCATCAGCAACCCGTAGCGCAGCGGGTCGACGTCGGAGATGCCCAGCAGGTAGGTGACCAGGCTGCCGGCGCCCGATCCGCGCGCCGCCGCCCGGACCCTCAAGCTCTTGATGAGGTCGACCACGTCCGCGACGGTGAGGAAGTAGGACGGGTAGCCGAGGGAGTCGATGACCGCCAGCTCTTCCTCCAGCCGCTGGCGCACCCGTGCCGTGGGCGCCATGCCCCGCCGCCCCAGCCCGGCCTCGCACCGGGCGCGCAGCACCTGCGCCGGGCCCATGCCCCGCTCGGCCGGGGTGGTGACCACGTCGAGCTCGGGGTACCGGACGCTGCCGATGCCCAGGTCGCCGGCCGGGTCGACGGCGCACTGCTCGGCCAGCCGGGCGGTGCGCTCGAGCAGCCGCAGGGCGGCGTCCCGGTCGGGGCCGGTGAGGTCCTCGGCGACCTCGGCCATCTCCTTGCCCGATTTCAGGTAGCCCTCGGCCGTGGTTCGGTCGACGTGCCGGGCGCCCAGCGGGACCAGCCGCCGGGCGGCGTCCAGCACGTCGGCGGTCGGGGCGTCGAGGGCGTCGACGTAGCGGACCGCGTTGCTCAGGACCACCGGCACCTGCTGCTCGGCGGCGAACCGGAGCAGGGCCTGCGCGCGCTGCCGGTCACCCCGGCCGCGGTGGTGCACCACCTCCAGCGCCAGCCCCGGGCCGAAGACCGCGCGCCAGGCGTCCAGCTGCTGGACGGCCAGGTCGGCCCGGCCGGCGAGGAGGGCCCGGCCCACCGGGGAGCCGGGACCGAGCAGGGGGACCAGCCCGGTGGCGTGCTCGGCGGCGATCGCCAGCGAGCTCACCGGCTCCCCGCGGGTGCCGCGCAGGTGGGTGGCGCTGGTGAGCCGGCACAGCGAGCGCCAGCCGGCACCGTCGCGCGCGAGGAAGGTGACCCGGGGCAGCCGCGGGTCGACGCTCACCCCACCGCGGGCCGGCGACCGGCGTGGAGGCGTCGCGGCCCGCGCCCGCGGGGGCCGGGCCGTGGCCGGGTCCTCCCCCAGCACGTGCGCGAGCGCCGGTGGCACGCTCGTGCCCAGCGCCGGCGCCACCGCCAGGTCGACCCCGAAGATCGGCCGCACCCCGGCCGACCGGCAGGCCAACGCGAACTTGACCGCGCCGTAGAGCCCGTCCCGATCGGTCAGGGCCAGGGCCGGCATGCCGTGCTCGGCCGCCCGCGCCACCAGGTCGGCCGGGTGGTTGGCCCCGTACCGCATGGAGTAACCGGACGCGACGTGCAGGTGGACGAAGGGGTCGCTCACCGCCGGGAGGACCGGGACGAGGACCCGCCGACCACGTGCGGCCGCGGGTAGCGGGGCGGCTCGGGCAGCGCGTCGACGCCCAGCCCGGCCTCGACCACGGCGAGGAAGCCCCGCACGTCGCGGACCAGGTCGTCGGCCTCCCGCTCGGTGACCGCCCGGGACAGCCCCGCCTCCGCCGCGGCGCGCTTGGCCGCACCGGCGGCGAAGAAGGTGGCCCACTCCCCCAGCTCGGGCGCGACGTCCCCGAGCAGGACCCAGGCGCTGCGCGGCCGCCGGCGGCCGCCCTCGGGGCGGGTGCGCGCGGCGAGCACCGCGGCGGCGGCGCGGAGGGCAGCCAGGTGGGCGGTGGCGTACCGCTCCCGCGGATCGGTGGCCGCGATCGCCTCCGCCAGGCCGCGGTGGGCCTGGCGGAGCAGCCCGGCCGCCGCGGCGGGCAGCGCGGGGGGCAGCGGCAGCTGGCCGGCCGGCACGGCGCGTGCGGCGCCCATCAGTCGTGCACCCGGACGAGCCACCAGCGGTTGCCGGAGGCGTCCCACGTCAGGTCGTAGACGCCGGCGAAGCTCATGCGCGACCGCCCGGCCCGCACCGCCTCCACACGCCAGACCTGGCGGGGCGCGACCAGGTCGTCCGACGCGCCGCCCGCCTCGGCGTCCCGGAGCCACCACGGCGCCGTCTCCACCCACGAGTCGAGCAGCTCGCCCACGACGTACCGGGACTGCCCACGCCAGAACTGCACCGGGCCCAGCGGGCCGCGCTCGACCTGCACCTCCTCGCCGGCCCGACCGACGACCTCACCGAGCACCCGACCCATGACAGCCTCCCCACGCCTCGCCCCGCGCACGCCCGCCACCCCACCGGCGGGGAAGAGAGCCGGGAAGGACGGGCCGAACATCGTTCGAACATTCGTTCGAACGGATCCCAGTAGACCGGAGCTCACCCCCCTCGTCAAGCCGGAGCGCGGCGTGTCCGGCCACCCGGCGCACCGCCCGGGAGCCGTGTGCCGCACGGGACCGGGGCAGCCGGACGCACGCCCCGCCCAGGCCTCTCGCCTCGCAGTTCCGCCACGCCCGGGAGGAGGTACCGCCTCGCCCGGGACAGGAGGTACTGCCTCGACCGGGACGCGAGCGCCCTCCCGGACAGCCCCCGGTGGGCGGCGGCGACGGCGTCGGAGGCGTCGCCCAGCAGGTCGAGCAGGATCCGCACCTTGCGGATGCTCAGCCGTCCGGCGGACATCTCCGCCCACGTGGCGGCGAGCGTCGTGGTGAGCAGGATCAACTCGGCGGCCAGGCGGCCGACCTCGGCCTCCGAGCAGTTGCGGATCGTCGCCAGCTCGGACACGAAGTCGTCGGAGACGTCGGCGAGCGCAGCCGGCCGCGCCGCTCGGTACCGGCCCCGGCCTGCCGCGGGGGCCGTGGCGGCATCCCGCTCCACCGACCGACGGCGTGCCAGCTCGGCGATCGCGGCCGCCTGCCGGGCGTGCTCCCGGGCCATGTGCGCGGCGGCCGACCAGGTGTCGCACACCAGCTCGAACTCGTCCGACGCCGGCGGCACCACCTCACCGGGGCGCAGCGGCATCGGCACGCCGTCGCCGGGCGGGCACGAGCCGTCGCCCTCCATGGCTGCACGCCAGGCCGGGGGTACGACAGCTGTCGCTGGTCAGACCTCCCGAGGGCTGCGCGGACCGGCCGGTCCGGCGGACGCACCCGGCTGACGTGCACCGCCGGGCGCGCGCACCCCCGGGCGGTGGCAGGATCGACGCATGAGCCCACCCCAGCACCCCCGGGTGGCCGCCGTCGCCCGGGCCCTCGCCGCGGCCGGCGCGGAGGGTGAGGTGCGCACCCTCCCCGCGGAGGTCCGCACCGCGGCCGCTGCCGCCGAGGCGCTGGGCGTCCCGGTCGGCGCGATCGTCAACAGCCTGGTCTTCCTCGCCGACGGCGCGCCCCTGCTCGTCCTCACCAGCGGCGCGCACCGCGTCGACGTCCTCCAGGTCGCCGCGCTGCTCGGCGTCGGCTCCCTGGTCCCCGCGCCGCCGGAGGTCGTCCGCGAGCACACCGGCCAGCCCATCGGCGGCGTCGCCCCGGTCGGGCACCCCGCTCCCCTGGGCACCCTGGTGGACGTGGAGCTCGCCCGCTACGACCGGCTGTGGGCCGCAGCGGGGCACCCCGCCGCCGTGTTCCCCACCAGCTACGACGAGCTGCTCCGCATCACCGCCGGCACCGCGGCCGAGGTCGGCGGGGGCCTGGTCGACGGCACCGGCACCACGGTCGGCGGGGACCCGCTGCCCGACGCGCCCCCGCCGGACACCGCCGGGGCGGTCGCCCCGTGACGGGCACCCGCCCCGCCACCCGGATCCTCGAGCTGCCCGCCCCCTGGATGCGCGAGCACATGCACGAGGTGCTGGCCATCTACGGGCTGGCCATGGGCTACGACTCGGGCATCGTCGCCGGCCGGTACGGCTACGCCGTCCAGCACACCGAGCGCCCCGGGTTCCGCGCGGTGGGCGCCTTCGCCCGCACCCCCGAGGGCGAACGGCTGGTCGGTTTCGGCTACGGCTACCTGATCGCCCCGGGGCAGTGGTGGCACGACCAGGTGCGCGCCGCGCTGGATCGCCGCACGGCGAAGAAGTGGCTGCCGGGCGCCTTCGAGGTGTGCGAGCTGCATGTCCACCCCGACGCCCAGAGCCAGGGGCTGGGCCGGCAGCTGCTGCACGCCCTCGTCGAGGGGCTGCCGCACCCGGTCGCGCTGCTCTCCACGCCGGACGCCGACACCAAGGCCTTCCGGCTGTACCGCGCCGACGGCTTCGTCGACCTGGCCCGCGGCTACCACTTCCCGGGCGACTCCCGGCCCTTCGCGATCCTGGGCGCCCGGCTGCCGCTGCATCCGCACGACCCGTCCGCGGCGAACCCCCGGTCGTGACCACCTCCCCCTCCCGCCCCGTTCCCCCCGACCCCGTGGACGTCGTCGTCGTCGGCGCCGGGCACAACGGCCTCGTGGCGGCCTGCTACCTCGCCCGGGAGGGCCTGTCCGTGGTGGTCGTCGAGTCCGACGACGTCCTGGGCGGGGCGGTCTCCACCGTGGAGCGCTGGCCCGGGGTGCGGGTGGACCGCGGCTCCAGCGCCCACGTGATCGTCCGGCACAGCGGCATCGTCGAGGAGCTCGGGCTGGCCGAGCACGGCCTCCGCTACATCGACTGCGACCCCTGGGGTTTCGCGCCCGCCCCCTCCCCCGGCGACCCGGGCCCCGACGGCCGGCCGCTCGTCCTCTCCGTCGACCTCGACGCCACCTGCGCCTCCATCGAGGCCGCCTGCGGGCCGGACGACGCCGCCGCCTACCGCCGGTTCGTCGAGGTGTGGGGGCCGCGCAGCCGCGCCGTCGTCGCGTCGTTCGGCAGGGCGCCGTCGGCCGGCGGGCTGCTCCGCTCGTTCTGGCCGCTGGGCGCGCCCGCCGAGGGGCGGCCGCGCACCCCGGGCGGCGAGCTGGCCGCCGACTTCCTGGGCTCCGGCGATGCGCTGCTGGACAGGTGGTTCACCAGCGAGCGGCTCAAGGCCGCGCTGGCCTGGTTCGGCGCGCAGTCCGGCCCGCCGATGTCCGAGCCCGGCACCGCCGCGATGGTCGGCTGGGTGGCACTGCTGCACGACGTCCCGCCGGGCCACCCGGTCGGCGGCTCCGGCGGCCTGACGCAGGCCCTGCGCCGGCGGCTGGAGCACGACGGCGGCCGGGTGGTGCTCGGCGACGGCGCCGCGCAGCTGCTGGTGGAGGACGGCCGGGTCGCCGGCGTCGAGACCCGGTCCGGCCGGGTCGTGCGGGCGCCCGCGGTGGTGGCCGCCTGCCACATCGGGGTCACCCGGGAGCTGGCCGGGGACGCCGCACCGCCCGTGCTCGCCGACGCCGCGCCGCCCGTGGGCAACGGTTTCGGGCTGGTCGTGCGGGCGCTGACCGACGCTCCGCCGTCCTACCCCGGCGCCGGCCCGGAGGCGCTCCAGGGCCTGCAGCTGCTGTGCACCGACCGCGCCCAGCTCGCCGCCGCGCACGGCGACTGGGGCGCCGGGCGGCTGCCCCGCGAGCCGGTGCCGCTGGCGATGTCGTTCTCCGCCAGCGACGAGACGCTGGCCCCGCCCGGGCGGCACGTGGTCACCGTCTGGGGTCAGTGGTACCCGTACGCGCTGGCCGACGGTGGCGACTGGGACGCGCTGGCCGACGCCGAGGCCCGCCGCCTGGTGGCCGCCGTCGACCGCTACGCCCCCGGCTTCGCGGACTCGGTCCGGGAGACCTACGTGCAGACCCCGCTGGCGCTCGAGCGGGAGCTGTCGCTGCCCCGTGGCAACGTCATGCACGTGGAGATGGGGCTGGCCAGCATGTTCGCCCTCCGCCCCACCCCGGGGCTGTCGGGCTACCGCGTGCCGGGGCTGGGCGGGCTCTACCTGGCCGGCGCCTCCACCCACCCCGGCGGTGGCGTCTCGGGCAACTCCGGGCGGACGGCGGCGCGCACGGTGCTCGCCGACCGCCGCGCGCTCCCCCGCGCCCGGGCGGTCGCCGGCCGGGTGCTGCAGGGCGTGCGTGGCCGGGGACGCCGATGACGACGACCGCGCCGGCGCCCGCACCCGCCGCCGTCCGCGTCGTTCCCTGGGCCCTGGTGGCGGCGCTGGTCGCGACGGCGATCGCCTACCCGCTGGCGTCGGGGTCCTCCCGCGACGCCGTCTCGTGGGCGATCGTGCTGATCGGCTCCGCCCTGTCGGTCGCGCACGCAGGCCTCAGCCGCGGCGCACGGACCGGTGCCGGGGTGCTCGTGCTCGTGGTGCTCACCTCGGTGGTGTTCGAGTCCGTGGGGCTGGCCACCGGCTACCCCTACGGCACGTGGACGTACAGCGACGTCCTCGGCCCCACCCTGCTCGGCGTGCCGTTCCTGGTACCGCTGGCGTGGCTGATGATGGCCTGGCCGAGCTGGCTGCTCGGCGAGGTGCTGGCGCGGCCGGTGCGCGCGTCCCGCCGGCGGCCGGCGCGCATCGCCTGGGCCGCTGCCGTGTTCGCGGCGTGGGACGTCGTCCTCGACCCGCAACTGGTCCAGGCCGGCTACTGGACGTGGGCCGACCCGAGCCCCGGCCTGCCGGGCATCGACACCGTGCCGCTGACCAACCTGGCCGGCTGGCTGCTGGCCGGGCTGGTGCTCATGACGCTGCTGGACCTGCTGGTCGAGCGCACCGCCCGGCCACCGCGCACCGGGCCGGGCGCCCCGCTCCTCGCGCTGGCGTGGATGACCCTCGGCGGCGCGCTGGCCCACGCGGGCTGGCTGGACCTGCCCGGGTCGGCGGCCTGGGGCGCGGGCCTGGGGGCGGCGGTGCTGGCCGTCCTCGCGGTGCAGCACCGGCGCGCGGGACGACGGTGAGCGGGCGCCTGCTGCGCGCGCTGGCGGGCGCCTCGGTCGCCGGCGCCGTGCACGCCGCGGTGAACGCCGCGCTGCTGCGCCGCCCGCCGGCCGACCCGCCCCCGGTGACCCGCCCGGTCACGGTGGTGCTGCCGGTGCGCGACGAGGCCGACCAGGTCGCCGGCTGCCTGGAGGCGCTGCTGGACCAGCGGGGGCTGGCGCGGCTCCGCGTCGTCGTGGTCGACGACGGCTCCACCGACGGCACCGCCGACGCCGTCCGGGCCGTGGCCGACCCGCGGGTGCGGCTGGTCACCGCACCGCCGCTCCCGGCCGGGTGGCTGGGCAAGCCGCACGCCTGCGCCGTGGGGGCCGCCGCGGCCGAAGCCGCGGCCGAGGTGCTGGTGTTCGTCGACGCCGACGTCCGCCTCTTCCCTGACGCGGTCGCGGCCGCCGTCGCGGTGCTCGACGAGCACCGGCTGGACCTCGTCTCCCCGTGGCCGCGGCCGCTCGCGGTGGGCGCCGCCGAGCGCCTCGTGCAGCCGCTGGCCCCGTGGCTGTGGACGACGACGCTGCCGCTCCGGCTGGCCGAGCGTTCGCCCCGCCCCTCGCTGGCCGCCGCGAACGGCCAGTTCCTCGTGGTGCGCCGCGGCGCGTACGCGCGCGCGGGCGGCCACGCGGCGGTACGGGGTGAGGTGCTGGAGGACATCGCCCTGCTCCGGGCGGTCAAGCGCGCCGGCGGCCGGGGCGTGCCGATCGACGGTTCCCGCCTCGCCGCCTGCCGCATGTACGAGGGCTGGGCCGCGGTCCGCGACGGCTACGCGAAGTCGCTGTGGGCCTCGGTGGGCGGGACCCCGGCCGGTGCGCTCGCCGCCGCGGCCGCGCTCACCGCCGTCTACGTCATCCCGCCGCTGGCCGCCGTCCGCGGGTCGCGCGCCGGGCTGGTGGGCTACCTGGCCGGGGTGGCCGGCCGGGTGGCCAGCGCGCGGGTCAGCGGCGGGCGGGCCTGGCCCGACGCGCTGGCCCACCCGGTGTCGGTGCTGGCCCTGGACGCCCTGGTGCTCCGCTCGGTGCGGGAGCGGCGGCGCGGCACGCTGCGGTGGCGCGGCCGACCCGTCGACGCGACCCGGCCGGCGGCGTCGGAGACGATGGGCCGGTGACCTCCGCCGAGCAGCAGCGCCCGCGCACCTCCTTCGACCCGGCCGCGATGGACCCCGGCGCCTTCTACCGGGTGCTCAACAGCGTCGTCGTCCCCCGCCCGATCGCGTGGGTGTGCAGCCGCTCCGCCGACGGGGTGCACAACCTGGCGCCGCACTCCTTCTACACCGTCGCCTGCGTCGACCCGCCGGTCGTGCAGTTCACCTCCGTGGGGCGGAAGGACTCCCTGCGCAACGTGGAGGCCACCGGCGAGTTCACCGTGAACCTCACCCCGGAGCCGCTGTTCGAGCAGGTCAACGCCACCGCGACCGACTTCCCGCCGCACACCAGCGAGGCGGAGCAGGCCGGGGTGCGGCTGGAGCCGGCGGACACGGTGGGGGCGATGCGCGTGGCGGAGTCGCCGGTCTCCATCGAGTGCGTCCTGCACGCCACCCTGCGCCTCGGCGACAGCACCGTCGTCCTCGGCCGGGTGCAGCACATCAGCGTGTGGGCCGACGCCGTGCGGGACGGGCGGCCGCGGATCGAGCACCTCCGGCCGCTGGCGCGGCTCGGCGGCAACGAGTGGTCGACGATCGGCGAGGTGCGCGAGATCGCCCGGATCCCGCACCGCACGTGGGCCGAGGACCCGTCGATCGGGCAGGCGCTGCGCCGCCGCGACGATCAGGGAACCTGATCCCGGCGGCGGTCAGCCCGGCAGGTGGGCGGCGACCTCGTCGGCGGCCTCGGCGCCGAACGCCTCGGCGAACCGCTCCAGGAAGCTCTGCCGCGGGAGGTCGTACTCCTGGGTGCCGATCACCTCGACCGCGGCGGTCGCGACGGCGGAGCCCAGCTGCGTGGCCCGCTCCAGCCCGAGGCCCCAGGTGCGGCCGGCGATGAACCCGGCGCGCAGCGCGTCGCCCCCGCCGGTGGGCTCCACCGGCTTGGTCTCGGGCACCGCGATCACCGACAGCGGCTCCTCGCCCTCCCGCCGCACCAGGACGCCGTCGGCGGCGCGGGTGGTCACCCAGGTGCCGACCCGGGCGAGCACCTCGTCGGCCGTCCACCCGGTCTTCTGCAGCAGCAGCGCCGACTCGTACTCGTTGGTGAACAGCACCTCCGCGCCGTGCACCAGCTCGCGGATCATCTCGCCGTCGGCCCAGGCCAGCTGCTGGCTGGGGTCGGCGGCGAAGGGGTAGCCCCGCTGCCGGCACTCCTGCGTGTGCCGCACCATGGCGGTCGGGTCGTTGGGTCCGATGACGACGAGGTCGGGGCCGCCGACCCGCTCGACGACCGGCGCCAGCTCGATCCGCGCGGCCTCGGCCATCGCGCCCGAGTAGAACGACGCGATCTGGTTGTTGGCCTCGTCGGTGGTGCACACGAAGCGGGCGGTGTGCTTGAGCTCCGACCAGTGCACGCTCGCGGTGTCCACGCCGTGGCGCGACAACCAGGCCTCGTAGTCGGCGAAGTCGCTGCCCACCGCCCCCACGAGCACGGGGGTCAGGCCGAGCAGGCCCAGCCCGTACGCCATGTTCGCCCCCGCGCCCCCGCGGTGCTGGACGAGGTCGTCGACGAGGAAGGAGAGCGAGACGTTCTCCATCTGCCCCTCGACGAACTGCTCGGTGAACCGGCCGGGGAAGGTCATCAGGTGGTCGGTGGCGATGGAACCGGTGACGACGACGGGCACGGGAGGCGCTCCTCCGGGTCGGGCTGCCTCGGGCCGCTGCGCCGCGGGGGGGACCGGGCGGGGAACGGGAGAGGAACGGCGGGGATCGGGCACCGCACACCCTAGGGGCACCGTGCCGGCGCCGCCGTCGGAGCGGCGGGTCAGCCCGACGGCGGGCGGTCGCCCTGGCCGGGCCCGGCCAGCTCGGCCCCGAGCCAGCGACCCAGCTGCGCCGTGCCGACGACGCCGAGCAGGAGCCCGGCGGCGGCACCTGCGGTGACCGCGAGGGTGGCGCCGTCGACCCCCGCGACCTCCAGGCCGCTGACCACGCCCGCCCCGCCGAGGGTCAGCCCGGCCATCGCCACCCGGGTCGGGCGCTCCCACAGCGAGATGGGGCCGGTCCGGTGCACGCCGGCCTGCCCGGCCCGGGCGCGCAGGTAGTCGGGCAGCCAGCAGAACGCGCCGAACGCGACGGCCAGCCAGCCCGGCGCGCCGGCCACCCACAGCGCCGCCGCATAGGCGACCTCGGTGAGCCGGTCCACCACCGAGTCGAGGACGAACCCGCGCTGCGAGGCCCGCCCGGTGCCGATGGCCAGCGCGCCGTCGAGGCTGTCGAGCAGGCCGGAGAGCCCCACCAGCACCCCGGCAAGGACCAGCCAGGCGCCGCCCGCGGCGGCCGGGGGCACGGCCGCGGCCGCGACGACCGCACCGGCGGCGGTGGCGACGACCGGGGGCAGCGCCGCCAGCGGACGGGCGAGCGCGTGGGCGATGGTCAGCCAGGCCCGCACGAGCGGTGCCGACGTGTCGGCGTCGCCGTGCCAGCGCGACCAGGCCTCGAGGTACTCCTCCCGGCTCAGCACGGCGCCCCCTCCCGCGACCGGCGCCGTCCGCTGGCGCCGGCGCCTCCACCAGGGACAGTAGGTGAGTGCTCGCCGGTCTCTCCCCCGCCCGCCGCCGTCTGGTCGTCGCGGTGCTCGCCCTGGTCACCGCCGCGGTCGTCGCCCTCGGCGTGCTGCTGGCCACCCGCGGCGCCGACGTCGAGGGACCCGGCCCGCAGGCGCGCCCGGGGCCGGTGCTGCTGGTCCCCGGCTACGGCGGGGGGACTGCGTCGCTGCGGACGCTCGCCGACCGGCTGGAGCAGGCCGGGCGCGACGCCACCGTCGTGCCGCTGCCCGGCAACGGCACCGGCGACCTGGGCGAGGCGGCCGCGGCGCTCGACGACGCCGCCCGCGCGGCCCTGGAGCGCACGGGCGAGGAGAGCGTGGACGTCGTCGGGTACTCGGCCGGCGGGGTGATCGCCCGCCTGTGGGTGGCCGACGGCGGCGCGGAGGTGGCCCGCCGCGTGGTGACCCTGGGCTCGCCGCACCACGGCACCGGCCTCGCCGACCTGGCCGGGCAGCTCGCGCCGTCCTCCTGCCCGGAGGGGTGCCGGCAGCTGGCCACCGACAGCCCCGTCCTCGCCCGGCTGAACGCGGGTGACGAGACCCCGGACGGGGTGGGCTGGGTGTCGGTGTGGACCACGCTCGACCGCACGGTCACCCCGCCGGACTCGGCGCGGCTCGAGGGCGCGCTCAACCTGACCGTGCAGGAGGTCTGCGCGGACAGCCGGGTCGGGCACGGCCAGCTGCCCGGCGACCCGCTGGTGCAGGCGATCGTGCTCGAGCAGCTCACGGCCGGGGAGCCGGTGGCGCTCGGCAGCGCCGACTGCGCCCGACTCGGCGGTTAGCTGGTGATGTCCTTGGTGGTGAAGTTGGCCCACGCCGCGGCGAGCAGCACGCCCACGTAGACCGCCTGGAGCGCGAGCCCGCGGGTGATGTCCCGCCAGAGGACCGGGTCGCGGAACAGGTCGACGAAGGCCAGCCAGTAGCGCGTCGGCAGGTAGGGCGCGATCGGCGAGGCGGCGTCGAGGGTGAACAGCAGCGACGACGTCACCAGCACGGCCAGCGCCCCCATCGTGGCGCCGAGCGGGGAGTCGGTGACCGTCGAGAAGAAGAGCGCGAAGGCCGCGACGCCGAGCATCGACACCCCGACGTAGCCGACCGCCAGCACGGTGCGGAGGGCCAGCTGCTCGGAGCTGAGCGACGTGCCCGACACCGACGTGCCCGCCGCCGGCTGCGCCTCGAACAGCGTCGTCCCGACCAGGTAGCCGACGGCCGCGACCACCACCACGGTGACCAGCACGAAGGCGAGGACCGCCACGAGCTTGGCCACCAGCAGCCGGGTCCGCCCCGCCGGCCGGGCCAGCAGGTAGCGCAGCGTGCCGGCCTGGGCCTCGCCGGCGACCGAGTCACCGGCCACCACCGCCACCGCGATCGGCAGGAACAGCGGCAGCACGATCGCCAGGGCGGCCAGCGGGTAGAGCGCGCCGTTGGTGAGGACCGCGGAGAGGAACGGCGGGCCCTCCCCCGGCCGCGGCGCCAGATCGGTGAGCACGAGCAGCACCGCCACGAGCACCGGCAGCGCGTTGAGGACGGCGATCGTCGCCCAGGTGCGGGGTCGCCGGAACAGCTTGCGCAGCTCGACGGCGATCACCGGACGCGCTCCACCCGGTCGGCGCTGGTGGCCGCGGCCGCCAGCACCACCTCCTCGAGGGTCGGGCGGTCTGCCGCGAGGCCGGTGACCGGGACGCCGGCGCGCACGAGCAGGGCGTTGACCTCGGCCGGGTCCCCGCCGCGCACCACCACCCGCTCGCCGTCCACCGCGGTGACGCGACCGTCGAGCACCGCGCGCACCTGCTGGGGCGCGGGCGTCCGGACGACGGTGGCGCCGGTCGGCGCGGTGAGGGCGGCGAGGTCGTCCTGCAGCACCAGGCGCCCGCGGTCCAGCACGCCGACGCGCGTGCAGAGCTGCTCCACCTCGGCCAGCAGGTGGCTGGAGAGGAACACCGTGGTCCCGCCGCGGTGCAACTCCAGCAGCAGCTCGCGGATCTCGGAGATGCCCTGCGGGTCCAGCCCGTTGGTCGGCTCGTCGAGCACCAGGAGCTCGGGCCGGCGCAGCAGGGCTCCGGCGAGCCCCAGGCGCTGCCGCATGCCGAGCGAGTAGGCCTTCACCGGCCGGCGCCCGACGCCCCCGAGCCCCACCTGGTCGAGCACCTCGGCGACGCGCCGGCGCCGGTCGCGGCGCGCCCCGCCGGGGCCGGCGGCGTCCAGCAGCGCGAGGTTCTCCCGGCCCGAGAGGTGGCCGTAGGCGGCGGGCGACTCGATCAGCGCGCCCACCCGGGGGAGCACGCGGCGGCCGGCGCGCGGCATCCGCTCGCCGAGCAGGTCGATCTCTCCGCGCGTCGGCAGCACGAGGCCGAGCAGCATCCGGACGGTGGTCGTCTTGCCCGAGCCGTTGGCCCCCAGGAACCCGTAGACGTCGCCCTCGCGCACGTCCAGGTCGATCCCGTCGACGGCGTGCAGCCGCCCGTACTGCTTGACCAGGCCACGGGTCGCGATGACGGCGCTCACCGCTGCCGCCCCAGCACCGGGAGCTCGGCGGCGGCCTCCACCAGTGCGTGGAGGGTCACCGTCCCGGTGAGCACGTACGGTTCGGCGTCCTGCGGGTCGACGAGCATGAGCCCGAAGGGGCCGGCCGCGATGCGGGTGCTGGTGTCGTCGGTGACGGCCTCGGGGCTCTGCGCCAGCGTGCGGCGCAGCCCGTCGGCCAGCCGGCGCGGCACCGGGGCGACGGCGAGCAGCGTGACCCCGCGTCCGTACAGGCCGATGCCGGCCGGAGCCCCGTCGAGCGTCCGGCGCGGCAGACCGGCCACCGTGGGAGGGAAGCGCACCGGCGAGAGCCGCCGCCCGGCCTCCAGCACGATCACCCCGTCCTCCGCGGTGCGCAGGCGGGCCTCCGCCGGAGGGGCGAAGGCGGTGGTCGCGGCGTCCGGGACGCCCAGCTCCAGGTCCAGGAAGCGCGTGTCCAGCGCCGGCACCTCCGAGGTCTCGTCCAGGAGAACCACCTGCAGCGGCAGGCCGCTGGCCCGGTCCACCCACACGTCCACGTGGCGCACGGCCGAGGCCGGCTCCGCCGGGGTCACGCGCAGCCCGAGCGCGTCCCGGCCGGCGATCCGCCGGGCACCGACGCGGGCCAGCTCCCCGTCGGCGGCCTCGGAGAGCAGCCGACGGCCCAGGGTCGTCGGCAGCAGGTCCGGCGGCGCCGGGAGCGCGAACGGCGTGGCGACGGCGCGCGTGGCGGTGGCCCGCTCGTACTCCCAGGTCCAGGTCCCCCGCCCGTCGCGGTGGATGCCCGTCTCGCCGGCCGTGGTGATCACGTCGACCCGGTGGTCGTCGGGGCCCCGCCACCACACGCGCATCTCGGTGCGGTCGCTGAACAGGTCGGCGACCGAGTCGAGCTGGTCGGTGACCGGCAGGGCCAGCCCCCCGGCCGACTCGGCGTACCCGGAGTAGGCCACGTCCGCCGAGCCCAGGACCGCCCCGCGCAGCTCGGCCGCGGGCACCGCCGGGTCGGTGACCGGCAGCGCACCCACGATCGCAGGCAACGCCGCGAGGACGGCGACGACCACCCCCACGACGGCCCACCGCGGAGCCGCCGCCCGGAATCCGGACGCCATGGCGGCCACCGTAGCCCGCGGCTCCCGGCCCGGCGGGCTGGCCGGCAGCCTGCACAGGAGGCTCACCGCGGCCCGGCCGGTGCACTCAGCCCGCGGGCCGCGCCGGGGTGCTGAGGACGCGGTCGACCCACAGCTGCAGGACGCGCCGGTCGAGGTCGCCGTCGTCCCGCAGCACGCTGGTGAGGGCCAGCCCGCGGTAGAGGGCGAGCAGCCCGTCGATCTCGGCCCGGTCCCGCGGGACCCCCGGGAAGAGCTCGGCGACCAGCTCCCGCACGGCCGCGCCCACCCGCCGCTCGGCGGGCAGGAGCGCCGAGCGCAGCACCGGTTCCGTCCGGGCGGCCGACCACAGCTCCAGCCCCGCCAGGAAGAGCGGTCCGGACATCACGCGGTGCAGGAGGTCCACCTCGTCGCGCACCCGGCCGGCGCCGGCGTCGGCGCGCACCCGGCCGATCTGCGCGTCGGCGACGTGCGAGACGGCGGCGACCAGCAGCGCCTCCTTGGTGGCGAAGTGGTGCAGCAGCGCCCCGCGCGACAGCCCGGCCCGCTCCTGCACCCGCTGCGTGGTCGTGCCCGCGTAGCCGTGCTCGACGAGGCAGTCGATCGTCGCGGCGAGCAAGCGCGACCGCGTGCCCGCGCGCCGCTCCTCCTGGGTCCGTCGCTCGCTCACCGGGAGAGGATAGGCGCTGCCAAACCGTCCGGACGGACTGTAAGTTGCCCCGCACCAGCGGCGAGAGGGAGTGGGAACCGGTGTTGACGGTGGATCTGGTGCGGCGGGGCGCCCGGCGGTTCGCGGACCGCACGGCGGTGATGAGCGGCGACGCGTCGCTGACCTTCCGGGAGGTGGACGGCACCGCCAACCGGATGGCGAACGTGCTCATCGGGCTGGGGGTCGCCCGCGGCGACCGGGTCGGCCTGCTGGTCGACAACGGCCTGTGGTCGGTGCCGATCGACTTCGCCTGCCTCAAGGCCGGCGCCGCCCGGGTGCCGCTCAACGCCCGGCTCTCGGTCGACGAGCAGGCGCGGATGCTCACCGCCACGGGCGTGCGGCTGCTCGTGCACGGAGCCGCGCAGACAGAGCGCGCGGCGGAGCTCGCCGACCGGGTGGACGGGCTGCGGCTGGTGAGCCTGGGGCAGACCGCCGACCTGGAGACCCTGGACCTGCTCGACGAGATGGGTCAGGCCAGCGCCGCCGATCCGCACCTGCCGGCCGAGCCCACCGATCCGGTGCTGGTCCTCTACACCTCGGGCACGACCGGCTCGCTCAAGGCGGTCGTGCACACCCAGGCCAGCTACGCGGCGATCTGCGCCAACATCCTGGCGAACCTGGTCTCCCCCGGCCGTGGCTCCGTGATGCTGCACGCGGCGTCGCTGATCCACGCCAGCGGCACGTTCGTGCTGCCGTACTGGATCCGCGGCGGCGCCGCGGCCGTCCTGCCCGGCTTCGACCCGGGCAGCTACCTCGACTCCCTCGCCCGCTACCGGGCCACCGAGATCAACCTCGTGCCCACCATGCTGGGGATGCTGCTGTCCTCCGGCGCCGCCGAGCGCGCCGACGTCTCGAGCCTCCGGACGGCGGTGTACGGGGCGAGCCCGATGCCCGGGCCGGTGCTCGCCCAGGCCCTCGACGTCTGGGGCCCCCGCCTGGTGCAGTACTACGGCCAGACGGAGGCGCCCCTGGCGATCACGGTCCTCGACGCCACCGACCACACCGACCCCACCCTCGCCGGCACCTGCGGCCACCCCTCCGTGGACGCCGAGGTGCGCGTCGTCGGTACCGACGGCGGCGCCCTCCCGGCCGGCGAGATCGGCGAGCTCCAGGTGCGCGCCCCCTTCGGCATGGCCGGGTACCACGACGCACCGGGCCTCACCGCCGAGACGATCGACGCCGACGGCTGGATCGCCACCCGCGACCTCGCCCGGCTGGACGACCGCGGCTACCTGACCCTCGTGGACCGCACCAGCGACATGATCATCACCGGCGGCTACAACGTGTACCCCCGCGAGGTGGAGGAGGCGCTCATGGCGCACCCGGCGGTCGCCGGGGCGGCCGTCGTCGTCGCGCCCGACCCGACCTGGGTCGAGGCGGTCACGGCGTTCGTCACGCTCCGACCCGGTGCGAGCGCCACCCCGGACGAGCTGCGGGAGGCGGTCCGCGGCGCGCTGGCCGGCTACAAGGTGCCGAAGGCCGTGCACCTGGTCGACCAGCTGCCCCTCTCCCCCGTCGGCAAGGTCCTCCGCCGGGCCCTGCGGGAGCCGCTGTGGACCGACGCCGCGGGGCGCTCGTCGTGAGCGAGGCGGTGACCGTCGAACGGGACGGCCCGGTGACGACCGTGCGGCTCTCCCGGCCGACGGCGCGCAACGCCGTCGACGGGCCCACCGCCGCGGCGCTGGCCGACGCCTTCCGGGCCTTCGACGAGGACGAGGGGGCCGCCGTGGCGGTGCTGCACGGCGAGGGGGGCACCTTCTGCGCGGGCGCGGACCTGCGGGCGATCGGGACCGGCCGCGGCAACCGCACCGAGACCGACGGGGACGGGCCGATGGGGCCCACCCGGATGCGGCTGCGCAAGCCGGTGATCGCCGCCATCGCCGGGCACGCGGTCGCCGGCGGGCTGGAGCTGGCGCTGTGGTGCGACCTCCGCGTCGCCGACGAGACGGCGGTGCTCGGTGTCTACTGCCGCCGCTGGGGCGTCCCGCTCGTCGACGGCGGCACCGTGCGGCTGCCCCGGCTCATCGGCACGTCCCGGGCGATGGACCTCGTCCTCACCGGGCGCGGCGTGGACGCCACCGAGGCGCTGCAGATCGGTCTGGTGAACCGGGTGGTTCCCCCCGGCCGGGCGCTGGCCGAGGCCCAGGCGCTGGCGGCCCGGATCGCCGCCTTCCCGCAGACCTGCCTGCGCGAGGACCGCGCATCGCTGCTCGAGCAGGACGGCATGGAGGAGGAGGCGGCGATGGCCAACGAGTTCCGGCACGGGCTGATCTCCCTCGCCGTCGACGCGCTGCCGGGCGCCGCGCGGTTCGCCGCCGGTGAGGGGCGGCACGGCACCGGGGTGTGACCCGGCCGGTCGGGGGCGCGCTCGGCGTCCCCGACCGGCAGCCCTCAACCGAGCGCGACCACCAGGCAGCACCCGGCGAGCACCAGCACCAGCGGCGTCATGACGAGCCGCTCGGGCCGGCTCCTGGAGATGCCGTTCATGACGATGCCGAGCGCGAGGTAGCCGGTGAGCACCCGGATGCCGACGTCGGCCACGGCCGCGGGCAGCACCGCCACGAGCCCGGCGGCCTGCAGGATCACCACGGCGGACACCGCGTACAGGACGACGGAGACCGCGCTGCCGACGCGCAGCCGCGGTGGCAGCACGTCGTGCTGACCGCCCCACGCGGACCGGCCCCACGAGCCCCCGGCGGCGAGCGCTGCCTGGAACAGGGCGAGGCCGCCCAGCACGGCGCAGGCGAGCGCCGCGGCTCCGGTGATCACCGGCGCAGGGTAGGGCCACGCCGGCGCGTCCGGACAGGGACCTGGGGACCGCCAGGGTGTCGGGGGCCGGGAGGCGGGTTACCCCGCACCCATGGCTGCCCCGATCAGCGATGCCGTCGTCGTCGACGTCCTGCGCCGGCTCGACCGGCTGCTCACCCCCCTGGCCAACCGGCTGGGCCGTCCTCCGGCGATGCCGCGCGCGGAGCGGGACGAGTGGTGGGCCGACCGGGTGTCCCGGGTGGCGGCCGGGGTGTCGGCCGCACCCCGCTTCGCCGGCAAGCTCGCCGACCTGCTGCCGCTGCAGAACACGGTCGGCACCGCGGTGCAGTCCCTCGTCGTCCTCGGCGTCGCGGGCGAGCACGACGTGGAGGTGCCCGCCGAGCGGGTCTCGCTGCTGGCTCGGGTGCTGCTGCGCCGGGAGCTGACCGCCGCGCAGGTCGAGCCGCTGCTCACGCGCACCAAGGGGACGTACGTGGAAGGCGCGCTCGGCCCCCGCGACGAGCGCCGCGGCGCCACCGGCGCGGTCCGGACGCTGTGGCGCGCCGCGCGGCTGCTCAGCCGGATCGACGACGCGCTCGACGCGCGGCCGAAGGGGAGGCTGCTCGCCCGCGCCGTGTCCAACCTGCCGGTGGTCGGGGTCGCCGGTGGGTACGCGTCCGAGCGCGAGGGCCTGCGCCGGGCCGCCGCCCGCGCCGCCGACCTGCTGGAGGGGGTCGGACCGGCCCGGTGACCGCTCAGCGGGCGGCGGGCACCCTCCCGGCCAGGTTGGCGAACACCTCGCGCGTCGCCGTCGAACGGTTCATGGTGATGAAGTGGATGCCGGGCACGCCCTCGTCCAGCAGCCGGCGGCACAGGTCGGTGGCCACCTCGACGCCGAGGGCGCGGACCGCGGCCTTCGCCTCCGGCCGGTCGCCGTCGAGGGCCTCGAACCGCTCGGCCAGCTCCGCCGGGAACGCCTGGCCCGACAGCTGGACGATGCGGGTGATCTGCCGGACGTTGGTGACGGGCATGACGCCGGCGATGACCGGCACCTCGCACCCGCGCGCGACGACCCGGTCCCGCATCCGCAGGTAGTCCTCGGCCCGGAAGAACATCTGGGTGATCGCGAAGTCCGCACCGGCCCGGCACTTGGCCACGAACATCTCGACGTCGGTGTCGAAGTCGGGCGAGCGGGGGTGCCGCTCGGGGAAGGCGGCGACGCCGACCGAGAAGTCGCCGACCGACCGGATCAGCTCCACCAGCTCGAAGGCGTACCGCAGCCCCTCGGGGTGGGCGACCCAGTCCGCCTGCGGATCGGCGCCCGGCGGGTCACCGCGCAACGCCATGATGTTGCGGACGCCCGCCGCGGCCAGCCGGCTGATCACGTGCCGCAGCTCCGCGACGCTGTGGTCGACCGCGGTCAGGTGCGCCAGCGGCGTCATCGTGGTGTCCGCCGCGATCCGCTCGGTCATCGCCACGGTGCCCTCGCGGGTGGAGCCGCCGGCCCCGTAGGTCACCGACACGAACGAGGGGTGCAGGCGCTCGAGCTCGCGCAGCGCCGTCCAGAGCTGCTCCTCCCCCGCCGGCGTCTTCGGGGGGAAGAACTCGAACGACCACGTCGGGTGGTCGGTCGCGAGGAGCTCGCGGACGGTGGGTGTCACGGCACCCGAGGGTACGGGCGCCACCGCCGTGGACCCGGCACCGTCCTCCGGCGGGCGCCCGCGGGTGCATCCGGATGGGCCGGCGGCGCGGAAGAGGGCGTGTCCCGGACGACGGAGCGACGGAGGAACGATGCAGCCGACCCCCTCGGCCACCCCGCTGGTGGGGCGGCGCCCCACCGGGTTGGGCGATACTGACCACATGACCGCCGGGGCGCAGCAGCGCGCGACCGCCCGCCTCGCCCCTCCGCTGTCGGTCGCGGAGCTCGACCGGGTGCGGGCCGCGGTCGCCGAGGCGCTCACCGGCTTCCTCGACCAGCAGCGCGCCACGCTCGCCGCGATGGACGCCAGGCTCGTGCCGGTCGTCGACGAGGTCTGCGCTGTCGCCGAGGGCGGGAAGAAGCTCCGCCCCTCGTTCGCCTACTGGGGCTGGCGCGGGGCCCGCGGTCAGGGCCCGGGCGCCGGGGAGGACGAGGAGGCGGTGCTGCGCGCGGTCGCCGCCCTGGAGTTCGTGCACGCCAGCGCCCTGGTGCACGACGACGTGATGGACGCCGCGGGCACCCGGCGCGGTCGCCCCACCACGCACGTCGGGTTCGCCGACCGGCACACCGCCCACGGCTTCTCGGGCGACCAGGAGCTGTTCGGGGTCGGCGCGGCGATCCTCGTCGGCGACCTGGCGCTGGTCTGGTCCGACGAGCTGCTGCGCTGCTCCGGCATCTCCGACGCAGCGCTGGGTCGCGCCCGCGCCGTCTGGGACACCATGCGCACCGAGGTCACCGCCGGCCAGTACCTGGACCTGCTGCGGGCCGCCGGCGGCCTGCCGGGCCCCGACGGCGCGCTCACCGTCGCCCGCTACAAGAGCGCGGGGTACACCGTCCAGCGGCCGCTGCAGCTGGGCGTGGCGATCGCCGGGGCCGGGCCGCGGGTGGTCGAGGCCTGCACGGCCATCGGGCTGCCCCTGGGCGAGGCGTTCCAGCTGCGCGACGACCTCCTCGGCGTCTTCGGCGACCCGGAGGTCACGGGCAAGTCCGCCGACGACGACCTGCGCGAGGGCAAGCAGACCTTGCTGGTGGCCCTGGCCGCGGAGGCGGCCGACGCCCCGGGGCGGCAGCTGCTCGGCGAGCTGCTCGGGAACCCCGAGGCCGGGCACGAGGAGTTCGAGGCGCTGCGCACCCTGCTGGTCACCACGGGCGCCCGCGACCGGGTCGAGGAGCGCATCGCCCTCGGCACCGCGCGGGCCCGCGAGGCGATCGCCGAGTCGCCGCTGGCCGACGACGCCCGCCGGGCGCTGGACGCGCTCGCGGTCGCCGCGACGTCGCGCACCGCCTGATGGTCCGCACGGTTCCCGGCCGTACCGACCGCGTCGTCGTCGTCGGGGCAGGCCTCGCGGGGCTGGCCACCGCGCTCCGGCTGCGCGGCGCCGGCCGCGAGGTCACCGTCGTCGAGCGCGCCGGCGGCCCCGGCGGTCGGGCCGGCCGCATCGAGCGCGCCGGCTACGTGCTGGACACCGGACCGTCGGTCTTCACCGCGCCGGAGATCGTCGAGGAGACCCTCGCCGCCGTCGGTGAAGGGATGGCCGACCGGCTGCAGCTGCGCCGGCTGGGGACCAGCTACCGGGCGCAGTACGCCGACGGCACGCACCTGGACGTGCACGCCGACCCGGAGGCCTTCGCCGCCGAGGTGCGTGCGCTCTGCGGGCCGGGCGAGGCCGATGCCCTGCGGCGCTACCTCGCCGACCTCGCCGAGCTCTACCGCCTGCAGCTCACCACCTTCATCGACCGCAACCTGGACTCGCCGCTGGACCTGCTCGGGCCCGACCTGCTGGCGCTGGCCCGCCGCGGCGGCTTCGGCCGCCTGTCGACCCACGTGGGCAGGTACTTCGCCGACGACCGGCTCCGCCGGCTGTTCAGCTTCCAGGCCCTCTACGCCGGGGTCTCCCCCTTCCGCGCCATCGCCGCCTACGCGGTCATCGCTCAGCTCGACATCGGCGCCGGCGTGTGGCACCCCGTCGGCGGGATCGGCGCGGTGCCGCGCGCGCTGGCCGCCGCAGCGGCCGACGCGGGCGTCACCTTCCGGTACGGCACCGCCGTCGACGAGCTCGAGCTCCGCGGCGACCGCGTCACCGGGGCGGTCCTGGACGGCGGCGAGCGGCTGCCCGCGGACGCCGTCGTCGTCACCACCGACGCCCCGCACGCGCTGGTGCCGGGCCTGCGCGGCCCCCGCCGCCCGGTCTACTCGCCCTCCTGCGTCGCGCTGCACCTCGGGGTGCGCGCCGAGCTGCCCGACCAGGCGCACCACACCATCAGCTTCGGGCGCTCCTGGCGCCAGGTGTTCGACGAGCTGACCCGGGACGGCCGTCCGATGAGCGACCCCAGCCTGCTCATCAGCATGCCCTCGCGCACCGACCGGTCCCTGGCCCCCGACTCCGCGGACGGGAAGCACTGCCAGGTGCTGAGCGTCGTCGCCCCCACCCCGAACCTGGACCCGCGCAGCGGTGGCAACCCGCGCCTGGACTGGGAGGCCCTCGGTCCGCGCTACCGGCAGGAGCTGCTGGCCGCGCTGGAGGCCCGCGGGCTGACCGGCGTCACCGGCGCGATCGAGGTGGAGCACATGGACACCCCGGCCACCTGGGCGGCGCAGGGCATGGCGGCCGGGACGCCGTTCGCGCTGGCGCACACCTTCGGCCAGACCGGCCCGTTCCGCCCGTCCACGCTCCCGCGCCGCGGCCCGGAGAACGTGGTGCTGGCCGGGTCGTCGGTGCAGCCGGGCGTCGGCGTCCCCATGGTGCTGATCAGCGGCCGGCTGGCCGCCGAGCGGATCACCGGGCCGGTGGCGCGCTGATGCTGCAGCCCCCCGGCACCCAGGCCGCCCGGCAGGAGCAGCTCGCCACGGCCTACCGGCACTGCGCCGCGATCGCCGCCGAGCACGGCAAGAGCTACCACCTGGCCACCCGGCTGCTCACGCCCGAGCGGCGGCCCGCGGTGCACGCCCTCTACGCCGCCGCCCGGGTCGCCGACGACTTCGTCGACCACCCCGGCGCCGACCCGGCCGGCGACCTGATGACCTGGTCGAAGGCGCTGCTCACCGAGCTGGGGACCGGCTGGTCCGACGACCCCGTGCGGCTGGCCCTGGTGCACACCTACCGCCGCTACGCGATCCCCGTCGAGCACCTCGTCGACTTCCTCGCCGCGATGACCAGCGACCTCGACGTGACCGGTTACGCCGACCTGGACGCCCTGGACCGCTACATGTGGGGCTCGGCCTCGGTGATCGGGCTGCAGGTGCTGCCGGTGCTCGGCACCGCCCCGGGGGTCACCCGGGAGGAGGCGGCGCCGCACGCCATCGCCCTCGGCGAGGCGTTCCAGCTGACCAACTTCCTGCGCGACGTCGGCGAGGACGTCGACCGCGGCCGGGTCTACCTCCCCGCCGACCTCATGGCGGCCCACGGCGTGACCCGCGAGCAGCTGGCGGCCAAGCGCTTCGACGGGAACTTCCGCGAGCTGATGCGCGAGATGGTCGCCGTCGTGCGCCGCCGCTACGACGACGCCGCGCCCGGCACGCCGATGCTCGCGCCGGAGTCCCGCGACTGCGTGCGTGCCGCCACCGACCTCTACGGCGGCATCCTCACCGAGATCGAGCGCGCGGACTACCGGGTGCTCGACCGGCGGGTGTCGGTGTCCAGGCCGCGCCGCCTGGCGGTGTTCGCCCGCCGGTTGACCGCCGCCCAGCTCGCCAGGGTGAGGGTGACCATGGCGAAGCCGAAGAGCAGGTCCTCCACCGGGGCGTAGGCGACGCGCGGGCCCCAGATGGTCCCCGGGTCGTAGGTGACCACGTCCAGCCCGGTGAGCACGCCGTTCATCAGCAGCTGGAAGGTCAGGATGATCGCGTAGGCCACCCAGAACACCGGCCGGGTGACCATCCGCGTGCGGTAGACGGCCAGGTCGACGACGAGGACGGCGACCACCGCGGTCACCGCCAGGGCGCTGTAGCTCACCGATCGCCCCGCTCCCCGGCCGGCAGGGCCTCCTCCGCGGGGTATCCCGCGTCCCACCGGGTCACCTTCCGCACGGCCTCGAGCGCCAGCACCGAGCACAGCGGGACGACGAGGAAGAACAGGATCTCCTCCACCGGGATCCCGCCGGGCAGCCGGATGCCGACGGTCCGCTCGGCCGAGTACTCCCAGTGCCCCTGCGCGATGGCGTAGAGCACCCAGCTGACGAACACGACGAACTCGGGCAGGACGGCGACCAGGAAGCGCCGCCAGCGGGCGTACACCCGGACGCCGAGCACAAGCTCCAGCGGTGCGGTGACCACCAGGCAGCCGGCCAGCAGGCCGAGGTACGTCAGCTGCTCCACGGGTCGGGCTTCCGTTCCCGCGCCGGTCCCGGATGCACCCGGCTCAGAACGCCAGCGCCTGGGCCCGGCGGGTGACCTCGGTGTGCCGGTCGTCGCGCAGCGCCTGCACCGGGGTGCCGGGCAGCGACTCGTCCTCGCGGAAGAGCCAGTCGAAGGCCTCCTCGTCGCTGAAGCCGCCGTCGCGCAGGACGGTCAGCAGCCCCGGCAGGTGCTTGAGCACGGCACCGTCCTGCACGAACGCGGCGGGGATCTTGCCGTTGCCGCTGCCGGGGACGGCCATCAGCTTCCGGTCGCGCAGCAGCTGCCGGACCCGGTTGGGCGAGGTGCCCAGCAGCTGGGCGACCTCCGCGGGCGTGAGCGTGTCCATAGAGTGTCAGCCTATGGCGAGCGGAGGACCAGCGAGCAGCCCGGTACCGGGGTCGAACGGGCAGGACGAGGCGGCCGAGGTCGCCGAGGAGCCCCGCACTGAACCGCCCTTCGTGGACTTCGAGGAGCTGGAGCACCGGTCGCGGCAGCTGCTCTCCGAGCCGGTGTACGACTACTACGCCGGTGGCGCCGAGACCGAGACGACGATGCGCGAGGCCACCGCCGCATGGCGCACGTGGCGGCTGCGGCCGCGCGTGCTGCGCGGCACCACCACCGCCGCGCTCGGCACCGAGCTGCTGGGCAGCCCGGTGCGCACCCCGATCGGCATCGCCCCGTGGGCCTACCAGGCCATGGCGCACCCCGACGGGGAGCTCGCCACCGCGCGGGCGGCCGCCGCCACCGGCGCCCTGATGACCGTGTCCACCAGCGCGAACCACAGCCTGGAGGAGGTCACCGCCGTCGCCCCGGGGAGCCCGAAGTGGTTCCAGCTCTACCGGCTGCACTCCGAGCGGCACACCGACGACCTCGCCCGGCGCGCCGGTGACGCCGGCTACCGCGCGCTGGTGCTCACCGTCGACGTCCCGCTGCTGGGCAGGCGCCGCCGCGACCTGCGGCACGACTTCGTGCACCGCGCCGGCGTGCGGATGGCGAACCGGCCACCCGAGGGCGAGGAGCCGACCCTGGACGGCCTCGCCACCGGCACCTGGACCTTCGACGAGATCAGCCGGTTCGGCGAGCTGTCCGGGCTGCCCGTGGTGGTCAAGGGGGTGCTCCGGGGCGACGACGCCATCCGCTGCGTGCAGGCCGGCGCCGCCGCCGTGTGGGTCACCACGCACGGCGGCCGGCAGGTGGACCCGGCGATCAGCAGCGCGCAGGCGCTCCCCGAGGTGGTCGAGGCCGTGGGCGAGGAGGTCGAGGTCTACGCCGATGGCGGCGTCAGGTCTGGCTCGGACGTGCTGACCGCCCTCGCCCTCGGCGCCTCCGCGGTGTTCCTCGGCCGGCCGATCGTCTGGGGGCTCGCCACCGGCGGGGAGGCGGGCGTGGCCCGGGTGCTGTCGGGGCTCACCGACGAGCTCGAGCACACGATGGTGCTGTGCGGGCTCGACGACGTCCGGTCGGTGCCCTCCGACACCGTGGTGGCCGCGCGCTAACCTCTCCGAGGGCCGTGACTGGCGCGTCGAGGTGGGCCACCACCGGGGAGCGGTCCGCACCACCGTCGCCGTGCGCCTGGGCACCTCACCGTCGTTCAGCGCAGGAGGCACCCGTGACCGCAGCCCGCACCACCACCCACTCCTTCGACGGCGCCGCCGCCTCGGCCGCCTACCGCAGCGCCCTGGAGGTCATCGGGGCCGTCGAGCCCCGGGTCGCCGACGCGATCAGCCAGGAGCTCACCGACCAGCGCGGCTCCCTGAAGCTGATCGCCAGCGAGAACTACGCCAGCCCCGCCGTGCTGCTCACCATGGGCAACTGGTTCAGCGACAAGTACGCCGAGGGCACGGTCGGGCACCGGTTCTACGCCGGCTGCCAGAACGTCGACACGGTCGAGGCGCTCGCCGCCGAGCACGCCCGGGAGCTGTTCGGCGCGCCGTACGCCTACGTCCAGCCGCACTCGGGCATCGACGCCAACCTGGTCGCCTTCTGGGCGGTGCTGGCCCAGCGGGTGGAGCTGCCCGCGCTGCAGCAGGCCGGCGCCCGGCACGTCAACGACCTCACCGAGGCCGACTGGGCGACGCTGCGCCGCGCCCTGGGCGACCAGCGGATGCTCGGGATGTCGTTGGACGCCGGGGGCCACCTGACGCACGGCTTCCGCCCGAACATCAGCGGCAAGATGTTCGAGCAGTCCTCCTACGGCACCGACCCCGCCACCGGGTTGCTCGACTACGCGGCGGTCCGCGCCCGCGCTCGCGAGTTCCGGCCGCTGATCATCGTGGCGGGCTACTCGGCCTACCCGCGGCGGGTGGACTTCGCGGCCATGCGCGAGATCGCCGACGAGGTGGGCGCCACCCTGGTGGTGGACATGGCCCACTTCGCCGGGCTGGTCGCCGGCAAGGTCCTCACCGGCGACTTCGACCCGGTGCCGCACGCGCACATCGTCACCAGCACCAGCCACAAGTCCCTGCGCGGTCCCCGCGGCGGGTTCGTGCTCGCCCAGCCGGAGTTCGCCGACGCCGTCGACCGCGGGTGCCCGATGGTGCTCGGCGGTCCGCTCCCCCACGTCATGGCCGCCAAGGCGGTGGCGTTCGCCGAGGCCCGGCGTCCCGAGTTCGCCGGCTACGCCCGGGCGGTCGCCGACAACGCGCAGACCCTGGCCGAGGGCCTGACGAAGCGCGGCGCGCGGCTGGTCACCGGCGGCACCGACAACCACCTGGTGCTCGTCGACGTCACCGGGTTCGGCCTCACCGGCCGCCAGGCGGAGTCCGCGCTGCTGGACGCCGGCATCGTCACCAACCGCAACGCCGTCCCGGCCGACCCGAACGGCGCCTGGTACACCTCGGGCATCCGGCTGGGCACCCCGGCGCTCACCAGCCGGGGCTTCGGCCCGGCGGAGTTCGACCGGACGGCGGAGCTGGTCGTCGACGTGCTCTCCGCCACGACGCCCACCGCGACGCGCGACGGCGGGACGTCGCAGGCGAAGTACGTGGTCGCCGACGGCGTCGCCGACCGCACCCGCGCGGCCGCCGCCGAGCTGCTGGCGGCCCACCCGCTGTACCCGGGCCTCGACCTCGCCTGAGGAAGGACCCGTCCCCCGCCCCGCTCGCACCCGGCCTCCCCGCAGGGTCCCGGTGCGAGCTCGCGAACGCCGGGGGGCGGGGAGGTCCTTCTCCATTCGCCACAGCCGCCCCGGTGACCCCCGTCGCCGCGTCGTGGAGCGACCAGGGCCCTCGCCACTCCTACACTCGGCCGTGTGGACACCGCCGTGACCGACCCCGTGGTCGGGCTCGTTCTCGAGGGGCGCTACCGCCTCGAGGAGCGGGTGGCGCGGGGTGGCATGTCCACGGTCTACGCGGCCACCGACCTCCGCCTGCACAAGACCGTCGCCGTGAAGGTGATGGCCGAGCACCTGGCGCACGACCCCACGTTCGTGGACCGGTTCACCCGTGAGGCGCGGGCGGCGGCGATGCTCAGCCACCCCAACGTCGTGGGCGTCAGCGACCAGGGCAGCGACCAGGGGCTGGTCTTCCTGGTCATGGAGCTGGTCCGCGGCCGCACGCTGCGCGACCTGCTCAGCGCCCGCGGCCGGCTCACCGTCGCCGAGGCGTTCGCCGTCCTGGAGCCCGTGCTCGCCGGCCTCACCGCCGCCCACCGCGCCGGGATCGTGCACCGCGACATCAAGCCGGAGAACGTGCTGATCGGGGTCGACGGCGTGGTCAAGGTGGCCGACTTCGGCCTCGCGCGCGCCGTCGTCGGCACCGGGCAGACCAGCCAGACCGGCGGGGTGCTCATCGGCACCGTCGCCTACCTCTCCCCCGAGCAGCTCGAGCGCGGCCGCGCCGACGCCCGCAGCGACATCTACGCCGCCGGCATCGTGCTGTACGAGATGCTCACCGGGCACCCGCCCTTCGGCGGCGACACCCCGCTGGCGGTGGCCTACCAGCACGTGCACCACGACGTGCCCGCGCCGTCCGCCGAGGTCCCGGGTCTGCCCTGGCAGGTCGACGAGCTGGTGGCCCGCACCACCCGGCGCGACCCGGCCGGCCGTCCCCTGGACGCCGGGGCGTTCCTCGCCGAGCTGAACGACGTCCGCAGCGACCTCGGCATCGAGCCGGTCCCCGTGCCGACCGGGCAGAGCACCGCCGGCCCCGGCACGCTGCGGCCGACCAACCGGCCGACCCGGCCCCGCCCGGGCCACCCGAGCAACCCCGGCACCGAGGTGCTCGGCGACCGCGGCGCCCGATCCGGGCGCACCAGCACGCTGCCGGGGATGGGCGCCGGACCCACCACCGACGTCCACGGCCGCCGGCCCGCACCCGGTCGGGCGCGTCCCGGCGTCCCCGACCACGTCCGCCGGCGCCGCGCCCGGCTGGCCATCGCCGTCGTCCTGCTGATGGCCGTCACGGTGGGTGCCGTCGGCTGGTGGCTGGGCTCCGGCCGCTGGACGGACGTGCCGGCGCTGACCGGCAAGCCCGAGAGCGCCGCCATCGATCTGCTCCAGGACGCCGGCCTCGACCCCGACCCGGTGGTCCAGGAGTGGAGCGAGGAGGTGCCCGCGGGCGTCGTGATCTCCACCGACCCCGCATCGGGTGAGGTCATCCGGGGCACCGACGTCCGCGTCGTCGTCTCCAAGGGGCCCGAGCGCTACACCGTGCCGCCGGAGCTCGTCGGCCTGCCGGTCGACGAGGTGGAGGCGCGGCTGCAGGCCGACCTCCCCATCCAGGTCACCCGCGGCCAGACCTTCGACGACGAGGTGCCCCCGGGCCACGTGGTCGCCTTCGACCCGCCCGCCGGGACCGCTCTCAAGCGCGACCAGGTGGTGACGGTCGTGGTCAGCCAGGGCCGGGCGCCGGTCGCCGTCCCCGACGTGACCGGGCAGACCCCCGAGCAGGCGCGGTCCAACCTCGAGGCGCTGGGCTTCGTCGTCGAGCGCGCCGAGGACGGCCGCAGCGACCAGGTCGACAAGGGCGAGGTCATGTCCGTCGAACCCGGCCCGGGGGCAGGGCAGGTCCCCTACGGCAGCACCGTCCGCATCCAGGTCTCCGCCGGCGTCCCGCTGGTCACCGTGCCCGACGTCGTCGGCCGCAGCGGCGACGAGGCCACCTCGATCCTGCAGCAGGCGGGCCTGGAGGTGGAGGCCACCCGATTCTTCGGCAACCGGGTGCTCCGGCAGAGTCCCGCGGCCGGCGAGACGGTCGAGCGCGGCACCCCCGTGACCATCCTGCTCAGCTTCGGATAGGCCCGTGCCGGACACCTCACCCGTGCCGCCGATCGGGGCGCACATCCAGATCAAGGGCGGCCTGGCCAAGGGCGGCCTCCCCTACGCCGACGCCGTCGGCGCCCGCGCCGTGCAGGTCTTCGTCGGCAACCCGCGCGGCTGGCGGCTCACCGACGGGGACCCGGAGCAGGACGCGCTGTTCACCGCCGGGTGCGCCGAGCGCGGGGTGCCGTCGTTCATCCACACCCCGTTCCTGGTCAACGTCGGCTCCCCCACCGAGGCGACCGTGACGCAGTCGGTCGCCTCGATCGCCCACAATCTGCGGCGCGGGGCGCAGCTGGGCTGCCAGGGGGTGGTCGTGCACGCCGGCTCCGCCGTGGGCGAGGACCGCTACGAGCCGGCCCTGCGCCAGCTGCACGAGCAGCTGCTGCCGGTGCTGGAGGCCGCCGATCCCGTCGGGCCGCGGCTGCTGATCGAGCCCACGGCAGGCGGCGGCAAGGCGCTGGCCGCCACGGTCGAGGACCTGGGGCCGTACTTCGCGGCCCTGGAGCAGCACCCGCTGCTCGGCGTCTGCTTCGACACCTGCCACGCCTGGGCCGCCGGGCACGACCTCGCCGCACCGGGTGGGATGTCGGCGACCCTCGACGCGCTCGAGGCGACGGTCGGCCCCGGCCGGCTGGGCCTGGTGCACGTGAACGACTCGCTGGACGAGTGCGGCTCCAAGCGCGACCGGCACACCACCATCGGCGAGGGGCTGATCGGCTCCGGCGCGTACGGCACCGGCCCGTTCGCCGAGCTGGTGCGGCACCGCACGACCGCCGGGGTGCCCATGGTCGTCGAGACCCCCAGCCTGCGGGACGGCGACCCGTGCGGGGGCCACGCGGCCGACATCAAGCTGCTGAACTCCCTGATCGGCGATCCCACCGCCTGACCCTGGGCGACATCTGCACACTCGCCCCCGTCAGCCGCTCGATGGAACCCACAGCGCAGCATCTCGCTGTGCCGGCCGCTCCTACCGGTCTGCCCGGCTAGCGGTCGAGGAGCTCCGCGAGGACGTCGGCGGCGCGCTCGACCGCGGCCCGGTCGACGTCCAGGTGCGTCACCAACCGGATCCGGGAGGCGCTGACCTGGCTGACCAGCACGCCGCGGGCCTTCGCGGCCTCGGCCACCATCGGGGCCTCGATGCCGTCGAGCACGACCATGTTCGTCTCGACCGTCGCCGGGTCCACGCCCAGCCGCTTGGCCAGCAGCCGCGCGTTCTCCTGGTCCTCGCCCAGCCGCGGGAGGTGGTGGTCGAGGGCGTAGAGGCAGGCGGCCGCCAGCACGCCGACCTGGCGCATGCCGCCACCGAGCCGCTTCCGCCAGAGCCGGGCGGTGGCGATCCGCTCCGCCGACGCCACCAGCACCGAGCCGACGGGCGTCCCGAGGCCCTTGGAGAAGCAGACGGACGCGGTGTCGGCCAGCCCGCCGTAGGTGGACAGCGGCACACCGGAGGCGGCGTGCGCGTTCCAGATCCGGGCACCGTCGAGGTGCACCGCGACGCCGGCCTCCCGCGACCAGTCCCACAGCGCCTGCAGCTGGTCCAGCGGCTGCACCAGGCCACCGCCGCGGTTGTGCGTGTTCTCCACCGCGACCGCGGCCGTGGCGGTCAGGTGCCAGTTGTCCTTGGGGCGGACCTGCTCGATGAGCTGTGCGGCGTCCAGCCGGCCCCCCGGTGAGACGACGGTGCGCGTCGAGATGCCGAAGATCGCCGCCGCGGCCCCCATCTCGTAGGTGACCACGTGGGCGTCGGCGTCGCAGAGGACCTCCTGCCCCGGCTCGCAGACCAGGCGCATGCCGATCTGGTTGCCCATCGTCCCGCTCGGCACGAACACCGCGGCCTCGTGGCCGAACAGCTCCGCCGTCCGCTCCTCCAGGGCGCGGACGGTGGGGTCCTCGACGTAGACGTCGTCCCCCACCTCGGCCTCGGCCATGGCCCGGCGCATGCCGGGCGTGGGCCGGGTGACGGTGTCGGAGCGCAGGTCGACGAAGGACGGGGAGGTCATTCCGCTATGCCTTTCGGTCCTGTCCCGAGGTTCGTCCCGAGCCTGCGAGGGATGAGGAGGGCGGGGTCCTCACCCACGCAGCATCTCCGCGACCAGGAACGCGAGCTCCAGCGACTGGCCGGTGTTCAGCCGGGGGTCGCAGGCGGTCTCGTACCGGCTGTTGAGGTCCTCGTCGCTGATCTCCATCGCCCCGCCGAGGCACTCGGTGACGTCCTCGCCGGTGAGCTCGACGTGGATGCCCCCGGGCCAGGTGCCCAGCGCCCGGTGCACGTCGAAGAAGCCGAGCACCTCGTCGACGACGCGGTCGAAGTGGCGCGTCTTGTAGCCGGTCGGCGACTCGTGCGTGTTCCCGTGCATCGGGTCGCACTGCCACACGACCTGGTGCCCGCTCGCGGTCACCTTCTCGACGATGCCCGGCAGCACGTCCCGGATCTTCCCGTTGCCCATGCGGCTGATCAGCGTCAGCTTGCCCGGGATGCCGTCGGGGTCGAGGCGCTCGACCAGCTCCGTCGCCTGCTCCGGCGTCGTCGTCGGGCCGATCTTCACACCGACCGGGTTGGCCAGCTTCGACGCGAACTCGATGTGGGCGCCGTCCATCTGGCGGGTGCGCTCACCCACCCAGACGAAGTGGGCCGACAGCGCGTACGGACGGCCCTCGTGCATCCGCAGCAGCGCCCGCTCGTAGTCGAGGATCAGCGCCTCGTGCGAGTTGAACAGCTCCACGCCGCGCAGCGCGTCGGAGTCGATGCCGCAGGCCCGCATGAACGCCAGCGCGCGGTCGATCTCCCGGGCGATGACCTCGTACCGCACCCCGGCCGGGGAGTTGGCCACGAAGTCGCGGTTCCAGTCGTGGACGGCGTGCAGGTCGGCCAGGCCCCCGCGGGCGTAGGCCCGGATCATGTTCATGGCGGCGGCGGAGTTCGCGTAGGCCCGCACCAGCCGGTTGGGGTCCGGGATCCGCTTCTCCAGCACCGGCTCCAGCGAGTTGACCATGTCGCCGCGGTAGGACGGCAGGCCGAGGGCGTCGGTGTCCGACGACCGCGGCTTGGCGTACTGGCCGGCCACGCGGCCGACCTTCACCACCGGCACGCTGGCGCCATAGGTGAGGACCACGGCCATCTGCAGCATCGTGCGGGTGGTGGCCTGCAGGTGCGGCTCGGTGTTGAGGTCGAACGTCTCGGCGCAGTCACCCCCCTGCAGCAGGAAGGCCTTGCCCTGGGCGACGTCGGCCAGCTGCGCGCGCAGCGTGTCGACCTCGCTGGGGGCGACGATCGGCGGCACGGTGGACAGGGTCTCCAGCACCGCGTCCAGGGCGGCCCGGTCGGGCCACCTCGGCTGCTGGGCGGCGGGCAGCTCCCGCCACCGGTCCAGACCGGGGACCAGCTCGGCAGGTTCGGGGAGGCTCACGGGCCCCAGCCTACGGCGCGCCCCCACCGGTCCAGGGAGGACGGCTCCTCCCCACGGCCCTCCCGCCCGCCGCGGAGCGGGGACGTGCGCCCCTCAGCCGAAGAAGACCTCGGCCTCGGCGTAGCGCCCGGCCGGCACCAGCTTCAGCCGGGCCGTGGCGGTGGCCAGCGGGACCCGGATGATGTCGGTGCCGCGCAGCGCGACCATCACGCCCGTCTCGCCGTCGTGAGCCGCCTCCAGGGCCGCCAGCCCGAACCGGGTGGCCAGCACCCGGTCGAACGGTGAAGGCGTGCCGCCGCGCTGCAGGTGGCCCAGGACGACGGCGCGCGACTCCCGGCCGGTCCGCTCCTCGATCAGGGCGGCCAGCGCCGGGCCGATGCCGCCGAGCCGGACGTGCCCGAACGCGTCCGCCTGCCCGCCCGCCACGGTGAGCGCGCCGTCCCTCGCCTGCGCGCCCTCGGACACCACGACGATCGGCGAGAAGCCGGTGTCGAAGCGGTGCTGCACGTGCGCGACGACGGCGTCGACGTCGAACGGGTGCTCGGGGATGAGGATGACGTTCGCCCCGCCGGCCATGCCCGCGTGCAGCGCGATCCACCCGGCGTGGCGGCCCATGACCTCGACGACCAGCGTGCGGTGGTGGCTGTCCCCGGTGGTGTGCAGCCGGTCGATCGCCTCCGTCGCCACACCGACCGCGGTGTCGAAGCCGAACGTGTAGTCGGTGGCGTCCAGGTCGTTGTCGATGGTCTTGGGCACCCCGACCACCCGCACCCCGCGGTCGGCCAGGCGGGTTGCGACGCCGAGGGTGTCCTCCCCGCCGATGGGCACCAGCGCGTCGATGCCCCACCGGTCCAGGCAGGCCAGCACCCGGTCGGGGCCGTCCTCCAGGGCGTAGGGGTTGGTGCGCGAGGTGCCGAGGACGGTGCCCCCGCGCGGCAGTATCCCGCGCACCGCCGCCAGGTCCAGCGGCACCGCGTCGCCGTCCAGCAGGCCGCGCCAGCCGTCGCGGAAACCCACCACCTCGTCGCCGTCGTGCCCGACGCCCTTGCGCACGACCGCACGGATGACCGCGTTCAGGCCGGGGCAGTCGCCGCCCCCGGTCAGGATGCCGATGCGCATGCGTTCCTCCGCGGAAGCGACCGGGCGGCACCCGGGTTGTCCCGCACATGATGCCGCAGGCCACCGCCCCGTCCAGCCCTTCCCGCACGGTCGCCGTCACCGGTGCCACCGGAGCGCTCGGCGGCCGGGTCGCCTCCCGGCTGGCCGCCGCCGGTGCGCGGCTGCGGCTGGTGGTCCGCGACCCCGGCCGCGCCCCCCGGCTGCCCGGGGCGGAGATCGCGGCGAACCCCGCCGGCTACGCCGACAGGGAGGGGCTGCGGGCTGCGCTGGCCGGGGCGCACACCCTCTACCTGGTGTCGGCCGCCGAGGCGGAGGACCGGCTGCAGCAGCACCGCACCGCCGTGCAGGCCGCCGCGGAGGCCGGGGTGGAGCGGATCGTCTACACCTCCTTCCTCGGTGCGGCGCAGGACGCGGTCTTCACCCTCGCCCGCCAGCACGCCGCGACCGAGGAGGCGATCGCGGCCACCGGTGTGCGCCACACCGTCCTCCGCCACGGCATGTACGCCGACTTCATGCCGTTCTTCGCCGTCCTGGAGGGGGAGCAGGTGGTGATCGCCGCCCCGGCCGGCGAGGGCCGGGCGTCGTTCGTCTCCCGCGACGACCTGGCCGACGTCGGTGCCGCGGTGGTGCTCGACGACTCCCCCGCGCTCGACGGCGCCGTCCTCGACGTGACCGGCCCCGAGGCGGTGCCGCTGGGCGAGGCTGCTGCGCTGCTCGGCGAGCTGACGGGGCGACCGGCCCGGTACCGGCGGCAGACGGTGGAGGAGGCGTGGGCCACCCGGCGGCCCTCCGGTGCCCCGGACTGGGAGATCGAGGGCTGGGTGAGCAGCTACGAGGCGATCGCCGCCGGCGAGCTGGCCGCGGTGAGCGACGTCGTCCAGCGGCTGACCGGCCACCCCGCCACCTCCGTGGCCGAGCACCTCCACCGGCACCCGGAGGACTGGGCGCTGCTGCGCCGCTGACGCCCCGGGCGGGTCGCCGGACGGCACCGGGGTCACGATCCGACCGCTCCGGTACGAGATCGGCCTCGCGCTGCCGATGGCGTCGGGGACGGCGGCACCGGAACGCCGCCCCGATCCGGAAGGCCGAACATGCGCTGGACGAACCTGCCCTCCTGGGCGGTTCCCTCGAACACGGGCATCCGCACCAAGGTGGTGGCACTGGCCGTCGCCAGCGTCGCCGTGACCGGCGTGGCCATGGGCGGCGTCAGCGCCTGGCAGAGCGGCCGGTTCGCCGACGACGCCGCGCAGGACATGGACGTCCTCGTCGAGGAGAACATCAGCCGCGCCGCGCGGGGCGCCTACGACCTGGTCGCCACCCAGGGCGCGTCGACGGCGATGAAGGTGGACTACGACCTCAACGCGGCGCGGTACGTGCTGCAGCAGTCCGGGGGCTTCGCGATCGACGACTCCGGCCGCAACCCCGTCACCTGGGACGCCAGGAACCAGATGGACGGCCAGGTGACCCGGGTGACCCTGCCGCGCGTGCTGGTCGGCGGCCAGTGGCTGGGCAACAACACGGACATGGCCGTCCGGACCCCGGTCGTCGACGACATCATGTCGATGGTCGGCGCCACCGTGACCATCTTCCAGAAGACCCCCGAGGGGAACTTCCTGCGCGTCGCGACCAACGTGCAGGCCGCGTCCGGTTCCCGGGCGATCGGCACCTACATCCCGGCCGTGAACCCCGGCGGCAAGCCCAACCCCGTCGCCGCCGCGGTGAGCAGCGGGCAGACCTACCGCGGCAACGCGTTCGTCGTCGACTCGTGGCTCGTGTCGGCCTACGAGCCGATCCTGGGCCCGGCCGGCGACGTCGTCGGCGTCCTCTACGTCGGCGTCAAGCAGACGAACCTGCCCGCTCTCCGCCAGGGCCTCGAGTCCACGACCATCGGCGAGAACGGCCACATCGAGGTGTACGGCGGCACCGGTGACCGGGCCGGCACCGTCCTGGTCAGCCCGGGCGGGGCGCTGGACGGCGAGGAGCTGATCGACGCGACGGACGCCGAGGGAACCCCCTACGTGCAGCAGCTCGTCGACGCCGCGCTGCCGCTGCAGGAGGGCGAGCAGGCGACGGTCCGCTACGTCGACCCGGAGCAGGGCCCCATGACGGCGCGCGTCTCCTACTACGCGCCGTGGGACTGGGTGATCGCCGCCGTCACCCGCGACGCGGACTTCGCCGGCGCGAGGGACGCCCTCGACGAGGGCCGCACGTCCATGGTCTGGGCGATGGTGCTCGCCGCGCTCGTCATCGCCGTCGTGGGCGGGCTGATCGCGCTGTGGGTCGGACGCCGCCTCACCCGGCCGCTGGCGCGCCTGCGCGACCGCATGGCCGAGATCGCCGACGGGGAGGGCGACCTCACCCAGCGGATGGACGACTCCCGCGACGACGAGGTCGGGCAGCTCTCCGGTGCGTTCAACCGCTTCGTCGACAAGGTCGCCGGCACCGTGCGCGACATCCACCGCTGCGCGCAGGAGGTCGCGTCGTCCGCCGCCGGGGTCTCCGCTGTGGCCGACGGGCTGGCGCAGCGCGCCTCCCGCAGCCGGGACCAGGCGCAGGGGGCGCACGGCGCCGCGTCGGAGATCAGCAGCAGCGTCTCGTCGGCCGCTGCGGGCGCCGAGGAGATGGGCGCCTCCATCACCGAGATCGCCCGCAGCGCCGCCGAGGCCGCCGAGGTGGGGCGCCAGGCCGCCGCGCTCGCCGAGCAGACCGAGACGACGATCGCCGCGCTCGGGGCCAGCTCCGCGGAGATCGGCGACGTCGTCAAGGTCATCTCCGGCGTCGCCGAGCAGACCAACCTGCTGGCCCTCAACGCCACCATCGAGGCGGCCCGCGCCGGCGACGCGGGCAAGGGCTTCGCCGTCGTGGCCAACGAGGTCAAGGAGCTCGCCCAGGAGGCGGCCAAGGCCAGCGAGGAGATCGCCCAGCGGGTCCAGGGCATCCAGTCCGAGACCACCGACGCGGTCCGGTCGATCTCGCGCATCGCCGAGGTCGTCCGGGCGATCAACGACCACCAGACGACGATCGCCAGCGCCGTCGAGGAGCAGACGGCGACCACCCGGGAGCTCAGCCGCAGCGTGGCCACCGCGGCGGAGGGCGCCGGCGCCGTCACCACCACGCTCACCTCGGTGCGCCGGGACGCCGACGACAGCGCGTCCGACGTGGAGCGGGCCCGCTCGGCGGCGCAGGAGCTCGACGCCCTGTCCAAGGAGCTCAACCGGCTGCTGGCGGCCTTCACCGTCTGACGAGGGACCCCGTCACGACCGGGGCCGTCCGCGGGATCACCCGCGGGCGGCCTCGATCGCCTGCCAGCGCGCCAGGTTGTAGCGGGCGTCGACCAGCGCGTCGTGCGTGCCCTGGGGCTTGGGGGGCAGCGGCGGCTGCCCGCGGTCGTCCCAGCGCTGGCGCAGCTCACGGGTGAACCGTGGGATCGGGCGCGGGAGCGCCGGCATCGCGCCCCACAGCTGGCAGAGCGCCACGTGGTCGTAGGCGGCGAGCCAGGCCCAGAGCTCGATCTCCTCCCCCGGCGCGGTCAGGAAGGAGAGCAGGTCCTCGCGGATCCGCTCCCGGCTCCGCCAGGCCTTGTCCGCCGGCGGGGGCAGCTGGTCGAGCACGTTCCGGCGGACCCACGGGATCGCCCGGTCGGGGTCGAACTCCGTGCTGACCGCGTAGAACTCCCGGCCTGTCTCGTCGACGACGCCGATGGAGACGAGGTCGATCGTGGTGCCGTCCTCGATGAACTCGGTGTCGTAGAAGAAGCGCCGCACGGCGTCCACCGTAGGTGGCGACGGCCCGGCAGACCGGTCAGGCGGCCGGTCCGCCGCCGCGCCGGGCACCGAGCGAGTGCGTGCCGAACTCGCGGCCGTCCAGCGCCGCGATGTCCCGCTCCAGCTGCGGTACCCGCTTCGCCGAGACCACCGAAGCCACCTTCTCGGCGAGGACGCCGGTGACCACCTGGCGCAGCGCGGCCACGGTGCCCACGGAGCGGGGCACGAAGACCCGGCGGCGGCGCGTCTCCAGGTTCTCCACCAGCGCCTCGGCACAGGCTTCGACCGACGTGTAGGCGCCCAGCGGCCCCGGCAGTCGGCGGCGGGTCGCGGCGAAGGTGGGCAGCGCGGCCTCGGTGTCGCGCACCAGGTCGGTGTCGATCCACGTCGGGTGCGCGCTGGCCACCGTGACGCCGCGGTGCGCGACCTCCAGGCGCAGCGCGTCACCGAAGCGCTCGACGCCGGCCTTGGAGGCGCAGTAGGCGCTCATGCCGGGGAGGACGGTGAACGCCGCGGCGGAGCTGACCAGCAGCACGTGCCCCCGGCGCTCAGCGATCGCGGGCAGGGCCGCGTGCGCGGTCAGCATCGTGCCGATCAGGTTGACCTCGATGGTGCGGGCCAGCGCGTGGGCGGAGCTGGTCATCACCGTGGTCAGCGGCGCGATGCCCGCGTTGGCGACGACGACGTCGAGCCCGCCGAAGGTGTCCACCGTGCGCCGCACCGCCCCGGCCAGCGCCTCGGCGTCGGTGACGTCGGCCTCCACCCACAGGTGCTCGGGCCCCAGCTCGTCGGCGACCCGCGCCAGCTCCTCGGGCTCCAGGCCGACCAGGGCGACGCGCGCGCCACGCGCGGCCGCCTTGCGGGCCAGCGCGGCGCCGATACCCCGCGCGGCGCCGGTGATGAGGACCGACTTCCCGGCCAGCGGGGTGCGGTGTCGTGACGCCATGGGGCTGCTCCTCGGCTCGTCGCGCTCGAATTGAGCACTGCTCAACGGCTGTTGTAGCTTGTTGACCGTTGCTCAGCAAGCCGAGGGAAGGAGCCGACCGAGGTGACCAGCACGATGCGGGCGCACGCCAGCACCTCCCCCGCCCTGCGCGAGGTCAAGGTGGCGGTCATCGGGTCCGGCTTCGCCGGCCTGGCCATGGGGATCACGCTGCGCGAGCGCGGCGAGACCGACTTCGTCCTGCTGGAACGCGCCGGGGACGTCGGCGGCACCTGGCGGGACAACACGTACCCGGGCGCTGCGTGCGACGTGCAGTCGCACCTGTACTCCTACTCGTTCGCGCCCAACCCGGACTGGCCCCGCTCCTACTCCGAGCAACCCGAGATCCAGGCCTACCTGCAGGCCACGGCCGACCGGTACGGCGTGCGGGCGCACTGCGTCTTCGGGGCCGAGGTGACCGACGCCCGCTGGGACGACGCGGCGCGCCGCTGGCTGGTGCGGACGACGGCCGGTGAGTTCCGCGCCCAGGTGCTCGTCTCCGCCGCGGGTGCGCTCGCCGACCCGACCTACCCCGACATCCCGGGCCTGGAGACCTTCGAGGGCACCGTCATGCACTCGGCGCGCTGGGACGCCTCGCACGACGTCGGCGGCGAGAAGGTCGCCGTCATCGGCACCGGCGCCTCGGCGGTCCAGATCGTGCCGGCCATCCAGCCGCGGGTGGAGAGCATCGCCGTCTACCAGCGAACGCCCGCCTGGGTGGTCCCCCGTACCGACCACCCGGTGAAGCCGTGGGCCCGCCGGCTGTACCGGCTGGTGCCCGGGGTGCAGCGCGCCGTCCGCGGGGCGCTGTACGCGCTCCGGGAGCTCCTCGTGATCGGCATGGCGAAGCGGCGGGCGTTCCTGAGGCCCGTCGGCCGTCTGGCGAAGGCGCACCTGCACCGGCAGGTCCGGGACCCGCGGCTCCGCGCGGCGCTGACGCCGGACTACACGATCGGCTGCAAGCGGATCCTGATCAGCAACGACTACTACCCCGCCCTCTGCGCCCCCAACGCCGAGCTCGTGACCGCGGGCATCGCCGAGATCCGGCCCCGCTCGATCGTCACGCAGGACGGCGTCGAACGGCCCACGGACACCCTCGTGCTCGCCACCGGCTTCCACGTGACCGACCTGCCGATCGCCGAGCGGATCCGCGGCCGCGACGGCCGGTCCCTGGCGGAGGTGTGGGCCGGCGGCATGGTGAGCAACCGCAGCACCACCGTCGCCGGCTTCCCGAACCTGTTCCTGCTGGTCGGTCCCAACGTCGGCGTCGGGCACACGTCGATGGTCTACATGATCGAGTCGCAGGTGGCCTACGTCGACGACGCGCTGCGCACCATGGCGGCCGAGGGCCTCGCCGTCCTGGAGACCACCCCGCAGGCCCAGGAGGCCTACCGCGACCTCATCGCCCGGAAGTCGCAGGGCACCGTCTGGCTCGGCGGCGGCTGCGCCAGCTGGTACCTCGACGAGCACGGCCACAACACCACGCTGTGGCCGGACTTCACCTTCCGGTTCCGGCGGCTCACCCGGAGCCTGGACCGCGAGAACTACGTCGGCGTCCCCGCCGAGGCCCCCGTGCGCACGGAGGAGGCTGCGTGACCGGCACGCTCACCCGCACCGTCCGCAGGCGCACCGCAGCCGTGACCACCTCCGACGGCGCGCGGCTGCACGCCACCGTCGAGGGCGCCGACGACGCCCCGGTCACCGTCGTCCTCGCCCACGGCTGGACCTTGTCGCAGGCCGCCTGGGACGACGTCGCCGGGCTGCTGGCCGGCCCGGTGGCCGACGGCGCGTTGCGCCTCGTCCGCTACGACCAGCGCGGCCACGGCCGCTCGACGTGGCCCGATCCCCACCCGGCGCAACCGGTCTCCATCGACCGGCTCGGCGAGGACCTGGCCGACGTGCTCGACCGGCTGGTCCCCGAAGGGCCCGTCGTGCTCGGCGGTCACTCCATGGGTGGCATGACCGTCATGTGCCTCGCCGCCGCCCGGCCGGAGCTCTTCGGCGACCGTGTGCGCGGCGTCGCGCTGGTGTCGACGTCTGCCGGTGACCTGACCTCCGACCCGCGGTCGGCGGGCGGCCGCATGGCCCGGATCCGCCCCGGCGTGCTGACCGCCGCGCTCACCGGCGCAGCCCTGATCGAGCGGCTGCGCGGGCTGGTGCCGCCGACCCACCCGCGGCACCGGAAGATGGTGCGGGACCTGCTCTACGGCGCCGATGCCACCGACGAGATGGTCCTGGAGGGGGCGCAGATCATGCACGCCTCGACCGTGCGCTCCTTCGTCGAGTTTCTGCCCGCCCTCGGCGACCACGACAAGCGGACGCGGCTCGACCCCCTCGCGCGGGTCCCCGTCGAGATCTTCGTCGGCGACAGCGACAAGCTCACCCCCGAGCGGCACAGCGCCCAGCTCGCCGAGGCGCTGCCCGCGGCCCGCCTGCACCGGGTGGAGCGGACCGGCCACATGCTGCCCCAGGAGCGCCCCCGGCTCGTCGCCGACGGGCTGCTGCGCCTCGTGTCCACCGCCACCGGCGACCGGGACCTCGCGTGAGCGGGAGCGCCCGGCCGTGACCACGCCGCCGACCGGACCGGGTCGCAGCCGCCGGTCGGCGGGCGACCGGCGGGCGCAGCTCGTGCAGATCGGCCTCGAGCTGCTGCCCACCACCCCGGTGCAGGAGCTGACCATCGACGAGGTCGCCCGCCGGGCCGGCATCAGCCGCAGCCTGCTCTTCCACTACTTCCCGAGCAAGCGCGACTACTACGCGGCCGTGACCCGGGCGGCGGCGGAGCTGCTCTGGACCCACCTGCTGCCCCGCCCCGGCGCGGCCGGGGCGGGCACCCCCGCCGCCACCGTCGACGGGATGCTCGACCGCTACGTCGGCTGGGTGGAGACCTACCGCGAGACCCACCTGGCCTTCGTGCGCGGCGCCGCGGGCGGCGACCCCTGGGTGGCCGAGGTGTACGCGGAGACCCGTGACCGGCTCGTCGAGGTGGGGCTGCGCACCCTGGGGCTCCCGGGCGACGCCCGCCGCCGCCAGCTCGTGCTGGCGTTCTTCGCCTTCACCGAGGACCTCGTCGCGCAGTGGGTCCTGGAGCCGACGATGCCCCGCGACGAGCTGCTCACGCTGCTGCGCGACGTCCTCGACCGGCTGCTGCCGCGTTAGCCCGCGAGCGTCGTCGGGGCGCGGTCGGCGGCCTCGGCGACCGGAGGCTGGAGGGTCGCGACGACGTCGTGCGCGCTGGCACCGGTGGCGTCCATCGACTTCTTCACCGCGGCGCCGTAGACGTCGACGTACTCCTGGCCGGACAGGGTCATGATCTCGTACATGATCTCGTCGGTGACCGAGCGCTCGACGAACCGGTCACCGGCCAGCCCCTCGTAGCGGCTGAAGTCCAGCGGCTCACCGATGCGCACGCACACCTTCAGGAGGCTGCGGCCGAACGGCAGACGGCGGGAGGTGTAGACCATCGCCACCGGGACGACCGGGACGCCGGTCTCCAGCGCCATCCGCGCGACGCCGATCTTGCCGCGGTACAGGCGGCCGTCCGGCGAACGCGTGCCTTCCGGGTAGATGCCGAGCAGCTTGCCCTCGCGGAGGATGCGGATGCCGGTCCGGATCGCGTCCTCGGCAGCCGAGGCGCTGGAGCGGTCGATCGGGACCTGCCCGGCACCGGCGAAGAACGCCCGCTGGAGGAAGCCCTTGACCCCCGAGCCGGTGAAGTACTCGGCCTTGGCGAGGAACGTCACCCGGCGCTTGAGCTGCAGCGGCATGAAGATCCAGTCGGCCGCCGAGAGGTGGTTGCTCGCCAGGATGGCCGCACCCGACGCGGGCACGTGCTCGATGCCCTCGACCTTGGGGCGGAAGACCAGGCGCGCCACCGGGCCGATCGCGACGAACTTGAGGAACCAGTAGAACAACACGCCTCCCTCGGGGACTGCCAGACTAGGGAGCCTGGGGCCGGGATCACAATCCGAGCCCACCGTGAGCCAGCCGACACCGGCGCGACGCCGGATGCCCAGGAGGAGCGCCGTGGCCGGACCGACCGCCGTCCCCGAGGTGATGCCCGGCGCGGAACCCTTCGAGCTACCCGGGGGCGACGGGCCCGAGGGGCGCACCGGGGTGCTGCTCGTCCACGGGTTCACCGGGACGCCGATGAGCATGCGGCCCTGGGGGGAGCACCTCGCGGCCGAGGGCTTCACCGTCCGGTGCCCGCTGCTGCCCGGGCACGGCACCCGCTGGCAGGACTGCAACGCCAGCACCTCCGACCAGTGGACGGCGACGGTCGAGCATGCCTTCGACGAGCTGGCCGCCCGCTGCGACCGGGTCTTCGTCGCCGGGCTGTCGATGGGCGGGACGCTCGCCACGCGGCTGGCCGAGGTCCGCCCGGACGAGGTCGCCGGGCTGCTGCTGGTGAACCCGGCGCTGCTCACCCGGCGGCTGGACGCGAAGCTGCTCCCGCTGCTGGCCCGCGTCACCGCCAGCTGGGCCCCCATCGCCAGCGACATCAAGAAGCCAGGCGTGACCGAGCTGGCGTACCCCCGCCTGCCGATCCGGGCCATGATGCAGCTGCGCGGCCTCTGGGCCGCGACCCGCGCCGACCTGGGCCGGGTCACGTCGCCGGTCATCGTCTTCCGCAGCGCCGAGGACCACGTCGTGGAACCGGTGAACAGCACCATCCTGCTCGCCGGGGTGGCGAGCGCGGACACCACCGAGGTCGTGCTGGAGGACAGCTACCACGTGGCCACCCTGGACAACGACGCCCCGCTGGTCTTCCGCCGCTCCGCGGAGTGGATCCGCGCCCGCGTGCCCGCCGGCGAGCCCGGCGCCCCGTCGGGCGGGCTCCGGTGACCGACCGGCGCGGCCGGGGACGCCGCGACAACGGGCTGGACGCCGTGCTCTGGAGCCCGGTCCGCGACGTCGACCCGCGGGTGGGCGAGCACCTCCTGGACGTGCTCGAGGCCGCCGGCATCGCCGCCTACCTGGAACCGGCCGCCGATGTCGGCCCCTACACCCGTTCGGTGGTGCTACCCAGCCCGCCCTCGGACCGGCTGTTCGTCGACCGGGCGCGCAGCGCCGAGGCGCGCGGACTGGTGGAGCAGCACGCCGACGAGCACCCCGTCGAGCGGCGGGTCCCGCGCCGGCCCGCCGGGCGCGACCTGGACGAGGACGCCGAGTGGCGGCGCATCGTGGCCGCGTTCGAGGCCGAGCACGGTCGTCCGGTGGTCCAGGAGGCACCCGCGGACCCGCCACCCCCCGCCCCCCACGAGGTGCCGGTGCTCGACCGGCCCGAGGAGCACTACGAGCCGCCGGCACCGCCCCCGCTGCCGGTCCCGGCGCCCGCCGTGCTCTACGCCCTGCTCCTGGTGCTCGCGGGCATCCTGCTCATCGGCGTCCCCTCGGTCATCGGCCTCTCGGCGGACGCGGGACTCGTGCTGGGCGTGGCGGTGATCGCCGGCGGGGTCGCGCTGCTGGTCTCCCGCATGCGCGACCGCTCCGACGACGGCGACGACGGGGCCGTGGTCTGACGTGGCCACCACCGCGACCGTCACCGTGACCGGCCACCTCGTGGACACGGGCGTCCTCGCCCGCATCCTCGACGACGTCCTCGAGTACGGGGGCGACTACCGGATCGAGAGCCTGGATCTCGGCCGGCATCACGAGGACGAGTCCCGGGCGCTGATCATCGTCAGCGCGGACCAGCCCGAGCGGCTCGAGCGGATCCTCATGCGCGTGCAGGTCCACGGCGCCAACGCCGTCGACCCGGGGACGGCCACGACCCGGCCCGCCCCCGCCGACGGCGTCTTCCCCGACGACTTCTACTCGACCACCAACCTGGAGACCCTCGTCCGGCTGGACGGCGAGTGGCTGCGGGTACGCAACCCCGAGATGGACTGCGGCCTCGTGGTGACCACCGAGGAGGGCGGCACCGTGGTGCGCACGGTCCCGGTGAGCGACGTGCGGGCCGGCGACGCCGTCGTCTGCGGGGCGCACGGCGTGCGGGTGGAGCTCCCGGCGCAGGCGCCGCGCGGCGAGGAGGACGACTTCGGGTTCATGTCCTCGGCGGTGTCCAGCGAGAAGCCGCAGGCGCTGCTGGTCCGCCAGATCGCGGAGCGGATGCGGGAGGTCAAGGCCGCCGGGCAGCGGGTGCTGTGGGTGGCCGGCCCGGCCGTGGTGCACACCGGAGCCGCCCCGGCGATGGTGCGGCTGGTCCGCGCCGGCTACGTCGACGTCCTCTTCGCCGGCAACGCCCTGGCCACCCACGACATCGAGTCGGCGCTCTTCGGCACCTCGCTGGGCGTCGACCTCGCGAAGGGCGCGGGGGTGCCGCACGGCCACGAGCACCACATCCGGGCGATCAACACCATCCGCGCGGCGGGGTCGATCGAGGCGGCGGTGGACTCGGGCGTCCTCACCGGCGGTGTCATGCACGCGATGGTGCAGGCGGGCAAGCCTTTCGTGCTGGTCGGCTCGGTGCGTGACGACGGCCCGCTGCCCGACGTGCACACCGATGTCATCGAGGGTCAGCGGGCGATGCGCGCCGAGCTGCACGACGTCGGCTTCGCGATCATGGTGGCGACGATGCTGCACTCCATCGCCACGGGGAACCTGCTCCCGGCCTCGATCCCGCTGGTGTGCGTCGACATCAACCCCGCGACGGTGACGAAGCTGGCCGACCGGGGCAGCGCCCAGGCGATGGGCATCGTCACCGACATCGGCCTGTTCCTCGAGCAGCTCGCCCGCGAGCTCTGCTGAACGTCGACCTGCCGGCCGACACCGCGATCAGGAGCCGTCCCCGACGTGCGCTGAGCCGTTGCGTCGCCCCTGCGCGGACCCCTCCGGGGCCCACTCGGGGCGACCGTCAGGCTTCTCGTTCGGCGACGGCCTTCCGCACGAGGTCGGCGGCACCGACGATGCCGGCCTGGGCACCGAGCGCGGCGGCGACGACGCGCGGCCCCGGCCGGAACCCGCGGCCGGGCAGGGCTCGCTCGAGGCGCTCCCGCGCCGGGCCGAGCACCATCTCGCCGAGCACGCTGACCCCGCCCCCGATCACCACCACCTCGGGGTCGAGCACGGCGGCGAGGTCGGCGATCCCCTGCCCCAGCCAGCACCCGACCTCGGTGACCAGCTCCAGGGCGAGCGGGTCGCCGTCGTGGGCGGCGCGGGCCACGTGCTCGCCGGTCAGCCGCTCGGGCTCGCAGTCCACCCGCTCGAGCAGCAGCGCGGCGGCGGCCGGCGACGTGCGGGCCACCTCGCGCGCGGTCTGGCCCAGCGCCGTGCCGCTGGCGTACTGCTCCCAGCAGCCGCGGTTGCCGCAGGCGCACAACCGGCCGTCGGGGACGACGCGCATGTGCCCCCACTCCCCCGCGACCCCGTGCGATCCGCGCCGCAGCCGCCCGTCGAGGACGATGCCCCCGCCGATGCCCGTCCCCAGGGTGATCATCAGCGCCAGGTCGGCGCCGCGGGCGGCGCCGTAGCGGTACTCGGCCCAGGCCGCGGCGTCGGCGTCGTTGCCCACCCACAGCGGGCGCTGCAGGCGCGCGGCAAGGTCCTTGCGCAGCGTCGAGTTGCGCCACGCCAGGTGCGGGCTGAACAGCACGGTGTCCCCGGTGCGGTCGAACCACCCCGCGGCGCCCACGCCGACCCCGACGATCTCGCCGTCGTGCCCGGCGGCGAGCTCTTCGACGACGGCGGCGATCGCGTCCTCGGTGTCGCTCACCGAGGCGCCGGGCGTCGCCCGCCGCGCGGTGGCCAGGATCGAGCCGTCGGGGGCCACCAGCCCGCCGGCGACCTTGGTCCCGCCGATGTCGATGCCGAGCGCCGGCAGAGCCGTCACGTCCGGCACGGTCACGCGATGTCGATCCGCTGCACGGCCGGGTGCCCGGCCGCCGGCTCCCCCGGATCGGCGCCTGCGGCCTCACCGGCACCGTCGGCCGGCGGCTCGGCGAACGTCCGCAGGGCGGTGGCCGCGGCCGTGAGGACGTCGGCCAGCGCCGCGGTCACCTCGGGGCGCTCGCCGCGCAGGACGGCGGCCGCCTGGCAGACCGGGCACCAGCGGCAGTCGTCACCACCGTGCTCCGCCGCGCCGGTGGCGGGGGTCTGCCCCGCCTGCGCGCGGACGGCGTCGAAGAGGCGGCGGGCCTGCTCGGCCCAGTCGGCACCGCTGGTCATCTGGTCCTCTCCTCGGCCGCCAGGAGGTCGGCCGGCCACTGCTGCGGATCCGGGCGGAAGCTGATCTCGAGGTGCGCGGCGGCGGCGCCGGGGGCGAGCAGTCGGCCCCCGGTCACCTCGCACCGGCGCAGCAACGAGTCCAGGCGCAGCGAACGACGATCATCCCCCACGGACACCACGAGGTCATCGCCCCACCGGGTCAGCCCGACGTCGGCGCGCTCGGCGAAGGGCAGCGGCACGGCCAGCCGCCACCCGACCTCGCCCCGCTCCGGGCCCGGCGGCACCGGTCCGCCCGAGGCGGGGAGGTCCAGCCCGTCGAGCAGCGCGGTCGCACCGGCCACGTCCGCCGGCGGCACGGCGAGCTCGGGGACCTCGTGCACCGGCGCCACGTCCGCGAGCCCGCCCCGGGCGGCGTCCTGCTCGGCGGCCCGGGCGCGCCACCACTCCCCCGGCCCACCGGCGGGGAGCACCCGGGCGAGCACCGCCGCGACCCGGAGCCCGTGCAGACCGAGGACGGTGGCCGCGTGCCGCACCGCCGGCACCGCGGACCGCTGCGCCCCCGTGACGACCCAGACCGCCGTCGCGGTGGCCTCGGTGAGCCGGTCCCGGGCGAGCAGCCGCTCGACGGCGGGCAGGGCGTCCAGCACGGTGTCCAGGGGCCCGCGGGGGGCGACGCCGGCCGCCACCGACGCCGTCCGGACGGCGGCCAGCGCACGCGCCGTCGGCGGCAGCGCCTGGTCCAGCCACCAGCGCAGCGAGCCGGGCAGGGCGGCGAGGGTGAGCCCGTCCGCGAGCGGTCCGGCGTCGACGACCACCAGGTCGGCGTCCGCCGAGCCCAGCGCCGCCAGCAGCGCGAGCTCCCCGGCGCCGGGCACCGGCACCACCGACGTCGCCGGCGGCAGCTCCAGGTGCGGGAGCAGGGCGCCCAGGGCCTCGGCCGAGGCGCCCCAGAGCTCCTCGACCGCCCGGCGCCCGTCCACCCGCCGGACCTGCAGGCCGGGCACCTCGTCGAGTCCGGGGAGGGCGGCCGGCCGGCGGGACAGCAGCAGCGTGCCCCGGCCCGCCCGGGCGGCGCGCACGGCGGCGGCCGCGGCCACCGTCGACGACCCCGCCCCGCCGGAGCCGGTGACCAGGAGCGTGCGCACGGCGGCTCAGCCCTCGACGCGCTTCTTGAGCTCCTTGAGCGCGGTGTCGAGGATGACCTTCTCCGCCTTCCGCTTGATCATGCCGAGCATCGGGATGGAGAGGTCGATGGTGATCGAGTAGGTGACCTCGGTCCGGCCACCGGTCTCGACGAGGGTGTAGGAGCCCTCCTGCCGCTTCTGCATCTGGCCCTTCACCAGGGTCCAGGAGACGCGGCGGTCGTCGTCCCACGTGTACTCCAGGACGTAGTCGTCCTTCACCGCCCCCGCGTCGAGCACGAAGTGGACGCGGCGGGCCCGCCCGTCCGCGCCGGTCTCGAGCACCTCGACCTTCTTGGCGGCGCCGACCCACTGGGGGTAGGACGGGAAGTCGGCGATCACCGCCATGACCTCGGCCGCAGGCGCCTCGACGACGATCGACTGGGTGGACTGGTCGGCCATGGGCAGCAGGCTAGCCGCTCGGCCCCCGGCCGGCCCCGTGCACCGCGGCACGCCGCTACTGCCCGGTAGCACCAGCGGCTAGATTGGCCCGGACGTCCCCGCACCGGGGCCTCGGGCGACGGAGCCCGGCGGGCGGTCGGGGAGGAGAGGACCGGGCGTGCGCGAGTTCAGCGTTCCTGCAACCCACGAGGTGGGCCCCGACGAGGCGCTCACCGACATGCTGGCGGCCAACGTCGCCGGGCACGGTGACGAGGTCGGCCTCCGGCGCCGGGTGGACGGCCGCTGGACCGACGTGACCTGGCGGCAGTTCGGCGAGGAGGTCCGGGGCGTCGCCAAGGGCCTGGTCGCCGCGGGGGTGGCCGCCGGGGACCGGGTCGCGCTGCAGGCGAAGACGCGCTACGAGTGGACCGTCCTCGACTACGCCATCTGGACCGCCGGCGCGGTCGTCGTCCCCATCTACGAGACCTCCAGCGCCGACCAGGTGGCCTGGATCCTCTCCGACTCCGGTGCCACGGTCGCCGTCGTGGAGCGCGACGAGCACGCCGCTGCGATCGAGTCCGTCCGCGACCAGGCCCCGGAGCTGAAGGCCGTCTTCGTCATCGACGACGGCGCGGTGGAGCAGCTGACCGCGACGGGCACGGACGTGCCCGACGGCGAGCTGGACGCCCGCCGCGCCACGCTCCGCGCCGACAGCCTCGCCACGCTGATCTACACCAGCGGCACCACCGGCCGCCCCAAGGGCTGCGAGCTGACGCACGGGAACTTCCTGTTCGAGATCGGCAACGGCATCACGCTGCTCGACCGGTTCATGAACGTGCAGGGGTCGCTGCTGCTGTTCATCCCGCTGGCCCACGTGCTCGCCCGGGTCCTGCAGGTCGGCGCCATCAAGAACCGGACGGTCATCGGCCACACGCCGGACGTGAAGAACCTCGTCGAGGACCTCGGCGAGTTCAAGCCCACGTTCGTGCTCGCCGTCCCGCGGGTCTTCGAGAAGGTCTACAACTCGGCGAAGGCGAAGGCCGAGGGCGACGGCAAGGGCAAGATCTTCGACCGGGCCGCCCAGGTGGCGATCGACTGGTCGCGCGCCCAGGACACCGGCGGTCCGGGGCTGGGGCTCCGCGTCCAGCACGCGCTGTTCGACAAGCTCGTCTACGGCAAGCTGCGCGCGGCGCTCGGCGGGCGCTGCCTCGGCGCCATCTCCGGCGGGGCCCCCCTCGGTGAGCGGCTCGGTCACTTCTTCCGCGGCATCGGGGTCACCGTCTTCGAGGGCTACGGCCTGACCGAGACCACCGCGGCCGCCTCGGTGAACCACGACGAGGCGCTGCGGATCGGCACCGTCGGCCGCCCGCTGCCCGGTGTCGCCTTCTCGGTCGCCGAGGACGGCGAGCTGCTCATCCGCGGCGGCATCGTGATGCGCGGCTACTGGAAGAACGAGGACGCCACCCGGGAGGCGATCGACGCCGACGGCTGGTTCCGCACCGGTGACCTCGGCGAGATCGACGACCAGGGCTTCGTCCGGATCACCGGCCGCAAGAAGGAGATCCTGGTGACCGCGGGCGGCAAGAACGTCGCCCCCGCCGTGCTCGAGGACCGGCTGCGGGCGCACCGCCTGGTGAGCCAGTGCATCGTCGTGGGCGACCAGCGGCCGTACATCGCCGCGCTGGTGACCCTCGACGAGGAGGCCCTGCCGCAGTGGCTGGAGTCCAAGGGCAAGGACGCCGGGCTCACGGCCGCCCAGCTGCGCGAGGACCCCGACCTGCTCGCCGAGCTCGACGCCGCGGTGACGGAGGCCAACAAGGCGGTGTCCCAGGCCGAGGCCATCAAGAAGTTCACGGTGCTGGCCACCGATTTCACCGAGGACAACGGGATGCTCACGCCGAGCCTGAAGCTCAAGCGGAACGTCGTCATGAAGGAGTTCGGCTCCGACGTGGAGGCGCTCTACTCCCGCTGAACAGCTCGGCCGAGGCCCGTCGCGCGAACCCGCGCGGCGGGCCTCAGTGCGTCGTGAGGAGGTCGGCGAACGTCGCGGCGATGGACGTCCACGACCAGCGCTGCTCGACCCAGGTGCGCCCCGCGGCGCCCATCGCACGGGCGCGCGCCGGGTCGTCGAGCAGCCCGGCCAGCGCCGTCGCCACCGCGTCGGGCGAGCGCGGGTCCACCACGTGCCCGGTGACGCCGTCCCGCACGGCCTCGGGTGCACCGCCGGAGGTGCCGGCCACGACCGGGCGGGCGCACGCGGCGGCCTCGAGGAACACCATGCCGAGCCCCTCCACGTCCAGCCCCCCGCGACGGGTGCGGCACGGCATGGCGAAGACGTCGCCGGCGGCGTAGTGCGCGGGCAGCTCGGCGTGGTCCACCGGCCCGGTGAGGACGACGGAGCCCTCCAGACCCCGGGCGGCGACCGCGCGGCGGAGCTTCCCCTCGTCCGGCCCGCCGCCGACCAGCAGCAGCCGCGCGGCCGGGTGGCGGGCCAGCACCTGCGGCCAGCCCGCGACCAGCACGTCCTGCCCCTTGCGGGCGACCAGCCGCGAGACGCAGGCCACGACCGGCGCGTCGCCCAGGCCGTGCCGCTCGCGCACCGCGGTGCCGTCGACCTGCGGCGTGAACCGGTCGATGTCGACCCCCGGGGAGAGCTGGGCCAGCCGGGTGCGCCCGCCCAGCGGTGGCGCGAGGCGGTCCCGCGTGTACTCGCTGATGTAGGTGAGGACGTCCAGGCCCGAGGCGATCCGCTGCATCACCTGCCGGCTCCCCGGAAGGGCCACCCAGCCGGTCTCGTGCCCGTGCGTGGCCCCCACCAGGTGCCGCACCCCGGCGGCGCGCAGGGTGGGTGCGAGCAGCCCCAACGGCGCGGCCGCGCCGAAGAAGGCGCTGTCGCAGCCGTACCGCCCCACCAGGTCCACGGCCGCGCGCGCCGTCGCCCGGGTCGGGAGGAGCATGCCGGTCGGCCGGCGCACCACCGGGTAGGGCAGGGCCGCGTCGTGCTCGGCCGAACCCGGGTGGTCCGACGCCAGCACCACCAGGGAGTCCGGTGGCCGCCGCTCCAGCAGCGCGGCGACGAAGGTCTGGATGCCCCCCTGCCGCGGCGGGAAGTCGTTGGTCACGACGAGCGTCCGCTTCACTCGCCCTCCAGCCGGCTCCAGTCGGCGGCCATCGCGATGCGCTGCGCGGTCGTCGGGTGGCTGCCGAAGAACCAGTGCCAGGCCGCCGGCGGGTCCGGGTCGCCGAGGTTGGTCCCGGCCAGCCGCTGCTGCATCTCGACGAACGCCTCCGGGTCGCGGGTGAGCTCGAGGGCGTGGAGGTCCGCGCGCTCCTCGATCTGCCGGGACACCAGGTTCTGCACCGGCGTGGCGAACAGCCCGCCGGCGGACACGAGGAAGAGCAGGAGCGGGACCACGCGCGGGTCACCGGGGCGTTCGACGCCGGCCCGGCGGAGCAGCGGTGTCCAGGTGAGCAGCCAGCCGAGCAGCGCGGTGGCCGCCCCCGCGCCGAGGGCACCCATCAGCGTCCCGGTGAGCACGTCGTCGGCGGCGACGTGGCCCAGCTCGTGCGCCACGATGGACTCGATCTCGGCGTCGGGCAGCTCACCGAGAAGGGTGTCGTAGACGACGATCCGCCGGGTCGAACCGAAGCCCGACACGTAGGCGTTCAGCGCGGTCGTCCGCCGGGAGGCGTCGGAGACCAGCACGTCCTGCACCGGTGTGCCGTTCTCCTCGGCGAGGGCGAGCAGGTCGCTGCGCAGCTCCCCCGCCGGCAACGGCTCGAAGGAGTTGAACGCCGGCTCGACGACCACCGGGTAGAGGAACGACCCGACGACCACCAGGCCGGACGCAGCCGCTCCGGCCCAGGCCCACCAGGTGCGCGGGGCGCGCCGGACGAGCCAGAGGAGGGCCAGCACCACCACGACGGTCAGCGCCGCGCTGATGGCGAGGGACACCGCGACGTCGCGGAGCCACAGCCACCAGCCGCGGGTGGAGAGCCCGTAGCTCCTGCGCACCGACTCCGCGTAGGCCGAGATCGGGAGGGTGACCAGGCGACCCAGCAGCAGCAGGACCGGCACCGCCACCAGCACCTGGACGAACCACCGGCCGGAGAGGCGGGCACCCACGGCCCGCACGAGGCGGGCGCCCAGCGGGGTCAGCCCGAGCACCGCCGAGACCGCCAGGCCCAGCACGAGGGAGAGCAGGGAGGCCGGGCGGAGGGCGCTCGCGAAGGCCTCGGCGCGCTCGATCCGGTCGGGATCCAGGCCGGCGGTCGGATCGGGCTCGGTGTACTCCCCGGGCGGTTCCGGCAGCAGGGTCCACGGGGTGCGCACCGCGATGACGACGCCGACGGCGATCCCCAGCAGGGCCGCGGCCACCAGGGCGGCCCGGCGAGCGTTCACCCGGGCGATCCTAGGTGTACCGAGCCATCACGTTGGTGCCAGTCGGCTGATCGGGGGCTCCCCGCCGAGGGCGCTGTGGCGGCGTTGAGTGTTGTAGTGCTCCAGCCAGGGAGCAAGCGCGGCTGAGCGCTGGTCG
>NZ_JBJGZZ010000010.1:0-163082 GCF_054050775.1 Blastococcus sp. SYSU DS0533 | reverse complement strand
CCCCCCCCCCCCCCCCCCCCCCCCCCCCCCCCCCCCCCCCCCCCCCCCCCCCCCCCCCCCCCCCCCCCCCCCCCCCCCCCCCCCCCCCCCCCCCCCCCCACCCCGCGCCGCGTCATCCGCGGCTTGACCCGCTGGCCGACCGCTACGCAGCGCGCACCCACGGGATGAAGACGTCGGAGATCAGGGCTCTGTTCTCCGTGGTCAGCCGGCCCGAGGTCGTCTCCCTGGCCGGAGGCATGCCGGCAGTGACCGCGCTGCCGCTGGACGCCGTCGGCTCCATGATCGGGGACCTCGTCTCCGGCATGGGCGCGCAGACGCTGCAGTACGGCTCGGGTCAGGGCGACCCGCGGCTGCGCGAGCGGATCTGCGACGTCATGGCGCTCGAGGGGATCACCGACGCCTCGCCGAGCGAGGTGGTGGTGACCGTCGGCTCGCAGCAGGGTCTGGACCTGGTCACCCGTGTCTTCGTCGACCCCGGTGACGTCATCCTGGCCGAGGCGCCGTCCTACGTCGGTGCGCTCGGCGTCTTCCAGTCCGCCGAGGCCCGAGTCCGGCATGTCGCCATGGACGACGACGGGCTGATCCCCGAGGCGCTGGAGGAGGCGCTCGCCGCCTGCCGCGCCGCCGGCGACCGGGTGAAGTTCCTCTACACGGTGCCCAACTTCCACAACCCGGCCGGCGTGACGCTCTCCGAGCCCCGCCGCGAGGCGATCATGGCGATCGCCGAGCGCTGGGACCTGCTGGTCATCGAGGACAACCCCTACGGCCTGCTCGGGTTCGACCGCGAGCCGATGCGCGCCCTGCGCGCCCGCGACTCCCGCCGGGTCATCTACCTCGGCTCGTTCTCCAAGACGTTCTCCCCCGGCCTGCGGGTGGGCTGGGTGCTCGCGCCGCTGGCGGTCCGCGAGAAGCTCGTCCTGGCCACCGAGGCGCAGGTGCTCTGCCCGCCGTCGCTGACCCAGTACGCCGTCGCCCGGTACCTGGACACCCAGCCCTGGCGTGAGCAGATCAAGCTGTTCACCGAGCTCTACCGGGAGCGCCGGGACGCCACGCTGGAGTCCCTGGCCGCCCTGATGCCGGCAGGCACCACCTGGACGCGCCCGGACGGCGGCTTCTACGTCTGGCTCAAGCTGCCCGCCGGGTTGGACGCCAAGCTGATGCAGCCGCGGGCGGTCGGTGCCCACGTCGCCTACGTGCCCGGCATCGGTTTCTACGCCGACGGCAGCGGCCAGGAGTACATGCGGCTGTCCTACTGCTACCCCGAGCCCGACCAGATCCGGGAGGGCGTCCGCCGCCTCTCCCGCGTCGTCGAGGCCGAGCTGGACCTGCACTCCACCTTCGACAAGGTCGACACCGGCACGTTCCGGGCCATCCGCCCCGGCAGCGGCCACGATGCCGAGTCGATGGTCGGGCCGGCGAACAGCGACACGTACGAGGACGGCCGATGAGCGAGACCGCGCCCACCGCAGAGCCCGTCGCAGCCGACGAGCGCCACCCGCTGCGCGCCGTCGTCCTCGCCGGTGGGCTGACCTTCGAGCGGGAGGTCAGCCTCTCCTCGGGCACGCAGGTGGTCGAGGAGCTCACCCGCGCGGGCGTCGACGCCGAGCTGCGGGACGCCGACGCCGAACTGCTCCCCGGGCTCGCCGCGGCGCCGGCCGACGCCGTCTTCATCGCCCTGCACGGGGCCACCGGTGAGGACGGTGCACTGCGCGCGGTCCTGGACCTGGCGGGCGTGCCCTACGTCGGCTCCCCCGCGGCGGCGTGCCGGCTGGCGTGGGACAAGCCGGCCGCCAAGTCGGTCGTCCGCACCGCGGGGCTGACGACGCCGGACTGGGTCGCGCTCCCGCACAGCACGTTCCGCGAGCTGGGGGCCGGCGCTGTGCTCGACCTGATGGTGGCCCGCCTGGGTCTCCCGCTGGTGGTCAAGCCGGCCTCGGGTGGATCGGCTCTCGGGGTCCAGAGGATCAGCCGCGTCGAGGACCTCCCGGCCGCCATGGTGAGCTGCTTCGCCTACGGCGACACCGTGCTGGTCGAGCGCTTCGTGGAGGGCGTCGAGGTCGCCCTCGCCGTCGTCGACCTGGGCGAGGGGCCGGTCGCGCTCCCGGCCGTCGAGATCGAGCCGGAGTCCGGCGTCTTCGACTACAGCTCCCGCTACTCCCCGGGCTCCACCGAGTACCACGCGCCCGCTCGCATCCCCGACGAGGTCGCCGCCCGCGCCGCCGAGGTCGCCATCCGGGTGCACGAGGTCCTGGGGCTGGCCGACCTCTCACGCACCGACGCGATCGTCACGCCCGACGGCGAGGTGCACTTCCTCGAGGTCAACGTCTCCCCGGGGCTCACCGAGACCTCGATGTTCCCCATGGCGGTGGAGGCGGCCGGCTACGACCTCGGCACGGTGCTGGGCCGCCTGCTCGCCCGGCGGGCCGAGAGCCGCCGCTGAAGAAGGACCCCGTCCTCCTCCCCGCGCGCCCGCACGGACCGTGTGCACAGAGGCCCCCTTCCGTCAGTGACGGAAGGGGGCCTCTGTGGGTGGTGCTGTCAGGCGTCGGGTCGGCGCCCGGTGATGTCCGGCGCCATGACACCGATGATGCGCTGCAGGTCGTCCACCGAGCCGAACTCGACGACGATCTTGCCCTTCGAGCGGCCGATCTGGATCTTCACCTTCGTCTCGAACATGTCCGACAGCCGGGACCCGAGCTCCTCCACGCCCGGCGCGGAGATCCGCCGGGTGCGCCGCTTGGCCGCGGGCTCCTCAGCAGCGGCCAGGGCGACCGCCTCCTCGGTCGCGCGCACCGAGAGCCCCTCCGCCACGATGCGGGTGGCGAGGGCGTCCTGGGCCACCGGGTCCTGCAGACCGAGCAGGGCGCGGGCGTGCCCGGCCGAGATGACGCCGGCCGCGACGCGGGTCTGCACCTTCACCGGGAGTTTCATCAGCCGGATCGTGTTGGTGACCTGGGAGCGGCTCCGCCCGATCCGCTGGGCGAGCTCCTCGTGCGTGGCGCCGAACTCCTCGAGCAGCTGCTGGTAGGCGGCCGCCTCCTCCAGCGGGTTCAGCTGGACGCGGTGGATGTTCTCCAGCAGGGCGTCGCGTAGCATCGCGTCGTCGGTCGTGTCGCGCACGATCGCGGGTACGGTCCCGAGCCCGGCGGCACGGGCGGCGCGCAGCCGCCGCTCGCCCATGATGAGCTCGTAGCGCCCGCCGTCGGCCTCGCGGACGACGATCGGCTGGAGGAGCCCGAACTCCTTGACGCTGTGCGTCAGCTCCTCCAGGGCCTCGTCGTCGAAGACCTGCCGGGGCTGCTTCGGGTTGGGCACGACGTCCTCGACCGAGACCTCGCGCAGCTGCGCCCCCGGGACGCCCACCGCGTCGGCCTCCGCGGCCGGTGACGACATCGGGGACGGCACCAGGCTGACCGGCGCGGGCGGCGTCCCGGGCACGGAGCCCTCAGCCGACGCGGGGGAGGCCGGCCGCTGCTCGGCTGCCTGGTCGTCCCCCTCCGGGCTCGGTGCGGGCGCCGCCGGGAGGACCGGGGGAGGCGTGGGCGCCGGGCCCGTGGGGATGAGCGCCGCCAGCCCGCGTCCCAGGCCGCCTCGCTTCGTCATGACTGCTCCTCGCTGGCAGGGGTGGTCACTGAGACTCCTGGCGGAACGGCACCGACGCCTCCCCGAAGGCGAGCGCACCGACCGGGGTGGCCCCGTTGCTGCCCGCCGCCACGTCGAGCGGTTCCAGCGCCACACCGCGCTGGGCCAGCTCCCGGGCCGCCTCGACGTAGCTGGTGGAGCCGCGCGAACCCGGGTCGTACGTGAGCACCGACTGCCCGTAGCCCGGCGCTTCGGAGACGCGGACGTTCCGGGGGATCACGGCGTCGAGGACGAGCTCGCCGAAGTGGTTGCGCACTTCGTCGGCCACCTGGTCGGCGAGCTTGGTCCGCCCGTCGTACATGGTCAGCAGGATGGTCCGCACGGCGATCCCCGGGTTGAGGTGCTGGCGGACCAGGTCGATGTTGTTGAGCAGCTGCCCGAGTCCCTCCAGCGCGTAGTACTCGCACTGGATGGGGATGAGCACCTCGTCGCCGGCCACGAGCGCGTTCAGCGTCAGCAGCCCCAGGGAGGGCGGGCAGTCGATGAGTACGTAGTGCGGCCGCCGTTCCCGCGGCAGCGCGGCGACGTAGGCCTCGATCGCGCGGCGCAGCCGGTGCTCGCGGGCAACGACGGAGACCAGCTCGATCTCGGCGCCGGCCAGGTCGATGGTCGCCGGCACGCAGAGCAGGTTGGGGCTGGCCGTGGTCGGGTGCACCACCTCGGAGAGGGTGCTGTCACCGACGAGGGCGTCGTAGATGGAGGGGGTGCCCACCGTGTGCTCGACGCCGAGGGCGGTGCTCGCGTTGCCCTGCGGGTCGAGGTCGATGACGAGGGTGCGCAGGCCGTAGAGGGCCAGGGCCACCCCGAGGTTCACCGTGGACGTGGTCTTCCCGACCCCGCCCTTCTGGTTCGCGATGGTGATGACGCGGATGCGCCCGGGAGCGGGGAACGGCTCCTGCTCGGCGGCGTGCAGCACGCGGGTCGCGCGCAGGGCCTCCATGGCGATGGGGCTGTCGAAGTCCGCGAGTCCACCCGAGGACGACGCCGTCGACGACTGGTCAGCGGCGAGACTGCTGCGCAGCCGCTCGCCCGGGTCGGTCATCGCTGGTCCTCCCTGTGGCGGCGTTTCACGTGGAACGGATCGGGTAAGCGGCGTCCGTTCCACGTGGAACAGGGCGCGACTCGGCATCCCGGCACCGTCACCGGTCTCCCCGCGTCATGACCACCACGGTAGTGGCAGCGTCTCCCAGTGATGCACCGACGGCACGCGCCTCGATGTCGCGCATCCCGGCGGCGTGCAGATCCGGGCGCAGCGCCGGCAGCTCGGCGAGCGCACGCGCGCCGACGAGGGCCACCAACTGGGCTCCCGGGCGCAGCAGCCCGCGGCACCAGCCGACGAGACGGGGGAGCGGCGCCACCGCCCGGGCGGTGACGACGTCGACCCGTCCGACGGTGGCCGCCACCGACCGGTCCTCGGCCCGGCCGCGGACCACCCGCCAGGTGGACGACGCCTCGGCCAGGTCGGCCACCGCCTCCTCCAGGAACTCCACCCGCCGGGCCATCGGCTCGACGAGCGTCAGGGCGATGTCCGGGCGCGCCAGGCCGAGCGGGATGCCGGGGAGGCCGGCGCCGCTGCCGACGTCGACCACGCGCGCGTCCCGCGGGACCGCCTCGGCCACCGCGGCGCTGTTGAGGACGTGCCGCTCCCACAGCCGGGGCACCTCACGGGGCCCGATGAGGCCCCGGGTGACCCCGTCCGAGGCGAGCCGGGCCACGTACCGCCGGGCGGCCGGCAGGGCGGCGCCGAAGACGTCGCCGGCCTGCGCCGGCGCTTCGGGGACCTCCGGCAACCCCGCGGCGCCGGCGCCGGGACCTGCGTCGCTCACCTGTCGGGCAGGACCACGACGCGGCGGCGGGGCTCCTCGCCCTCCGACTCGCTGCGCACGCCCCCGACCGAGGCGATGACGTCGTGCACGACCTTGCGCTCGAACGGGTTCATCGGGCTCAGCCGCTCGGGCTGCCCGCTCGCGGACACCCGGCGCGCGGTCTCCGCGGCCAGCGAGGTGAGGTCGGCCCGGCGCTTGGCCCGGTAACCACCGATGTCGAGCATCAGCCGGCTGCGCACGCCGGTCGACTGCGCGACGGCGAGGCGGGTGAGCTCCTGGAGCGCCTCCAGCGTCGCGCCGTCCGGCCCGATGAGGTCGCCCAGCCGCCCCCCGACGATGGCGACCGACGCCCGGTCGCCCTCCACGTCGAGGTCGATGTCGCCGTCGACGTCCAGGATGTCGAGGAGGCGCTCGAGGTAGTCCCCGGCCACGTCGCCCTCGCGGACCAGGAGGTCGTCACCGGTCCCACCTGCCTCGTCCGTCACGACGTCGACGGGCTCGACGACGGCGTCGTCGCTGGCGGCGTCCGCGTCCGGCAGGGCGGGCGGGTCGTCTGTCACGGGCTGCTGCGGAGCACTCACGGGTGTTCCTCCCAGTTCGGTGCGGCGGCCGGGTCGTGCCCGGTGGTCGGTGTGCCGGACGGGCCGGCGGGGGAGCGGTCGGACGGAGGTCAGCGACGCTTCCGCTTACCGCGGTTGGCCGGTCCCTGGCCCGCTCCCGGACGGGTGTTGCGGCCCGACCCGGAGCCGGCGGTGCGTCCGCTGGAGCCGTTGGCCGTCGAGCCGTTGCCCGTGGGGCCGTTCTCCGTGGAACCGCCTGCGGGGCCGTCACCGACGAGCCCGTCGCCGTCCACCGTGCTGGCCGGGGCGACGGTCGTGCTCGACGGGCGCGCCTGCTTGGGCCGGACCGGCTTGGCGCCCGGCTTGGGCGCGAGCGTCCTGGGGTCGATCGCCGGCTTGTCCGCAGCGGCCTTCGCCTTGGCGGCGTCCGATCCGGGCGGCGGCATCTTGCGGAGGATGAAGAACTGCTGGCCCATGGTCCACAGGTTGTTCGTCATCCAGTAGATGAGGACACCGATCGGGAAGATGAAGCCGGAGACGAAGAGGCTGATCGGGACGCCGTAGAGCATCAGCTTCTGCACCATCGCCGCCTGCCCCTCGACCGGGCCGGAGCGCGCCATGATCTGCTTCTGCGTGAAGTAGGTCGTGAAGCACATGACCACGATCAGCGCGAACGCGACGATGCGGATGTTCGTGTAGTTGACCCCGGCGATCCCGAGGATCGCCTCCTCCTTCGCGCCGCTCATGTTGAACGACGCGGAGATCGGCGCCCCGAACAGCTTCGCCCGCGCGGCCTCGTCGGTGAGCTGGTCGGTCCAGGAGTAGAGCCCCTGCTTGCCCGGGGCGAGCCGGCGCAGCACGTGGAAGAGCGACAGGAAGACCGGGATCTGCGGGAGGATCGGCAGGCAGCCGGCCAGCGGGTTGACGCCGCGTTCCTTCTGGAGCTTCTGCATCGCCACGGCCATGCCCTGGCGGTCGCTGCCGTACTGCTTGCGCAGCTTGGCGATCTCCGGCTGGAGCTCCTGCATGGCCCGCTGCGACTTCACCTGCTTGACGAACAGCGGGAAGAGGATCAGCCGGATCGTGACCACCAGGAAGACGATCGCCAGGACCCAGCTGAGCCCACCCAGGGCCGTCTCCGGTGCCGGATCGCCGAACACCAGGTTCCACAGCGAGTGCCACCGGGCCATGACCCAGGAGATGGCGGTGTACAGCCAGTCAAGCAACGGAGGACTCCTCCTGCGGGGCCCGGCACGCGGCCGGCGGGGTGGCCTGGCGGCCGGGGTCATCGGACGGCGCGACCGGAGGACGTGCCGCTGAGCTGGACGAGCGGGGGCCCGTCCCGGTTCCGCGGAGCGGCGGGACGGGGTCGAACCCGCCCGGGTGCCACGGTGCGCACTTGGCCAGCCGCACCAGGGTGAGCCAGCTGCCGCGTGCCGCACCGTGCCGGCCGACGGCCTCGGCGGCATAGGCGCTGCAGGTCGGGTGGAACCGGCAGCGCGGCGGGAACGCCGGGCTGATCGCGCGGGAGTAGAAGCCGACGGCCCGCAGGAGGAACCGGGCGGCGGCGGACCGCTGCGGGACCAGGGCGCTCATCGCCGGTTCCCCCGGTCGCCGAGCAACCGGTCGAGGCCGGCGGCCAGGTCGCGGTGCAGGGCCGCCGAGTCGGCCGCGGCAGCTTCCGGGCGCGCGCGGACCACGAGGTCGGCGCCGGCCGGTAGCCGGTCGAGCTCGGTGCGGACGACGGCACGCAGGCGACGGGTCACCCGGTGGCGGACCACCGAGTTGCCGACGCTCTTGCCCACCACGAAACCGGCCCGCGCAGCCACCGGCGACGAGGGGTCGCCGGCCGGCTGCTCGGGCCGTTCGGGGAGGTAGTGCAGCACCATGGTCGGCCGCCCGGCGCGCCGGCCGGTTCGGACCACCGCGGTGAACTCCGGGCGCCGGCGCAGGCGTGCCTGCGCAGGCAGCACGTCAGGCGGAGAGCTTCTCGCGGCCCTTGCGCCGACGGGTGGCGAGGATCGCCCGGCCCGCGCGGGTCCGCATCCGCAGCCGGAAGCCGTGGGTCTTGGACCGGCGGCGGTTGTTCGGCTGGAAGGTGCGCTTGCTCACGAGGTACTCCCACTACACGGCATCGGCGGTGCGGCCCCGTCGGGGGACGGGGACGCGCGGGGTGACGGTGGCGGCATCCGCCGCATCCGGCACCCCAGAAGCTGGCACTGCGGACGGCGACGCCCCGACCTGACCGCGCAGGCGCGCTGCGGCGGCCGGGAACGGGCACACCCGTCCACAGACTCCGGCCAGCATAGCCGAGGACCGGCGCCGGGCGGCGGCCGGTCGCAGACCGACCGCCCAGCCTGCCGCCCGACCCGGTGCGCGGGCCGCCCGGCACGCCGGGTGCTGCCCGTCACCGCTGCTCCCCGGCGGCCCTGTCGGCGTTGCCCGGCTGTGGATGGAGCTGTTAGCGTCGCCGTCGCTCCGCGTCGGACGTCAGGGTCACGACGCGTGGGCCGACCCCGTCGGTCGACCGACCGCCGAACCGCCCCTCCAACCGCCGAACACCGGCCGTGACCTGCAGCGATGTTCTTCAGGCCGGATCGCCGTGCGGCGCCGGCCCAGCACCTCGCCGGCCGTGCACAGCCTGTGGACACCCGTGTGGAACACATGCGCCCGCGCGTCCACAGCCCCGCGCACGGGTGGGTGCTGGACGGATCACGGGGGGAGACCGGCGCGGACCGCCGGGCGCACCGGAACCGGCCGTGGGGTCGACTGCATGGGAGGACGAAGCGGGATGGCCGACACGCCGGATCTGCCAACTGTCTGGGACCAGATCCGCGAGCGGCTGGCGACCAGCCTCTCCCCGCAGCAGAACGCGATGCTGAACCTCACCCGGCCCGTCGGCCTGTTCGAGGGCACCGCGGTGCTGGCTGCTCCGAACGAGTTCACCCAGACGGTGCTCGAGTCGCGCATGCGCCGGGTGCTGGCCGAGGCGCTGTCCGAGCAGTTCGGGCGGGACATCCACGTCGCCGTCCAGCTGGAGGACGCGCCGCCCGCGCCGGCGGCCGCCCCCCAGGACGAGGAGCCGACCCGCCGGCCCTGGTCCGCCGTCGAGGCGCACCGGGCCGAGGAGGACCAGGCCACCCGGGACCGCACCGACGACGGGCGCAGCGCGTTCGGCGTGCGCACCGACGTCGTGGGCACCCCCGCGCCCTGGGACCGGCCCGCGGCAACCGATCGGCCGATCGGTCAGCGGTTCCCCGAGGTGCGCGAGCTGCACCCCGCCGACGGCCCCCCGCGACCCCCCGCCGACCGCGGGGCTCCGGAGGACTGGAGCACCACCACCTGGGGAAGCGGCGCACCGGCGCCGGCCGGCGACCAGGACTGGGGCGGGACCGGGACGGCGCCGACCGCCGACGTGCTGCCCTTCGACGCCGACGCCGACGCCGACGCGCGGGCGGGGGCGGCGGAGCAGCGCCGGTCCGGCGGTGGCGCCGGATCGCGCGGCCGCCGTCCCGAGGCAGGCCGCCCCGGCGGGCTGGACCCGGGCCTCAACCCGAAGTACGTCTTCGACAGCTTCGTGATCGGCAACAGCAACCGGTTCGCCCACGCCGCGGCGGTCGCGGTCGCCGAGGCCCCCGCCCGCGCCTACAACCCGCTCTTCATCTACGGCGAGTCCGGGCTGGGGAAGACCCACCTGCTGCACGCCATCGGGCACTACGCGGCGCGGATGTTCCCCAACGTCAAGGTGCGTTACGTGAGCACCGAGGAGTTCACCAACGAGTTCATCAACCTGGTGCACTCGGGCCGGGCCGAGGACTTCCGGCGCCGGTACCGGGACATCGACTTCCTGCTCATCGACGACATCCAGTTCCTGGAGCGCGCCGAGCGGACGCAGGAGGAGTTCTTCCACACCTTCAACACGCTGCACAACGCCAGCAAGCAGATCGTCATCACCTCCGACCGGCCGCCGAAGAAGCTGACGACGCTGGAGGACCGGCTGCGCACCCGCTTCGAGTGGGGTCTGATCACCGACGTCCAGGCGCCGGACCTGGAGACCCGCATCGCCATCCTCCGCAAGAAGGCGTGGGGCGAGCGGCTGCAGGTGCCGGACCAGGTCCTGGAGTTCATCGCGTCGAAGGTGCAGACCAACATCCGCGAGCTCGAGGGGGCGCTCATCCGGGTCACCGCCTTCGCGTCCCTCAACAAGCAGCAGGTCGACCTGCCGCTGGCCGAGCTCGTCCTCAAGGACCTGATCAGCGACGAGCAGGGCCCGCAGATCACCGCGGCGATCATCATGGCCGCCACCGCCGAGTACTTCTCCGTGACGATGGAGGAGCTGCAGGGCACCAACCGCAGCCGCACGCTGGTGAACGCCCGTCAGATCGCGATGTACCTCTGCCGCGAGCTGACCGAGCTGTCGCTGCCGCGCATCGGGGCCTCGTTCGGCGGCAAGGACCACACCACGGTCATGCACGCGGTCAAGAAGATCACCAACCTGATGAGCGAGCGGCGGGCGACCTACACCCAGGTCACGGAGCTGACCGCCCGCATCAAGAGCCGCGCCCGGCAGTAGAAGGACCCCGTTCCTCGCCACGCCGCGCACCCTCGGCGCGGGCCCCTGGAACGGGCCGTTCACCACGTCCCCGGTATCGGCCGGGCCCTGGGACGGAAGCCGTTCGAGCACCTCGCCGGCCCGGCAGCCTCCGCCCCCGCTCGGCTCGACCGTGCTGTGCCGCCTCCAGGGGCACGTGGCCGCTCCTGGCTGATCACCGCGGCCGACGTCGGGCCGCGCTGGCGGCAGCCGGCGACCGCCGCCCGCCCCGCGCGGGGCATTCCCACGGCTGCCGGCGGTGACGGTGCGCACCCGGAACGGTCACCGTCCGGACGCCTGCCGGCCACCGTCCCGACGCGGTCGACAAGTCGTTGTCCACACCTGTGTGGATCCCTGGGGACGACGGAACCGCAGGTTCTGCGCACGATGACCGGCGCGACGACCGTGATCGGCGTCGACTCGTCGAGAAGTTGTCCCCAGGGATGTGCACAGCTGGGGGAAAGTCCGGTCGGCGTCGTTCCGCAGCTCCTCGGCCCGGTTCCCCCGCTTGCCCGGCCGGTGCGGCGACCAATCCCTGCGATACAGCGCTGACCTGCGGATATGGCCATCGGTGAGCGTCCGGCCCGGCTCCGTCCCCACCCGCCGCCATCGCCGCTCGCACACGACCTGGGGACGGACCGGGGAGATGCAGGGGACAGGTCGTGGACCGCCGTCGGTCACGGTGCACAACCGTCGATCTGTCCACGTGTCGACAACAGGGAGGCGGTGACCGCCCACAACGGGCCAACACCCCGATCCGGGCGCTGACCTGCACGAAGGGCCCCGATCCCCAGGTTCCACACCAGTGATGACGAGGATGAAGGAGTTATCCCGGAGAATTCTCGAACCACAGTCCGGGTGGGGACGCTCCGCTGGGTGGGGTTGCCGGTTCCTGGACGCCCCTCAGGCACGCCTCATCGGGAACAGCAGCCCATCGAGGGACCGGGGTTTCCCCACCGGGGGCTGCAGCAGGCACGATGAGCACCGCAGCGGAGCCTCCGCCCCGCGGCAGGACGGACGACGAGCTCCGTGACCGTGCCGGCCCCCTCCTCGGAGGCCAGCGCGGACGCGGACCGAGCATGGGTGGGTCGAGAGATGAAGTTCCGGGTGGCACGTGAGGTGCTCGCCGACGCCGTCGCCTGGACGGCGCGCAGCCTGCCGCCGCGGCCGTCGGTGCCGGTGCTGGCGGGCATCCTGCTCGAGGCCGACGGGAACCAGCTGTCGGTCTCCGGCTTCGACTACGAGGTGTCGGCGCGCTCCGAGGTCGACGTCCAGACCAGCGGGAGCGGGCGGGTGCTGGTCCCGGGCCGGCTGCTCGCCGAGATCACCCGTGCGCTGCCGCCGCACCCGGTCGAGCTGACCGCCGAGGGCCCGCGCCTGGCGATCACCTGCGGGAACGCGCGCTTCAGCCTCCCCACGCTGCCGGTCGAGGACTACCCGTCCTTGCCCGCCATGCCGTCGGCGGCCGGTCTCGTCGACAGCGAGGTCTTCAGCGAGGCCGTGGCCCAGGTCGCCATCGCGGCCGGGCGGGACGACACGCTCCCGATGCTCACCGGCGTCCGCCTCGAGATCGACGACGACCAGATCACCCTGGCCGCCACCGACCGCTACCGCCTCGCGGTGCGGGAGTTCGCCTGGCGGCCGCAGACCTCGGGCCTGACGGCAGCCGTGCTGGTCCCCGCGCGCACGCTGGCCGAAGCCGCGAAGACGCTGACCAGCGGTCCGGAGATCACCCTCTCGCTGTCCTCGGGCAGCTCGGGCGAGGGGATCCTCGGTCTCTCCGGGAAGGACCGGCAGACCACCACCCGGCTGCTGGACGCCGAGTTCGTGAAGTACCGCGCGATCATGCCCTCGGAGTCGTTCGCGAACGCCACGTTGCCGGTCGGGCTGTTCACCGACGCCGCCAAGCGCGTGGCCCTGGTGGCCGAGCGCGGAACGCCGCTGCGCTGCGAGTTCAGCCCCGGCCAGGTGACGCTGCGGGCCGGCGGCAGCGACGACGAGGGGCAGGCCGAGGAGCGCTGCGACGTCGACTTCGACGGCGAGCCGCTCACCATCGGGTTCAACCCGACGTTCCTGCTCGACGGCCTCGCCGCGGTGCACACCGAGCGCGCGCGCATGGACTTCACCAGCCCGCTCAAGCCGGCCGTGCTCTCGGGTGTCGACGAGCCGCCGGCCGACGGCGACGCGCCGCCGGGGCCCGCCGAGCGCGCCGGCAGCTACCGGTACCTGATCATGCCGGTGCGGCTGCCGGGCTGAGCAGGAGGACCCTCGTGGCCCCACCGCTCGCAGGCTCGCGGCGGGCCCCTGCACGAGGGGCGCCCACGGGGCACGATGACGAGCGAAGACGCCACGACGAGAAGAGGGACCGACGTGCAGCTGGGTCTGATCGGGCTGGGGAAGATGGGCGGCAACATGGCCGAGCGGCTGCGCCGCGCCGGTCACGAGGTCGTGGGCTACGACCGGTCACCGGGGAAGCGGGACGTCGAGAGCCTCCCGGAACTGGTCGGCGCGCTCGCCGAGCCCCGGGTCGTCTGGGTGATGGTGCCCGCAGGGGAACCGACGCGGGCGACCGTCAAGGAGCTCGCGGGCCTGCTGAGCCCCGGTGACGTGATCATCGACGGCGGCAACTCCAAGTACACCGACGACCAGGTGCACGACGTGATGTGCCGCGAGAAGGGCATCGGCTACATCGACTGCGGGGTCTCCGGCGGCGTGTGGGGCCTGGAGAACGGCTACGCGCTGATGGTCGGCGGCACGAAGGAGGACGTCGCGAAGGCCCAGCCGATCTTCGACGCCCTCAAGCCACCGGCGCCGGTCGACGAGTCCGGGCAGGAGATCCCCGGCGCCGGCTACGTGCACGCCGGCCCCGTGGGCGCCGGCCACTTCAGCAAGATGGTCCACAACGGCATCGAGTACGCCCTCATGCAGGCCTACGGCGAGGGGTACGAGCTGCTGGCCGCCGTGGACCTCATCGAGGACGTCCCCGGCGTCATCGCCTCGTGGACCCAGGGCACCGTCATCCGGTCCTGGCTGCTGGACCTGCTGGTCCGGGCTCTGCAGGAGGACCCGGCGCTGGAGCGCATCTCCGGCTACGCGGAGGACTCGGGCGAGGGCCGCTGGACGGTGGAGCAGGCGATCGAGAACGCCGTCCCCATGCCGACGATCGCGGCGTCGCTCTTCGCCCGGTTCTCCTCGCGTCAGGACGACTCGCCGACCATGAAGGCCGTCGCCGCGCTGCGCAACCAGTTCGGCGGCCACGCGGTGCGCGCCGTCCAGGCGCAGGAGGCCGAGCGACCCGCCTGAGAAAGGACCCCCGTCCCCCCACGCCTCGCTCCGCTCGGCGCGGGTCCCTGACGGGGGCCGTTCCAGCACGTCACCACGGAGGGCCGAGTTGTACCTGAGGCACCTGCAGGTGGGTGACTTCCGCAGCTGGGAACGGGTCGACCTGGCCCTGGGCCCGGGGCCGACGGTGTTCGTCGGCCGCAACGGGGAGGGCAAGACCAACCTCGTCGAGGCGGTCGGCTACCTGTCCACCATGAGCAGCCACCGGGTGTCGGCCGACGCGCCGCTGGTCCGCCACGGCGCCGGCCAGGCGGTGGTCCGTGCGGCGCTGCGCCGCGGTGACCGGGAGCTGCTGGTCGAGATCGAGATCAACCCCGGCAAGGCCAACAGGGTGCGGGTGAACCGGGCCGCCCTGCCGCGGCCGCGCGAGCTGCTCGGGCTGGTGCGCACGGTGCTCTTCGCGCCGGAGGACCTCTCGCTGGTCCGCGGCGACCCGACCGAGCGGCGGCGGTTCCTCGACGAGCTGCTGGCCACCCGGACGCCGCGGCTGGCGGGGGTGCGCAGCGACTACGACCGCGTCCTCAAGCAGCGCAACGCCCTGCTCAAGACCGCCCGGCTGGCCCGTGGCAAGGCGGTCGAGACCCTCGACGTCTGGGACGGCCACCTCACCGACCTCGGTGCGCAGGTCCTCGCCGCGCGCCTGCGGCTGGTGGCCGACCTCGCGCCGCACGTCGCCGAGTCCTACGCGGGGGTCGCCGGGGCGGGCGCCGCCGCGGCCGGGCTCGGCTACAGCTCGACGGTGCCGCTGGCCGGCGAGGGCGCGGCGCTGCCCGCCGGCACCCCGCTGCCCACGGTGGAGGAGCTCGCGGAGGGGATGCGTGCCCGCATCGCCGAGCGCCGGGGCGACGAGCTCGACCGCGGGATGACGCTGGTCGGCCCCCACCGCGACGACCTCGTGATCCACCTGGGCCCGGCCCCGGCGAAGGGCTTCGCCAGCCACGGGGAGTCCTGGTCCCTCGCCCTGGCCCTGAAGCTGGCCACCTTCGCGCTGCTGCGCAGCGAGGGCGAGGACCCGATCCTGGTGCTGGACGACGTCTTCGCCACCCTGGACGCCGAGCGGCGCGCCGCGCTGGCCGCCGTCGCCCGGTCTGCCGAGCAGACGCTGATCACGGCGGCCGTGGTCGACGACGTGCCCGTGGAGCTGCGGGGGACCCGGGTCGAGGTGGGTGGCGGCATGGCGCTCGTGGTGAAGGATGCGGTCCCGGTGGGAGAAGGGGGCATGCCGTGAGCGACGACCGGCCGGCGCGGCCCAGCGACATCGCGCGCGCCGCGCTCGAGGCCGCCCGGGCCGCGTCGGCGTCCCGGCCGCAGCCCACCCGGCGCCGCATCGCCGGGCCGCGCCGCACCTGGACCGGGCCCCGCCCGGGCGCCGACGACCCGCAGCCGCTGGGCAACCTGGTCGACGCACTCGTGAACCAGCAGGACTGGTCGGCCCGCACGAAGGTGGGGTCGGTGTTCGGCCGCTGGGACGCCATCGTCGGCCCGGACATCGCGTCGCACTGCCGGCCGCAGACCCTCACCGAGGGGGAGCTGCTGGTGGTGGCCGAGTCCACGGCGTGGGCGACGCAGCTGCGGCTCCTGGCCCCGTCGATCCTCGGGAAGCTGCGCGCGCAGGTCGGCGGGGACGTCGTGACGAGGTTGCGCGTTGTCGGACCGACGGCTCCCAGCTGGAAGAAGGGTCCGCGTTCCGTGCGCGGGCGGGGACCGCGCGACACGTACGGATGAGGCGCCCGCCCGGCGGGCCGGCGCCGGGGAGGACGATGCAGGCATGAGCACCCCCCGTGACGGCAACCGGGACGGCTTCGACGACGGCGACGGCCGCGGCTGGCGCGAGCCGCCGCACCTCGGCGGCAGCGGGCCCGACGACGACGAGGACCGCCCCAACTTCGCCGACCGTCGGAGGACGCCGCGCGACGAGCCGCCGGCGAACCAGCCCTGGCAGCCCCCGGGCTGGGACCTGCCCGCCGCGGAGCCCGACCGCCCGGTGCCCCGCGACGACGCCTCGCCGTCGGCCTATCCCCCGCCGCAGGGCCCTCGGTACCCGCAGGAGCAGCCCCCGCCGGGCTTCCCGCCGCCGGAGCGGCCGGCGCAGCGCGGGCTGTTCGGCCGTCGCCGACGCAAGCCGGGGGCCGTCGAGCAGGTGTTCCGGTACGAGGGGGACCTCGTCGGCGCCCAGGGCTGGGCGCTGCAGCAGGGCTGGACGGTGTCCGACGGCACCGCTCCGCAGGACGCCCCCCTCGCCGATCTGATCGCGAGCGCACCGGTGCGTGCCACCAAGGACCACCGCGCGGGCAACGTCCTCCGCGGGCGGGCGGGCTCGCTGGAGCTCGTCGCGTTCGACGTCGTCTACGCGTCGGGGCGGTACCTGGTGCCGGAGTACGCGGTCACCGCCGTCCCCATGCTGGGCACCGTGCCCGGCTTCCGGCTGAGCCCGGCGCGGTTCTGGCGGCACCGGACCGGCGGCCTCGCGCCGATGCCCAGCGGGGACCAGGCCTTCGACGCCCGCTGGCTGCTGCTGGCCGCGGAGGACGACCCGCGGCTGCGCCGGCTGGTGCAGGACCCGGCCGTGCACGCCCTGCTGCTGGGCAGCGACGACGGCGACGAGTTCTGGTCGGGCGCGGGTCACGTGGCGGCGATCCGGCCCGACGGGCACCGGCCGCAGCTGCTGGAGCACCACGCGCGCCTGCTCACCGCGATCACCGCCGGTCTCACCGCCGGGTACTGACGACGCCCCCGCCCGTGACCGCACCCACCCCGGCGGACGGCGCAACCCCGGCCGGGGGTGCCGAGCCGCCCCCGGCCGCGCGGCTGCGCGACCTGCTCCCGCTGCTGCGGCCGCACCGCCGCCGGCTGCTGCTGGCCGCGGGGCTGTCGCTGGTCGGCGCCGCCGCCGCGCTCGCGCAGCCGGCGCTCGTGGCCCGCGTCATCGACGTGGTGGGCGCCGGCGAGCCGCTCCTCCCCGCGGTCGGCCTGCTGGTCGTCGTCCTCCTGGCGGCCTCGGCCCTCTCCGCGCTGCAGCAGTTCGTCCTGCAGCGCACGGCCGAGGGCTTCGTGCTCACCACCCGCCTCAGCCTGGTCGACCGCCTGCTCCGGCTGCCGGTGGCCGAGTACGACCGCAGACGCACCGGTGACCTGATGTCCCGCGTCGGCTCGGACACCACCCTGCTGCGGGCCACGGTCACCTCCGGCGTCGTCGACGTCGCCGGCTCGGTGGTCATCGGGGTCGGCGCGCTGGTGGCGATGGCGGTGGTGGACGTCTGGTTGCTCCTGGTCACGGTGCTGGCCGTCGCGCTCGGCGCGGTCACCGCCGTCCTCGCCTCCCGCGGCGTGCGCCGGCTCTCCCAGCGCGCCCAGGAGGAGGTCGGCGCGATGACCGCGGCGGTCGAGCGGGCGCTGTCGGCGGTGCGCACGATCCGGGCCAGCGGGGCCACCGAGCGGGAGGTGGAGGCGGTGGGCGCGAGCGCCCGGCGCGCGTACGCGGCCGGGGTCCAGCTCGCCCGGCTGGAGGCGCTGGTCTCGCCGGCCGGGTCGATCGCCGTCCAGGGCGCCTTCCTGGCGGTGCTCGGCGTCGGTGGGTATCGGGTGGCGAGCGGGTCCATCACCGTGGCGTCCCTCGTGGCGTTCATCCTCTACCTGTTCCTGCTGGTCATGCCGCTGGGTCAGGCGATCGGCGCGTGGACCCAGCTGCAGACCGGGCTCGGGGCGCTCAGCCGCATCCAGGAGGTGCTCGCCCTGGCGGCGGAGGACGACCAGCGCCCGCAGCGGGCCCGGGCGCGCCCGGCCGGGCCGGTGACCGGCGCTCCCCTGCTCGAGCTGGACGACGTCTCGTTCGCCTACCCGGACGGGACGCCGGTGCTGCACGGGGTGTCCCTGCAGGTCCCCGTCGGTAGCCGGGTCGCGCTCGTCGGCCCGTCGGGAGCCGGGAAGTCCACGGTCCTGGCGCTGGTCGAGGGCTTCTACCCGCAGTCCGGCGGCACGATCCGGTGGGCCGGCACCGACGTCCGCGAGCTGCCCCGGGCAGCCCTGCGCGCCCGGCTGGGCTACGTCGAGCAGGAGGCCCCCGTCCTCGCCGGGACCGTGCGGGACAACCTGCTGCTCACCCGGCCGGACGCGACCGACCCGGAGCTGTGGGCGGTCCTCGCCGACGTCGGGCTGACCGACGTCGTCCGGCGCTCGCCGCGCGGGCTCGACGTGCTCGTCGGTGACGAGGGCGTGCTGCTGTCCGGGGGTGAGCGGCAGCGGCTGGCCATCGCGCGCTCCCTGCTGGCCCGCCCGGAGCTCCTGCTGCTCGACGAGCCGACGGCCAGCCTGGACGCGCGCAACGAGGGGCTGCTGCGCCACACGCTGGCGGCGGCGGCCACGGGGCGGGCGCTGCTGGTCGTGGCGCACCGGCTGTCCACCGTGCTGGACAGCGACCAGATCGTGGTCCTGGACGAGGGACGGGTGGTCGCGCGCGGCACCCACGACGAGCTGGTCGGGAGCAGCCCTCTGTACCGCGAGCTCGCGGCCGCCCAGCTCCTCGTCTGACGACTGCGGCCGGGACCGGGTGGCCTGATCGTCGTGCGTCCCCCCTCACGGTGGGCCGAGGGAGGACGCCGTACGGGGAGGGAGGACGCGGTCGCGGGGCCGTCCGGCCGTCGGCGCGACCGTGTTCCACGTGGAACCCGACGGCGCCGACGACGACCGCGACCGCCAGCGGCGTCGCTGACGGCGTGTCGGAGCGGGGGCCAAGCAGGATGGTGGCGGGCATCCCGGGAGAGGCGCAGACACGACGTCAGGGCGTGCACGGCACGGTTCTCGTCGTACCTCGCGGTATCGTGGGAGACGAAAACCGTCAGCAACCGGCTGAGCGCCCTCCTGCGCCGTCCTGGCCCCCCGCGCGTGCTCGGGGTCCTGGCGCGCCGGTTGCTCGAGAGGAAGGCCCCACGTGGTCGCAGCACCCCAGGTCGACAACAGCTACTCCGGCAGCTCCATCACCGTCCTCGAGGGTCTCGAGGCGGTGCGCAAGCGCCCCGGTATGTACATCGGCTCCACCGGTGAGCGCGGTCTGCACCACATGGTGTGGGAGGTCGTGGACAACGCCGTCGACGAGGCGTTGGCCGGCTACTGCGACACCGTGAAGGTCACCTTGCTGGCCGACGGTGGCGTCCGGGTCGAGGACAACGGCCGCGGCATCCCGGTGGACATGCACCCGGTCGAGAAGCGGCCGACGGTCGAGGTGATCATGACCGTCCTGCACGCGGGCGGGAAGTTCGACGGCAAGAGCTACGGCGTCTCCGGCGGCCTGCACGGCGTCGGCGTCACCGTCGTGAACGCCCTCTCGACCAGGCTCGACGTCCGTGTCTGGACCCGCGGCAAGGAGTGGCACCAGGAGTACACGGAGGCCAAGCCGGGGCCGCTCGAGGAGGTCGGGCCGACCGACAAGCGCGGCACCCAGATCACCTTCTGGGCCGACGGCAACATCTTCGAGACGACGACCTACTCGTTCGACACCATCAACCGCCGGCTCCAGGAGATGGCGTTCCTGAACGCCGGTCTGACCATCGTGCTGCGCGACGAGCGCCCGGGTCACGCCAAGGCCGAGACGGGTGTCGGCGAGGAGTCGCTGGCCGAGGCGGCCACCCCGGCCGAGGCCGAGGACGAGGCGTTCGAGCCCACCGAGGTCACCTACCGGTACGACGGGGGCCTGGTCGACTACGTCGCCCACATCAACCGGCGGCGGACGCCCATCCACAAGTCGGTCATCGGCTTCTCCGCCGAGGGCACCGGCAAGAACGACATGGCCATGTCCGTGGACATCGCCATGCAGTGGTCCGATGCCTACTCGGAGTCGGTGCACACCTTCGCCAACGTCATCAACACCCACGAGGGCGGCACGCACGAGGAGGGCTTCCGTGCGGCGCTCACCTCGATCGTCAACCGGTACGCCGTCGAGAAGAAGCTGCTCAAGGAGAAGGACGAGAAGCTCACCGGCGACGACATCCGGGAGGGCCTCGCCGCGATCGTCTCGGTCAAGATCGGCGACCCGCAGTTCGAGGGCCAGACGAAGACCAAGCTGGGCAACACCGAGGTCAAGGGCTTCGTGCAGCGGATCTGCAACGAGCAGATCGGCCACTGGTTCGAGTCCAATCCCGCCGAGGCCAAGACCATCATCACCAAGGCCGCCTCGGCGGCCCGTGCCCGGCGCGCGGCCCAGGACGCCCGCAAGCTGGCCCGCAAGAGCCTGCTGAGCAACAACTCCCTGCCGGGCAAGCTGGCCGACTGCCGCTCGACCGACCCGCGGGCCTCGGAGATCTACATCGTCGAGGGTGACTCCGCCGGCGGTTCGGCGAAGTCGGGCCGCGACTCGATGTTCCAGGCGATCCTGCCGATCCGCGGCAAGATCATCAACGTCGAGAAGGCGCGCATCGACCGGGTCCTCAAGAACACCGAGGTCCAGTCCATGATCACCGCCTTCGGCACCGGCATCCACGACGAGTTCGACATCTCGAAGCTCCGGTACCACAAGATCGTGCTGATGGCCGACGCCGACGTCGACGGCCAGCACATCAGCACCCTGCTGCTGACCCTGCTGTTCCGCTTCATGCGGCCGCTGGTCGAGGGGCAGTACGTCTACCTGGCCAAGCCCCCGCTGTACAAGATCAAGTGGGGCGGCAAGGTCGGTGACGAGTACGCCTACAGCGACCGGGAGCGTGACGCCGTCGTCAAGGCCGGCGTCGAGGGCGGCCGCAAGATCAAGGACGAGATGATCCAGCGGTTCAAGGGGCTCGGCGAGATGAACGCCAGCGAGCTCTGGGAGACCACGATGAACCCCGAGACCCGCATCCTGCGCCAGGTGACGCTCGAGGACGCGGCCGCGGCCGACGAGCTCTTCAGCGTGCTGATGGGTGAGGACGTCGAGGCCCGGCGCAGCTTCATCACCCGCAACGCCCGGGACGTCCGCTTCCTCGACGTCTGATGGAGGACCCCTCGCCCCCGACCGCTCGCAGCCTCGCGGTCGCGGCCCGGCGAGGGGGCCGGCGGACGGCTTCAGCGATCGACTTGGCCTTTTGTCCACCCCTGTGCACCGACCTGTGGAGACCTGAACCGTGACGGAGACCCCACCCCGCGACCGCGTCGAACCGGTCGACCTCCAGCAGGAGATGCAGCGGAGCTACATCGACTACGCCATGAGCGTGATCGTCGGGCGCGCGCTGCCCGAGGTCCGCGACGGTCTCAAGCCGGTGCACCGCCGCGTGCTCTTCGCGATGTACGACCAGGGCTTCCGGCCCGACCGCGGGTACGTCAAGTGCGCCCGCCCGGTCGCCGAGGTCATGGGCAACTACCACCCGCACGGCGACTCGGCGATCTACGACGCCCTCGTCCGCCTGGCCCAGCCCTGGTCGATGCGCTACCCGCTCATCGACGGCCAGGGGAACTTCGGCTCCCCGGGCAACGACCCGGCGGCCGCCATGCGGTACACCGAGTGCCGCCTGACGCCGCTGGCGATGGAGATGCTGGCCGGCATCGACGAGGAGACCGTCGACTTCCAGGGCAACTACGACGGCCGCACCCAGGAGCCCGTCGTCCTCCCCGCGCGCATCCCGAACCTGCTGATCAACGGCTCGGCCGGGATCGCGGTCGGCATGGCCACCAACATGCCGCCGCACAACCTGCGCGAGGTGGCCGAGGCCGTCTTCTGGATGCTCGACCACCCGGACGCGGAGGCCGAGGAGGCCCTCACCGCGTGCATGGAGCGCATCAAGGGCCCCGACTTCCCGACCCACGGCCTCATCGTCGGCCGCGAGGGCATCGAGGACGCCTACCGGACCGGCCGCGGCTCGGTCCGCATGCGCGCCGTCGTCACCGTCGAGGAGGACGCCCGGGGCCGGGTGCAGCTCGTCGTCACCGAGCTGCCCTACCAGGTCAACCCCGACAACCTCGCCGAGAACATCGCCGACCTGGTCAAGGAGGGCCGGCTGCAGGGCATCAGCGAGATCGCCGACGAGTCCAGCGATCGCGTCGGCCGCCGGCTGGTCATCACGCTGCGCCGTGACGCCGTCGCCAAGGTCGTGCTGAACAACCTGTACAAGCACACGCAGCTGCAGACCTCCTTCGGCTGCAACATGCTCTCCATCGTCGACGGCGTGCCGCGCACGCTGCGCCTGGACGAGCTGGTGCGCAACTGGGTCAACCACCAGATCGAGGTCATCCAGCGGCGCACCCGGTACCGCCTGCGCAAGGCCGAGGAGCGCGCGCACATCCTGCGCGGCTACGCCAAGGCCCTCGACCAGCTCGACGAGGTCATCGCCCTCATCCGGCGCAGCCCCTCGGCCGAGGAGGCCCGCGGGGGCCTGATGGAGCTCCTCGACATCGACGAGATCCAGGCCGTCGCAATCCTCGACCTCCAGCTGCGCCGGCTGGCCGCCCTCGAGCGCCAGCGCATCATGGACGAGCTGGCCGAGATCGAGGCGAGGATCGCCGACCTGCAGGCGATCCTCGCGTCGCCGGAGCGGCAGCGGCAGATCGTCAAGGACGAGCTCGCCGAGATCGTCGAGAAGTACGGCGACGACCGCCGCACGAAGTTCGTCCCGAACGAGGGCGACGTCTCGATGGAGGACCTCATCGCGGAGGAGGAGGTCGTCGTCACCATCACCCGCACCGGCTACGCCAAGCGGACGAAGAGCGACCTCTACCGGTCGCAGCGCCGCGGCGGCAAGGGCGTGATGGGGGCCCAGCTCAAGCAGGACGACATCGTCGACCACTTCTTCGTGGGCTCCACCCACGACTGGATCCTGTTCTTCACGAACAAGGGCCGGGTGTACCGGGCCAAGGCCTACGAGCTGCCCGAGGCCAACCGCACCGCTCGCGGCGCCCACGTCGCCAACATCCTGGCCTTCCAGGGCGACGAGAAGATCGCCCAGGTCATGCAGATCAAGGACTACACGGTCGCCCCGTACCTGGTGCTGGCCACCGCCAAGGGGCAGGTCAAGAAGACCAGGCTGACCGACTTCGACTCGCCTCGCCAGGGTGGGGTCATCGCGATCAACCTGCGTGACGGCGACGAACTCGTCGGCGCCTCGCTCATCTTCCCCGAGCAGGACCTCCTGCTGGTGACGCGCAAGGCGATGTCGATCCGCTTCAAGGCCGACGACGCCGCACTGCGCCCCATGGGGCGAGCCACGGAGGGCGTCCGCGGCATCTCGCTCTCCGAGGACGACCGCCTGCTGTCGATGATCGTCGCGCAGGAAGGGGTGGACGTCCTCGTCGCCACCGAGCGCGGGTTCGCCAAGCGCACCGGCATCGAGAACTACCCGAACCAGGGGCGCGGCGGGAAGGGCGTGCTGACGGCCGACCCGAAGGCCCGCAAGGGTGCGCTCGTCGGGGCGCTCGCCGTGACCCTCGGCGACGAGCTGTACGCGATCACCTCCGGTGGCGGCGTCATCCGGACGCCGGTCAACGGCGTGCGGCACAACAAGGACCGCGCCACCATGGGCGTCAAGCTCATGAACTTGCCGGAGGACGTGTCGATCGTGGCGATCGCGCGTACGACGGACAACGACGAGCCCGCCGCCTAGGGTGAGTAGTTAGTCACGCAAGCGACTGCGGCTCCGCGGTGGCCAGAAGCCGCCGCGGAGCCCGGGACTGAAGGAGCGGCGTCGCCGCTGCGGAACGGGAGACTGGCATGAGCGACCGGACGCACGGTTCGGTGCGCACCGACTCCCGGGCAGGGGACGGGAGCGCGGTGGAGGGCACCCCCACGGACGGCAAGCCGGCCCCGACGCAGTCCATCCCCACCACCGGCAGCCAGCGGGCGCAGTCCCCGGGCACGGGCGCGGCACCGGTCGTCCCGCAGCCGCTGACCCCGGCGACGGGTGCGACGCCGGCGCAGCAGGGCGCGGTCCAGCCAGGGGTGGCCCCCCAGGAGACGGCCCAGCAGGCGCCGTCGGCGGACGCGGAGGCGACCGCCGGCAGCCCCGAGGGCGACGCCGCCCCCAAGGGTGCCGGCGTGGGCGGCGCCCGGACCGGCCGCGGCAAGGGCGGCCGCGGTCCCCGCCGGGCCCGCCTGCAGGTCCGCCACATCGACACCTGGTCGGCCCTGAAGATCTCGCTGATGCTGTCGATCGCCCTCTTCTTCATCTGGATGGTGGCGGTCGGCCTGCTCTACCTGGTGCTCGGCGGGCTGGGCGTCTTCGACGCCGTGAACGACCTGTTCGGGCAGATCGGCAGCGCCTCGGGCTCGGAGTCCACCGGCGACGTCGTGACCCTGGGCGTGGTGTTCTGGGGCGCGGCGGTCATCGGGGCGATCAACGTCGTCCTGCTCACCGCGCTCTGCACCGTCGGCACGTTCATCTACAACCTGTGCGCCGACCTGGTCGGTGGGCTCGAGGTCACGCTCTCCGAGCGGGACTAGATCGAGGACCCCGTCGCCCCTCCGCTCGCACGATCGCGGTGGGGCCCAGAGACGGGGCGGCACGGATCGCACCGCGGCCACGTGCCGTCCCCACGTGGGCGGGACGTGGCCGTCGTCGTCGGCGGCCCACTGTCCGATCCCCTGTGGTGCCGAGCGCGTTCGTCGCCCGTGCGGACCGCCCGGGACGATCGGGCGGGGGTGGTGGGCCCCCTGCGGGCGCAGCCTGGGGGTCACGTATGCTGTTCGAGGTTCACGGGCCTGTAGCTCAGGCGGTTAGAGCGCATCCCTGATAAGGATGAGGCCGGAGGTTCAAGTCCTCCCAGGCCCACCCGTGTACCGGAGCCTCGCGGTTCCGCGTTCCCCCGCACGTCGCCGCCGCGGCGAGCGAAGCGCCCGAGGAGGTTCTCCGCGTGCTGAAGAAGCTGGCGCTCGTCGCCGCTGCGGCCGGTGCACTCGTCGCCGTCCGGAAGCGGTCCACCGACCGGACCGAGGCCGAGCTCTGGCGCGAGGCCACGAGCGGTCCGGGCGCCGTCAGCACGCCCACCCGCTGAACCACCGGCCCGCGCAGGGCCGCCCGGGGACGTAGCTCAATTGGCAGAGCACCGCCTTTGCAAGGCGGGGGTTAGGGGTTCGATTCCCCTCGTCTCCACTCCTCCGACCGGCGGGCCCACCTCCGTGGGGCCCGGGTACGAGCGCCCGGCGGGCTCCGGTCCGTGAGGTCCGCCCCCGCAGGACGCGGATCGCAGGCGGGGACCGCCCCATCGGCCACGTCGTCGAGCAGACAGGCCCGGCTCGGAGCCCGCCCCGGGTGAGCCGTTCGTGGCCCCCGCGGCGACGCGTGCCACGCGGAAGGTCGGGGGTCCCGGCCCAGCGACACGCGGTCGGCGGGACGGTGGGAGAGTGGAGCGGTGACTGAATCGACTCCCGCCCGCCGCGCGGTCCTGCACACCAACCACGGCGACATCACCGTGGACCTGTTCCCCGACCACGCCCCCAAGACGGTCGCGAACTTCGCCGACCTCGCCGAGGGCGCGCGCGAGTGGACGCACCCCGCGACCCGCGAGAAGACCACGGACAAGCTCTACGACGGGACGATCTTCCACCGGATCATCTCCGGCTTCATGATCCAGGGCGGTGACCCGCTCGGGCAGGGCATCGGCGGCCCCGGCTACCAGTTCGGCGACGAGATCCACCCCGACCTCGCGTTCACCAAGCCGTACCTGCTCGCCATGGCCAACGCCGGCCCGGGCACCAACGGCTCGCAGTTCTTCATCACCGTCGCGCCCACCACGTGGCTGACCGGCAAGCACACCATCTTCGGCGAGGTCGCCGACCAGGGGAGCCGGGACGTCGTCGACCGGATCGCCGCCGTCTCCACCGGCCGCAACGACCGCCCCGTCGAGGACGTGGTGATCGAATCCGTCGAGGTGCAGCGCAGCTGACCACGGATCCGCACGGCGGGGGCGCGGCCGAGCAGCCGCCGCCCCCGCCTCCGGCCTGCTATCGCCACCCCGATCGGCCCACGGGCATCTCGTGCGCGCGGTGCGGCCGTCCCATCTGCCCCGAGTGCATGGTCCCGGCGTCCGTCGGCTTCCAGTGCCCGGCGTGCGTCCGGGAGGGGGCGGCGACGGTGCGGGCGCCCAAGCGCAGCTCGGGCCTGAAGGCAGCGGCCACGCGCTGGGGCGGTGTCACGGTGACGCTGATCGCGATCAACGTCGTCATGTTCCTCGTGACGGCGGTGTCGGCGGGGCTCGCAGGCAACGCCCCGCTGGAGAACTACCGGTCCGAGGTCTTCACCGATCTGGCCCAGTACCCGCTCCTGGTCGAGCTGGGTGAGCCGTGGCGGCTGCTCACGGCCGCCTTCCTGCACATCGGCCTCGTGCACCTGGTGCTCAACATGCTGGCGCTGCTGGTGTTCGGGTCCGAGCTGGAGCGGCAGCTGGGCCGAGCGCGGTTCCTGGCCCTCTACGTCGTCTCGGCGCTGGGCGGCTCCACCGCCATCCAGCTGTTCGGTGACTTCGCGCGGCCCGTCGCCGGCGCGTCCACGGCCATCTACGGCCTCCTGGGCGCGCTCGGCGTGCTCATGGTGGTCCGCCGCCAGGACGTGCGGGGCATCCTGGTGCTGCTGGGCATCAACATCTTCATCAGCTTCCTGCCCGGGATCTCGCTGCTGGGCCACCTCGGCGGCCTGGTCACCGGAGCCGCGGTCGCGGCCCTGCTGATCGGCACGCGGCGCCGCAGGGCCGTCCAGGCGGCCGGCATCGGGGCGCTGGCGGTGCTGCTCCTCGTGCTCGCCCTCGGCGTCTCCCACCTCGGCGCCGTCTGACACCGGGGCCCGTCCGCCGTCACCGTGCGGGGCCGCCCCCGGGGCGGAGCTCCGCCAGGCGGCCGGCCACGGTGGCGGGGTCCGCGCCCAGGTCCCAGCGGCCCAGGACGAGGAGCAGCCCGTCGTCGGCGCCGCCGGCGGGCCCCTCCAGCTCCAGCGTGCGCACCGTGGTCCCCCAGCGCCGGGTGCTGCGGACGCGCACCCGCAGCAGCCCCCACGGCAGCACCCGGGTCCCGGTCAGCGTCCGCACCGTCACGCCGTCGGGTCCGGCGGTCAGCCGGGGCCGGAGCAGCGCCTCGCGGAAGGCGAGGACCAGCAGCAGGAGCGCGGCACCGCCGACCAGGATGCGACCCGCCGGGTCCAGGAGCAGGGTGACCGCGCCGAGGGCGACGGCACCGGCGGCGAGACAGGCCGGCCGGGCTGCCGGGGGAGACCACTGCACTCCTGGAGCGTGCCAGGTGTGGCGCGGAACATACGATCGCGGGCAGGGTGGCCGGCCGGCGCACCCGACCGTCGTCCCCGAGGAGTGGGTCCATGCGTGATGCCGTCATCTGTGCCGCCGTCCGTACGCCGGTGGGCAAGCGAGGGGGTGGGCTCTCCGGGGTGCACGCGGTGGACCTCTCCGCCCACGTGCTGGAGGCCCTCGCCGAGCGCTCCGGTATCGACCCGGCCGTCGTCGAGGACGTCTTCTGGGGCTGCGTGAGCCAGGTCGGGGAGCAGACCTTCAACATCGGGCGCAACGCACCGCTGGCCGCGGGCTGGCCGGAGTCGGTCCCGGGCACGACGATCGACCGCCAGTGCGGGTCGTCCCAGCAGGCCGTCGCCTTCGCCGCCGCCACGGTCATCAGCGGCCAGGCCGACGTCGTCGTCGCCGGCGGTGTCGAGTCGATGAGCCGGGTGCCCATGGGCTCGGCCCGGGCGGACGGCATCGCGGGCAAGCCGCTGGGCCCGCGCTTCCTCGAGCGCTACGACGGCGTCTACCCGAACCAGGGCATCGGCGCGGAGATGATCGCGGAGCGCTGGGGGTTCTCCCGCACCCAGCTCGACGAGTTCGCGCTGTCCTCGCACGAGAAGGCGGCCAAGGCCCAGGCCGACGGTGCCTTCGACGAGGAGATCGCGCCGGTCACCCTGCCCGACGGCACGGTGATCAGCGCTGACGAGGGCATCCGCCCGGGTGGCACCCTGGAGAAGCTCGCCTCCCTGAAGACGCCCTTCAAGGAGGACGGCGTGATCAGCGCCGGCAACGCCAGCCAGATCTCCGACGGGTCGGCCGCCCTGCTGGTGACCACGAGCGAGAAGGCCCGCGAGCTCGGCCTCCGACCGATCGTGCGCATCCACACCACGGTCATGGCCGGCGACGACCCGGTGATCATGCTGACGGCGCCCATCCCCGCGACCCAGAAGGTGCTGGCGCGCTCGGGCCTCTCGATCGACGACATCGGCGTCTTCGAGGTCAACGAGGCGTTCGCCCCGGTCCCCCTGGCGTGGATGGCGGACACGGGTGGCGACGCCGCGCGGCTCAACCCGCTCGGCGGGGCCATCGCGCTGGGTCACCCGCTGGGCGGCTCGGGCGCGCGGATCATGACCACCCTCGTCCACCACATGCAGGCGACCGGCACCCGGTACGGCTTGCAGACGATGTGCGAGGGCGGCGGCACGGCCAACGCGACGATCCTGGAGCTCCTGGACGCCTGACCCCTCTACCGCCCACCAGCCCCCGGTCGCCCGGCCGGGGGCTGGTGCCGTTCCGGGCCTGCGTCGTCCACCGACGGTGCGTGCTGCCTCTCCGTGCACATCCCGGTGCTTCCGGTGACCCGGACGGGTCCGTCCACAGCTGCCTCGCTGTCCGGTGTATGCGCAGGTCAACGCGGGTAAGGCGTGCCACGTCCGCCGTCCCCGCCGCACGGACATGTCGACTCGTCCACAGCTGGGTACACAGCTGGGGACAGACTCACACGGCTGTAGTTACGCCGTTGGCCGCGTCGTCACACGAGCCCCACCCCTGGGAAAACCGCAGGTCAGTACGGTGTCGACCCGAAGCGCTCCTCCACATTCCGTGGACAACCCTGGGGGTGGGCCGCCATGTCGACCTGTGGACGACGACGGCGGCTGTGCACAGTCACGGGCCCGGTCCTCCCCACCCTCGAACGGTCGCGCGGGACCCCGGCCCGGCAACGAGCGAGGCCCCCGTCCCGGGGAGGGACAGGGGCCTCGTGCGGCGATCGGGGATGCGCGTGCTACCGCCAGCGCATCGACATGATCAGCCCGGCGACCATGGCGCCGAAACCGACGGCGAAGTTCCAGGCCGACAGGGAGACCATGAACGGGATGCGGTCGCCGGCGACGTAGTAGACGACGATCCACAGCAGGCCGAGCAGCATGAGGGTGACCATCACCGGCGCGTACCAGCGCGGGCTGGGCTGCAGCGCCTTGGCCTGCGAACCCCGTGAGCGGGCGACGTCCTCCGGCGGCGTGTACACCGACTTCTTGCGCACCTTCGACTTGGGCACGTGCGTACTCCCTCCCGGCGGCCGGGCTCGTCCTCCCGGCCGGAACTGCTCCCCAGACTAAACTTCCGGGGGACGTCGGCAGCGGTATCTCACCCGTACGCGCCGACCCGGTCCGTCCCGAAGGAGGTGCCCGGTGGCCCGCTGGTCGCTCGCCGGGCGCTCCTCCTCCGCCTGGGGGGCGCTGGTCCCCGTCGTGGCGCTGGCCGCCGGGCTGCTCTTCGCCACCTCCGGCCGGACCGCCCAGGGCAGCGACCTGCGCGCCGGCGAGGTCACCCAGCTCTCCCAGCTGGTGGAGGAGCGGGACTCGGCGGTGGCCCGGCAGGAACGCCAGCTCGCCCAGCTCCAGGAGCAGGTGCAGCGGCTCACCGACCAGGTGGCGACCCGGGACGGCGCCGTCGCCGAGGAGCAGGCCGTCGCCGAGGCCGGTGCCCCGTCCGCCGGCCTGACGCCGGTCACGGGCTCCGGGGTGGTCATCACCCTCGACGACGCGCCCCAGCGGTCCGACGGCAACCTCCCGAGCGGGGCCCGCCCCGACGACCTCGTCATCCACCAGAGCGACGTCCAGGCGGTCGTCAACGCCGTGTGGGCGGCCGGCGCCGACGGTGTGGCGGTCATGGACCAGCGGCTCATCTCCACCAGCGCCGTCCGGTGCGTGGGCAACACCCTCCTGCTGCAAGGGCGCACCTACTCGCCGCCGTTCGTGATCACCGCCGTGGTGGACGCCCAGCAGGTCGAGGCCGCGCTCGATGCCTCCCCGCAGGTGGCGGTCTTCGAGCAGGCGGTGGCCTCCTGGGGTCTCACCTTCGAGGTACGCGAGCGCACCCAGGTGACGGTGCCCGCCTACGATGGCGGCCTCACCCTGCAACACGCGATCGCCGGCTGAACGCCCGGCGGTCCACGGGTGCCCGCGCGGCACCCCGACCCCCGCGAGGAGCCCGACCGCGATGACCGCCACCGACCGTCCGGTCCTCGTCGTCGACAACTTCGACAGCTTCGTCTACAACCTGGTGCAGTACCTGGGGCAGCTCGGTGTCCGGTGCGAGGTGCGGCGCAACGACGCCGTCACCGTCGAGGAGCTGGCCGATCTCGACGTCGCCGGTGTCCTCCTCTCGCCCGGCCCCGGTGCCCCGGCGGACGCCGGCGTGACGGTGCCGATGGTCCGTGCCGCGGCCGAGCGGGGAACGCCCGTCCTGGGCGTGTGCCTGGGGCACCAGGCGATCGCTCAGGCGTTCGGTGCGGTGGTCGTGCGCGCCCCGGAGCTCCTGCACGGCAAGACCAGCCAGGTCGTGCACGAGGGCCACGGCGTGCTCGCGGGGCTCCCGTCACCGTTCACCGCCACCCGGTACCACTCGCTGGCCGTCGACGCGGCCACGGTGCCCGACGAGCTGGAGGTCACCGGGCACACCCCGTCGGGCCTGGTGATGGCGCTCCGGCACCGCGAGCTGCCGATCGAGGGCGTCCAGTTCCACCCCGAGTCGGTGCTCACCGAGGGTGGCCACCGGATGCTCGCTACCTGGCTCGCCGCGTGCGACCTCGCGCCCGACGAGGAGCTGGTGGCCGCAGCCACCGCGAGCGTCCAACGGCTCTCCTCGGCCATCGCCTGACCTCCTGAGACGCAACAGGGCCCCCTCCCGGACCGGGAGCGGGCCCTGCTGCACGGGGCGGGGCCGGCTCAGCCCTCGCCCTCGACCTCGCCCTCGTCCTCGCCCGCCGGCGGCGACTGCGACGGCGTGGTGGGAGTGGGCGTGCTCGACGGGGTCGGCGCGGTCGTCTCCTCCGGCGGGGTCGGGATGGCGACCAGGAGCGTGATGGTGTCGCCGGAGCCGACGTCCTGCCCGGCCGAGGGATCGGTCTCGACGACCGTGCCCGGCGCGACGTCGTCGCGTTCGACGTCCTGGCGGGTGATCTGGCCGGCGCCGAAGCCGGCCTCCTGCAGGGCGGCGCGTGCCTGCGCCTCGGTCCGGTTCACCACGTCGGGCATCTCGACGGTGCCGGTGGAGACGCTCAGCGTGATCGCCGTGTCCGGGTCCGCCTGGCTCGCCTCGGCGGGGCTCACGGCCGCCACCCGGCCCTCGTCGTACTCGATCGAGTCGACCTGCCGGCTCGAGACGTTCGTGAACCCGGCCTGCTCGAGGTTGGCGCGCGCCTGGTCCTCGGTGAGGCCGACGACGTTGGGCACCTGGACGGTGTCGGGGCCGGCGCTGACCACCAGGTCGACGTCGCTGCCCTCGTCCACGCGGCTGCCGCTGGGCGGGGTGCTGCCGACCACCTGGCCCTCGGGCACGGTGGTGCTCGCCTCCTGGGTCACCTCGCCGACGGCCAGCCCGGCCCCGCTGAGGGCCTGCTCGGCCGCCGCCTGGTCCAGGTTCAGCAACGGGGGCACCGTGACCTGCGCGACGGCGTCGGTCTCCCCGCCCCTGCTCAGGGCCACCGCGGCGGCGATGGCGCCACCGAGCAGCAGGATGCCGAGGACGGCGACGATCGCGATGATGCGGCGCTTGCGGCGCCGGTCGCCGTCGTCGTCCCAGTCCTCGTCGCCGTACCCGCTGGCGTAGCCGCCGACCGGGGCGCCGATGATGGCGGTCTTCTCGGCGTCGCCCATGACCGGCGTCGCCTCGACCCGCTGCCCGGCCAGCGCCCGGAGGAGGTCGTTGCGCATCTCCGCGGCCGACTGGTACCGGTTGGCCGGGTTCTTGCTCATCGCCTTGAGCAGGATCGCGTCCAGCTCCGGCGGCACGTCGGGGTTGATGGACGACGGGAGCCGCGGGTCCTCGCGCACGTGCTGGTAGGCCACCGACACGGGGGAGTCGCCGGTGAACGGCGGCGCCCCGGTGACCAGTTCGTAGAGCAGGCAGCCCAGCGAGTAGACGTCGGACCGGGCGTCCACGCCCTCGCCGCGGGCCTGCTCGGGCGAGAGGTACTGGGCGGTCCCGATGACCGCCGCGGTGGAGGTCATCGTGGCCGCGGAGTCCGAGACCGCGCGGGCGATCCCGAAGTCCATGACCTTGACCGTTCCCTGCGGCGTGATCATGACGTTCCCCGGCTTCACGTCCCGGTGCACGATGCCGTTGCGGTGGCTGAAGTCCAGGGCGCCGCAGATGTCGGCCGCCAGGCTCATCGCCCGCTCGACCGGCAGCCGGCCCTCGCGCCGCAGCACGTCGCGCAGCGTCTCGCCCTCGACGTACTCCATGACGATGTACGGGGTGGCACCGTTGGGGGTGCGGTCTTCGCCGGTGTCGTAGACGGCGACGATCGCCGGGTGGTTGAGCGACGCCGAGGCCTGCGCCTCGCGGCGGAAGCGGACCTGGAAGGAGGGGTCGCGGGCGAGATCGTGGCGCAGGACCTTGACCGCCACCTCGCGGCCCAGGCGGAGGTCGCGTCCGTGGTGGACCTCGGCCATGCCACCGCGGCCCAGGACTCCGCCGATCTCGTAGCGCTCACCGAGCACCTGCGGCGTGGTCATCGACGGTCCTCTCGGGCGGTTCCGTGCAGCCTCTGCGGCCAGGCGGTGCGGAGGCTGCCCGCGACGGTCGGTGCCGCGGGCTGCTGGCCGTCGGCGAGCCTAACCGCAGAACGGCCCGCATCCCGGGATCCCCGTGTCGGACTGCTCACTGACCGTTACCCAGCGTCGTCGCCGCGTTGGCGTCGGGGTCGGTCCCCGGATCGGCCGGCTCGGTCGTCGTGGTCGGCTCGGCCGACGTCGACGGGGCCGGGGTCCCCGCGGCGGAGGTCGACGTGCTCGTCGTCGCCGTGGTCGTCGTGGGCGCGGTCGTGGTCGGCTGCGTCGTGCTGGGCGGAGCGGTGGTCGTCGGCGGCGCCGTGGTGGCCGGGGGCGGCGGCTCCTCGTCGCCGTCCCCCTCGTCCTCGTCGTCCTCCACGGGCGCGGGGTCGTAGTCGTCCGGGGCGTAGAACAGCGTGACCGGGGTGTCCGGCGTCGCCTCGACCCCGGAGGGCTCGATGCCGACGACGTCGCCCTGGTCCAGCGTCTGGCCCAGCGCGGTGAGCAGCCCCGCGCTCGCCTCCTCCTGCGTGACGGAGGTGAACCCCGCCTCCCGCAGCTCCTCCTCCACCTCGTCGGCGTCGCGGCCGATGTACCGCGCCGGGTCGAGGAGGATCCCGCCGACCTCGGCGCTGGTGCTGGCCGCGCCGGTGGTGGACGAGGCGTCCTGGTCGGTGTTCCCACCGGAGTCCCCGAGCAGCACGTAGGTGGTGCCCGCGACCAGGAGCAGGAGCACCAGGGCTGCGGCCGGCCAGAGCCAGCGCCGGGTGCGCCGCGCCGGTGGCTCGTCGGCACCGACCCAGTCGTCGTCGTCCGACGCTGCCTGGAGCGGCGGCATGGGGCGGCCGCCGGTGGCCGGTGACACCGCGGGCATGCCGGCGGCCGGGGTGGCGAAGACCTGGGTGCGGCCGTCCCCGACCTCCACGATCTGGGTGGGCGCCGTGGCGGGCGCCACCAGGGCGCCGCCGGCGGCGGCCGGGCCGTCACCGGCGGCGACACGGCGGACGGCGTCGGCGAAGGCGCCGCCGTCGGTGAAGCGGTCGGCCGGGTCCTTGGCCAGGGCTCGTTCCACGAGCAGCCGGACCGCCGGGGGGACGTCGCCGGGGAGCGGGGGCGGCGGCCGGTTGATGTGCGCCAGCGCGATGGCCACCTGCGAGGCGCCGTCGAACGGCCGGACGCCGGCCAGGCACTCGAAGCCGACGACGCCGAGGGAGTACACGTCGGAGGCGGCCGTGACCTCCATCCCCTGCGCCTGCTCCGGGGAGAGGTACTGCGCGGTGCCCACCACCATGCCGGTGCGGGTCAGCGGGGCGGCGTCCCGGGCCTGGGCGATGCCGAAGTCGGTCAGCTTCACCACGCCGTCGGGGCGGACGATCAGGTTGCCCGGCTTGATGTCGCGGTGCACGACGCCGGCCCGGTGCGCGGCGGAGAGGCCGTCGGCGGCCTGGCCGAGCACGTGCAGCGTCCAGTCGACCGGTAGCCGCCCCTCCTCGTGCAGGATCGTCACCAGCGGCTGGCCCTCGACGAACTCCATGACCAGGAAGGCCAGGGTCTGCACGCCGCTGTCGTCGGTCGTCTCCCCGTAGTCGTAGACCGAGGCGATGTTGGGGTGGGACAGGGCCGCGGTGTGCCGCGCCTCGTTGCGGAACCGGGCCAGGAAGCTCGGGTCGTTGGTGTACTCGGTCTTGAGCACCTTCGCCGCGACGATCCGGTCCAGCACCCGGTCGCGCGCCTTCCAGACCTCCCCCATGCCGCCGGTGGCGATGGGAGCGGTGATCTCGTAGCGCCCGGCCAGCATGCTGCCGATCCCCAGTGCCATCAGCCGCCCTGCCCGTCGAAGTAGGCCGCCATGACGTCGCGCGCGATCGGTGCCGAGACGTCGCCGCCGGTACCCCCGCCGTTGGCCACGAACACGGCGACGGCGATCTGCGGGTCGTCGGCCGGCGCGAAGCCCATGAACCAGTTGTGGTCGGGCACGCCCTCGCGCACCTGCGCGGTACCGGTCTTGCCGGCCACCTCGATGCCGGGCAGGCGGGCGGCCCGCCCCGAGCCCCGTGCGACGACGCTCACCATCATCTCGGTGAGCTGGTCGGCGACCTCGGCGGAGACGGGCTCGTTGAGCACCTCCGGGTCGGCGGAGTCGATGACCGTCAGGTCGGGGGCGCGCAGCTCCTCGACGAGGTAGGGCTTCATCTGCACGCCGTCGTTGGCCACCGCGGAGGCGACCATCGCCGCCTGGAGCACGGTCATCCGGACGTCGCGCTGGCCGATCGAGGTCTGGGCGAGGGCGGCGTCGTCCACGATGTCGCCCACGGTGCTCGGCGCGACCTGCAGGGGGATCTCCAGCCCGCCGTCGTCCAGCCCGAACGCCTCCGCCATCTCGCGCACCTGTTCCTCGCCGAGGTCGAGGCCGAGCTGGGCGAAGGCGGTGTTGCAGGAGATCGTCAGGGCGTCCGTGAGCGACTGCTCGCCGCTGGGGCTGCAGGCCGAGCCGCCGAAGTTCGGGATCACCCGGCTGCTGTTCGGCAGTGGCAGCTCGCGGGGGGCCGGGACGACCGACTCCGGGGTGAGCCCCTCCTCCAGCGCGGCGGCCGCGACGATCACCTTGAACAGCGACCCGGGGGGGAAGTTGTCCCCGATCGTGCGGTTCACCCGGGGGTCGGGGTCCGCCCCGGTGAGCTGCTCCATGTTCTCGCGGATGACCGAGGGGTCGTGGCCGGAGACCAGACCGGGGTCGTAGGTCGGCGTGCTCGCCATGCCGAGGACGGCGCCGGTCCGCGGGTCGAGCGCGACGACGCCGCCGGTCACGCCGTCGAGGCCGGCCATGGCGGCGGCCTGCACGTCCGGGTCCAGCGTCAGGACGACGTCCCCACCGGCCGGGTCGCGCCCGGTGAACAGGTCGGCGATGCGGCGGACGAACAACCGGTCGTCGTCCCCGGACAGCACGTCGTTCATGACGTCCTCGAGGTACCGGTTGCCGTACACCAGCGAGTGGTACCCGGTGACCGGCGCGTACAACGGCCCCTGCGGGTAGGTGCGCAGGTACTCGAGGCGGCCGTCGGTGGGGACCGAGAGGGCGACCTCGGTCCCCTCGACGATGATCGAGCCGCGCTCCCGGTCGTAGGAGTCGGCGATCACGCGGGTGTTGCGGGTGTCCGAGCGAAGGTCGTCCGACCGGACGACCTGGATGACGTTGACGTTGACGATCAGCAGCGTGAAGAGCACCAGCACGCTGATCGCGACCCGGCGCAGCGGGGCGTTCACGGCGTCACCACCTCGGTCGGGGCGTCACCCAGGCGCACGGGTGCGGCGTGGGGCGCCGTCGGGCGGCGGGCGGCGTCGCTGATGCGGACCAGCAGCGCGACGAGCACGAAGTTCGCCACCAGCGACGACCCGCCGTACGCCAGGAACGGCGTGGTCAGGCCGGTCAGCGGGAGCAGCCCGGTGACGCCGCCGAGCACCACGAACACCTGCCACGCGATGGCGAACGCCAGGCCGGTGGCCAGCAGCTTGCCGAAGGCGTCGCGGACGACCAGCGACGTGCGCAGCCCGCGCTCGACCAGGATCAGGTAGACGACGATCACCGCGACGAGCCCGAACAGGCCGAGCTCCTCGCCGACGGCGGCAGCGATGAAGTCGCTCTTGGCCACCGGCACCTGGTCGGGGCGGCCGCCACCGAGCCCGGCACCGAACAGCCCGCCGGTCCCGAGGCCGAACAACGACTGCATCAGCTGGTACCCGGCGCCGTCGTAGTACGCCGACGGGTCCAGCCAGGTGTTCACGCGGGCCTGCACGTGGGCGAAGATCTGGTAGGCGATGAAGGCGCCGCCGGCGAAGAGGGCCAGGCCGATGAAGAGCCAGCTGGCGCGCTCGGTGGCCACGTACAGCATCACCACGAAGATGCCGAACAGCAGCAGCGAACTGCCCAGGTCGCGCTCGAAGACCAGCACCAGGATGGAGACGATCCAGGCGAGCAGCACCGGGCCGAGGTCGCGGCCGCGCGGGAGCTCGATCCCGGCCACCTTCTTGCTGGCCAGCGCCAGCACGTCGCGCTTGTCCACCAGGTAGGCGGCGAAGAAGACGACCAGGCAGATCTTGGCGAACTCGCCCGGCTGGATGGAGAAGCCGGCGACCCGGATCCAGATCTTGGCCCCGTTGACCTCGGAGATCGATGCCGGCAGCACGGCCGGGACGGCCAGCAGCACCAGCCCGACGAGCGCGAGCGTGTAGGCGAAGCGGGCCAGCGTGCGGTGGTCGCGGATGACGACGAGCACTGCGACGAAGAGCGCCACACCGAGGGTGGCCCACACCAGCTGCACGGGGGCGTCCTCGCGGGTGACGGTGCTGCCCACCTGCTCGGCGGCGAGGTCGAGCCGGTGGATCACGGCCAGTCCCAGGCCGACGAGCAGGGCGACGGCCGGCAGCAGCAGCGGGTCGGCGTAGGACGCCCACCGGCGGACGACGAGGTGGGCCACGACCCAGAGCGCGGCGATCCACACGCTGAAGCCGGCCATCTGCGGGCGCAGCTCACCGGTGACGGTGAGGTCGACGATGATCTGGGCCACCACGGTGATCAGAACGGCGAAGGCGAGCAGCAGCGCCTCGGTGCCCCGGCGGGTGGGCGTCCCGGCGGCGGCCGCGCGCGGGTCGGTGACGGGCCCGGCCATCAGTCGACCTCCCGGCAGTCCACCCCCGGCACGGACGACGAGGTCGTCCGTGCCGACGACGGGGCGGCCGGCGTCTCCTCCGGGGCCAGCCCCTCCGGGAGGGCAGCGTCGCCGGGGGCGGGCTCCTGAGCGGTCGTCGGGGCGGCCGCCGGGGGCGTCGGTGTGCTGGTGGGCTCCGTCGCGCCGCCGCCGGTCGGCCGGCAGATCGGCAGCCGCTGGTCGGCCAGCGCGGAGACGATCCGCTCGGCGTCGGCGGAGTCGTCCGCGGTGATGCTGCCGAGCACCCGGTTGCGCGCCGCGGGGGTCAGGTCGCCGAGGGCCAGGTCGGTGCCGCGGTCCAGGCGGTAGAGGTCCATGCCCAGGAAGGAGACGTCGAGCCCGCGGAAGACGGCCACCTGCCGGTCGTCGCCGGAGCCGTTCACCCCCACGAACCAGTTGTTGAGCGCCCAGAAGTACATGCCGATCGCCCCCGCCACCAGCACGGTGAGAAGGGCCCCCGCCACCAGGAGGATGCGCATCGGGCGGCGGCGGGCGGAGGGGCCGCCGCCCGTCGGCAGCGTGGGTGTCGGCGGGGGAGCGGAGGCCTGGTCGGCGAGCGCCGCGCGGCCGGCGGCCGAGCGAGGGTCCACCTCGCGCTGCCCGATGTTGTCGCCGGCGGCGCCGTCCACCACCGGGTCGAATCGGCCGTTGCTGCCGGTGTCCTCCAGGACGTCGGCGACGATCACGGTGATGTTGTCCGGCCCGCCGCTGCGCAGCGCCAGCTCGACCAGCCGGTCCGCGGTCGCCTCCGGGTCGGGGTTCTGCAGGGCCTCGGCGAGGGTTTCCTCGCTCACGACGCCGGAGAGGCCGTCGGAGCACAGCAGGTAGCGGTCGCCCGCGCGCGCTTCCCGCATGGAGAGGTCGGGTTCCACCTCCTGCCCGTTGAGGGCGCGCAGCAGCAGGGAGCGCTGCGGGTGGTGGTTGGCCTCCTCCGGCGTGATCCGGCCGTCGTCGATCAGCGTCTGCACGAACGTGTCGTCGTGGGTGATCTGGGAGAGCTGGCCGTCGCGGACCAGGTAGGCCCGGGAGTCGCCGACGTGGCAGAGAGCCAGCCGGCCGCCCGCGAAGAGGATCGCGGTGAGCGTGGTGCCCATGCCCTCGAGCTGCGGCGACTCGCGGATGACCTCGCGCAGGTGCTCGCTGCCCTCGAACACCGCCGAGCGCAGCGCCTGGAGCATGTCGCCGCTGGGCGTGTCGTCGTCGAGGTGCTCGAGGGCGGCGATGACCACCTTGCTGGCGATGTCACCGGCGGCGTGGCCACCCATGCCGTCGGCCACGGCCAGCAACCGGGGCCCGGCGTAGACCGAGTCCTGGTTGTTGCCGCGGATGAGGCCGCGGTCGGAGCGCGCGGCGTAGCGGAGGACCAACGTCACGAACGCAGCTCCAGTGCGGTCTGGCCGATGCGGATCGGCTGGCCGGGGGCGACCTGCAGCGGTCCCTGGACGCGCTGCTGGTCCAGGTAGGTGCCGTTGGTGGAACCGAGGTCCTCGACGTACCACTGCCCGCCCCGGTTGGTCAGGCGGGCGTGCCGGGAACTGGCGAAGTCGTCGGTGAGGACGAGCGTCGAGTCGTCGGCCCGGCCGATCAGGATGGGCTGGTCACCGAGGGTGATCTTGGTCCCCGTCAGCGGGCCGGCGGTGACCACCAGCGACTTGGGGCCGCGGTGCCCGCGCTTCTTCGGCGCCGCGGCGCGGGGGGGCACGGTGGCCACGCGCCCGGGGCGGCCGCCGAACAGGTCGGCCCGCACCACGCGGAACGCGGCGAAGATGAACAGCCACAGCAGCAGCAGGAAGCCGAAGCGGAAGATCTGGACGACGAGCTCGGTCACGGGCGCACCCCGCCCTGCACCTGCCCGGGATCGAGGCGGAGCGCCTGCTCCCGGATCCGGCCCGGCTGCGTCCGCACGGACCCGGTCACGCCCCGTCCTGCCGGTAGACGAGCACCGAGTGGCCGATGCGGATGACGTCGCCGTCGCTGAGCGGCTGACGGGTGATCCGCCGGCCGTTGACCAGCGTCCCGTTGGTCGACCCCAGGTCCTCGACGGTGGCGACGTCCCCGTCCAGGACGACGTCGACGTGCTTGCGGCTGACCCCGGTGTCGGGGATGCGGATGTCGGCCTCGGTGCCGCGGCCGATGACGTTGCGCCCGGTGGACAGCTCGTGGCGGGTCCCCGGGCCGTCGACGACCAGGACGTGCGTCACCGCCGTGCGCGAGCCCGCGCGGCCGACCACGGAAGGGTTCTGCTTGCCGGTGTCGGTGGCCATCCGCCCGCGCAGCGGGGGCAGCGGGGGCAGCGGCGGGTGACCGGCCACCGGGGCGGAGGCCATCGGGGGTGCGTCGGCCCGGGCGTGGGGCCGGGCCGGGTCGGCGACCTGGGAGCTGACCTCGAAGACGCCGGTGGTCAGCTCGTCGTCCCGCTCGAGCGCGACGGTGACCTTGTCGAAGACCTGGTAGCCCTCGTCCTCGATGTGCTCGGTGACCATGTCGGCGAGCTCGCCGGCCAGCTGGTCGGACCACTGGCCCAGGTGCTCGTAGTCGGTCTCCCCGAGGCGGACGACGTAGACGTTGGGCGCCAGCACGCGGCCCTCGCCGAGTATCGAGCGCTGCTCGTCGGCCTCCCGCTGGAGGGCCTTGGCGATCTCGGCCGGGTGCACCTTGCCCTTGAACAGGCGGGCGAAGGCGAGCCCGACCATGCCTTCGAGCCGGCGCTCGAAGCGCTGCAGCACACCCACAGTCGCTCCTCTGCGCTCGCCGGACGTCCCACTCTGCCATCCGTGATCGTAGCCGGGCCGGACGCGGCTGACCGCCCAGGAAGGCGCGACGCCCCGCACGTCGTCCTCACGCGCCGCGGTCGGACCCCCTCGGCGGCGGGGTGCCGTGCGGCTGCTACTGTCTTCCCTCGCCAGGGCAAGTGGCGGAATGGCAGACGCGCACGGTTCAGGTCCGTGTGTCCGAGAGGACGTGGGGGTTCAACTCCCCCCTTGCCCACACCGATGACAGCGGCCCCCGGGATGCCCCGGGGGCCGCTCTCGTCGTCGACGGAGGTCGTCGCCTGGACGCCGCACCGGCGGCGGCCGGGGAGCACGCCTCCCTCCGCGGTCACGCGTCCTCCGGCCGGCGGCGGCGTACGACACGCCAGTGGTTGACCGCGCCATCCCGTCGGTAGGTCAGTTCGTCGACCGCAGCCACGGCCAGGGCCAGGCCCCGCCCGGACTCGGCGAGCTCGTCGGGCAGGGTCACGACGTCGAGGTCCACCGCAGCCGGTCGACCACGGTCCTGGAGGTGGGCCTCCAACCGGTCCGGGTACACCGTCAGCTCGACGGTGAACGTCCTGCCGGGTGCGGTGCCGGCGTGCTTGACGACGTTGCCGGCGATCTCGGTGACCGCGGTCTCGAACCGCAGGCGGTCGCCGTGGGGAACGGCCGGGCTCTCCTGCCACAGGTCGGTGATGAGCTCGTGCAGAGCCTCGAGGGCTGCCGGCTGGACCGGCAGCGTCCGGGTGCGGAGCACCTCAGGTCGCATCGAGTGCCTCCGCCACGCTGGGGTAGGCCCTCAGCACCCGGTCGAGGTTGGTCAGCTGGAGCACCATGCGCACCTGCTCGCCGGGCGCGGCGATGCGAAGGTCGCCACCCGCCTGCCGGGCGGTCTTGAGGCCGCCGATGATGGCGCCCAGCCCGGACGAGTCGATGAACTCGCAGACGCTGAGGTCCACGACGATCCGAGTCCTACCTCCGGCGAGCGCCTGGGTCACGGCTGCGCGCAGCTGAGGGGCGGTCACCATCGTCAACCGGCCTTCGGGCCGGAGCAGGGCCGCTCCCGGTGCGGTGTCGGTGTCGACGTCGATCACGTCCCTGCCTCCTCGTTCGCGGCCGGTCCGCGGTAGCGACCGGCCTGGATGATGACGCTGAGCACGACCAGGTCGTACAGCACCCAGACGACGTTGACCCAGGTCCCGACCGCTGTCGGCGCCAGCCCCAGGGCCAGCCGGACGAGGCCGACGACCAGGGCGGTGACCAGGAGGCCGATCGTGATGAGCTGCGGCAGCACCAGGCGCCAGGGGAACCCGCTGCTCTCCTGGCGGGTCTTCGGCGTCACCACGAAGCCGAGACTGCGGCCGAACACGACGTTGCCGACGGCGGTCGTGCAGGCGCGTATCCACAAGGGGAACAGCGCCAGGCTGTACTGCTGACCCCGCCAGGTCCTGATCCCGTAGCCGACGACGAGGAAGAGGAGCTGGGTGGCGAGAAGGTAGGGCGCGAGCCGGATCAGGAAGTCGCCGCCGAAGCTCTCCACCGGCCGGATCCCGAAGAACAGGTAGAGGACCGGTGCCGCGATGTAGACGACGGCTGCGAAGCCGGACAGGTAGCTCCACATGGTGGCGAGGTACATCAGCCGCTGCCCGGCGCTCAACCCGCGCTGGACCAGGGGGTTCTCGCGGAGCATCACCTGCAGGGTGCCCTGCGACCAGCGCAGCCGTTGCTGCAGCATCGTGCCGAGGTCCTCGGGTGCCAGCCCCCGGGCGAGCACCTCGTGGTGGTAGACCGTGCGCCAGCCGAGCGCGTGCAGCCGCATGGCGGTCGCCATGTCCTCGGTCACCGAGATGGTGGCCAGCGGCATCACCGGCTGGGCCTCGTGGCCGAGGCCCACGTCCACCGCGTCGACCAGCGCCTTGACCGACTCCAGCGCCCCCAACGGTGACCAGTCCCGCTGGGCGAGGCGACGCAGGGCCACTTCGTCGATCACGACGGCGCCCAGTTCGCTGTCCGGCTCGACCGGGAGCGTCCGGATCGCCGCCAGGTCGTCCTGGAGGGCAGCCACGTCGGCGGCCACCACGCCCTGGCCGGCGGCGTCGACCCGCCGCTGGAAGCGGTAGGTGATCTCGGAGACCGGTTCCCCCGCCCGCAGGGCGCCCCGGGCCTCCCTGACGGCGGCGGCCACGTCGTCGAGCGCGGCCAGGACGGCGGGGGCCTGGTCACGTGCCTCCTGCCGGGCGCGCGCGATGACGTCCTGGGCGGTCCGCAGGGCGGAGGCGACCGCGCGTTCGACCTCGCGCACGTACCCCACGACGCCGAGCTGCATGAGCGCCTCTCGGCGCAGCACGGCGTTCGAACCGCAGAAGAAGGCGGCGTTCCAACCGTCCTTCCCCTGCTGGATGGGTCCGTAGAAGAGCGGTGCCTGGCTGCCCAGTGGGTCGGCCTCGTCGACGTTGACGAACCACTGCGGCGTCTGGACCAGGGCCACCTGCGGGTCGCGGAAGTAGCCCAGGGTGCGGTCGAGGATGGCCGGGTCGGGCACCTGGTCGGCGTCGAGGATGAGCAGGAACTCGCCGTCGGTGGTGAACAGCGCGTTGTTGAGGTTGCCGGCCTTGGCGTGGCGGGGCCGCTCGGCCCAGTCGGCGCTGCGCGTGATGTAGCCGATGCCGGCCTCCAGCGCGGCGGCCCGCAGGTCGGCCCGGTCGCCGTCGTCGAGCACCCAGGTCCGGTGCGGGAAGCGGATGGCGTCGGCGGCTCGCGCGGTGGTCATCACCAGGTCGAGGGGTTCGTTGTACGTGGTGATGAAGACGTCGACGGTGGCGTCCGGTGGCGGTGCGTCCGGCTCCCCCCGTTGCCGCCACCGCCACATCGTCGCGCCGAAGAGGAACGCGTCGATCAGGCTGTAGGTCTCGGCGAGCACCAACGGCACGGCGATCCACCAGTTGTCCCAGTTCACCGAGAACAACCACCGCCAGGCCACGTAGTTCACCCCGGTGACCAGGGTGAGCACCACGAGCACGCGGATCAGCGCGAGCCGGGCCTGCCGCCCCGCGGGGGCCCGGTGCCGGGGGCGCGCGTGTCTCACCGGATCCGCCGGACGACCAGCACGGCGACGTCGTCGGCGAGCGGATCCGCCATCCGTGCCCATCGGGCGATGCCGTTGACGATGTCGGCAGCTCCGGCCGACCGGAGCGCCAGGGCGGTGATCTCGTCGAGGGCGGCCAGCGAGCCGTCGAAGAGGTCGAGCACCCCGTCGCTGAAGGCCACCACCGTGTCCCCGGGCGCAAGGACGACGCTGTCGTCGACCCACTCCTGGCCGGGGAGCACCCCGAGGGGCAGGCCCCCGGCCGGAGGCCGCTCGACGGTCCCGTCGGCGCGCAGCAGGAGCATGAGTCCGTGGCCGGCATCGCTGTAGCGGAGGACGTGTTGGTCTGGTGAGAGGCGCGCGTGGCACAGGGTGACCAGCGTGGCGGTCCGGTCGAGGTCCTCGTACAGCGCCTCAGCGGCCTCGGCGAGGGCTGCGGCGGGCTCGGTGTGCCGCCCGACCGCCCGCATGGCCGCCCGCACGGTCGCCATGATGATCCCGGCCGACAACCCCTTGCCCATCACGTCGCCGAGCGTGAGGACCAGGTCCCCACCGGGAGCCTGGTACCAGTCGATGAAGTCACCGCCGACCGCGCGGGCAGGCACGCATGCACCCAGCACGTCGTACCCGGTGACGTGCGGGCGGTGGCGGGGGAACAGCGCCCGCTGGACGGCACCGGCCTGCCGCATCTCGGCGGAGCGGGTGAGTTCCTGCTCGACCCAGCCGGCGAGCTCGTCCAGCAGTTCCTGCTCGGTCGGCGCCAGTTGCCGGGGGCGGTCGTCGATCAGGCACAGGGCACCGACCTGGTAGCCGCCCGGGGCCCGCAGCGGGCGCCCGGCGTAGAAGCGGATGTGCGGATCACCGAGGACCAGGGGGGACCCGGCGAACCGTGCGTCCGCGACGGCGTCCTCGACCACCAGGATGCCGGGGTCCTTGATGGTCTCGTTGCAGAAGGCGTCGGCCCGGGGCGAGTCGTTCAAGGGAGCGCCCTCGGCCGACTTGACGTGCTGGCGCTCCTGGTCGACCAACGTGACCGCGGCGGTGGAGACGCCGAAGAGCCGGCGGGCCAGCCGGGTGATGCGGTCGAACCGTTCCTCCGGGCCCACGTGCAGCACCCCGAGGTCCTCGAGTGCCCGGACCCGGTTCTCCTCGTGCGCGGCTGCTGGCCCGCCGGCGGCCGACATCGTCACGGATTCCCCTCACCGTCCGTACGCTCCACCCGCGGCGTCCTGCAGGGCGGTTCGTCCCACGATGCCCCGACCAGCCGCTTCCCGCTCGTCGGCAGGTCGGCGGAGGCCGACATCAGGCGAGGTCGTGACGCAGCGTGAGAGCCTGGGCCGGTGGGACGGTGTCGCGCGCTCCTGTCGGCGGCCCTGCTGGCCGTCGTGGCCATGCCCCTCGTCGCCGGCTGCTCCGCTCCGGCGCCGCTCACCCTGGGGGTCGCGGCCGACGAGCCGGGCGCATTGGACGACTTCCGGGCGACGGCCGGGGCGCCCGCCGGGATCTACCAGTGGTTCCAGGCCTGGGAGGGGGCGCCGCCGTTCGACGCCGAGCGGGCGGAGGCTGCCACCCGGCGAGGAGCTCTCCCGCTGCTCACCTGGGAACCGTGGGCTCCCGGTGCGGGTGCCGAGCAGCCCGATTACGCCTTGGACCGCATCGCTGCAGGGGCGCACGACGAGTACGTGGCCGCGTTCGCGAGGCAGGTCCGGGACTGGGGGCGTCCAGTGGCACTGCGGTTCCTCCACGAGCTGAACGCGCCCTTCTACCCCTGGGGTGCCGGGGTGAACGGCAACCGACCCGCCGACGCGGTGGCTGCCTTCACCCATGTCCGGCAGGTCTTCGAGCGGGAGGGTGCGCGCCGCGTCGTCTGGGTGTGGTGCGTGAACGTCCCCGCGCCGGGATATGCCGCGATCGAACCCTTGTTCCCCGGCGACCACGTCGTCGACTGGGTCGCCGTCGACGGGTACAACGGAGGCTCGGCGCTGCCCTGGGGTGGCTGGCGGACGCCCGAGCAGCTGTTCGGGGGGACGCTGGATGCGTTGGCCCGCCTGTCGGACCGCCCTGTGGCGATCACGGAGGTGGGTTCGGCGGAGCAGGGCGGCGACAAGGCCGAGTGGATCACGGGGTTGTTCGGCCTCGTCGCCGAGCGGGACGTACGGGTGCTGGTCTGGTTCGACTACGTCAAGGAGGCCGACTGGCGGATCGCCAGCTCGTCGTCGTCCGCCATGGCTTTCCGCGGTGCAGCGACGGCCCCAGGGCGGCTGGGGCCCCCACCGCTGCCTGGTCGGATCCGCTGACCCACCGGCAGGTCGCGTGGGCCCCCGGCTCCCGTCGTCACCGGTGCTCGGGCGTCGATGCTCCGTTCCTCGCGGCGAGGAGATCCCGCACGACCGGCGGTGGCGCCGGACGGCCGAACAGGTAGCCCTGCACGCGGTCGCAGGCCATGTCGTGGAGCGCCTCGGACTGGGCGTGCGTCTCCACGCCTTCGGCCACGACACGAAGGCCGAGGCCGTGGGCGAGACCGATGATCCCGGCGACGAGCGGTGAGGAGGGTGCGGACCCGGTCAGCTGAGAGGTGAAGGACCGGTCGACCTTGAGCTCGCTCACCGGCAGCCGCTGGAGCTGGGCCAGGGAGGAGTAGCCGGTGCCGAAGTCATCCACGGAGATGCCGACACCGAGGGCGCGGAGGTGCTCGAGGTGGCCGTGGCGGGTGGCGACCTCGGTGAGCACCTGGCTCTCGGTCACCTCCAGGGTCAACGACCGGGCCGGCAGCCCGGTCTCGGCGAGGACGCGGAGCACGGTCCCGGCGAAGTCGGGATCGGTGAGCTGGACGGCGGAGACGTTGACGGCCACCTCGAGGTCCAGCCCGTCTGCCCGCCAGGCCGCGACGGTCCGGCACGCTTCGAGCAGGACGTGGTCGCCGATCTCGCGGATGCGACCGCTCGCCTCGGCGATGGGCACGAAGATGTCGGGCGGGACGGGGCCGAGGGTGGGGTGCTGCCAGCGCGCGAGGGCCTCGACGGCGACGATGCGGCCGCTCGCGAGGTCGACCTGAGGCTGCAGGTGGAGGGCGATCTCTCCTCGTCCGACCGCGCTGTGCAGATCGGTCTCCAGGCGCAGGCGCTCCCGTGCCCGCTGGTCGTGCTCCTCCAGCCCCGCGGGACCGGTCTTGCAGCGGTGCATGTCCTCCTCGGCGCGCTGGAGCAGGTCCTGGGCCGCGTCCAGGACGGCGTCGTCGGGCATGTGCCCCGGCACCTCGGCCACGGCGAGGCCGATGGCCAGGTCGACGAACACCTCGTCGTGCCCCACCCGCACCGCAGGGGCCAGGGACCGGTGGATCCGGTCGACCACCTCTCGGGCGTCGGGCTCGGACGTGCCGGGCAGCAGGACGGCGAACTCGTCACCGCTGAACCGGGCCACGGTGTCGTGGTCGCGGACCGCCGACCGCAGCCGGCGGGCGACCTCCGTCAGCACCTCGTCGCCGGCGCCGTGCCCGAGGCTGTCGTTGACGCGCTTGAGCCGGCTGACGTCGCAGAAGAGCAGGGCGGTGCGGCCGGCCGGGGCATCGGGACGGCTCAGCGCCTTCTGCATGCGCGAGTGCAGGAGGGTGCGGTTCGGCAGACCGGTGAGCGCGTCGTGCGCGGCCCGGTGCCGCATCTCGTCCAGCAGCTGCGTGTTGTCCAGCGCCACACCGGCCAGGCCGGACAGACCCCAGAGGCGTTCGGTGATCCCCTCGCCGAGGGTGGTCGGCGGTGTGCTGTCGACCCAGTGAGCGAGGACGATCCCCACCAGCCGGTCGTCGACCTTGATGGGCACCCCGCCCATCGCGGTGACCCCGAAGTGGCCGAGCACCTCGTCGGCCCAGGCCGAGCTCGACCGGTCGACCAGCATGGGCGCCCCGACGGCGATCAGCTCGCACAGCTCGGGGCTCTCCTGCGTGGTGGTCACGAACCCGGCCAGGTGCTCGGCCGGCCCCGGCGGCCAGCCGCTCAGGCCGGCGATCCAGACCGCCTGCATCCCGGGATCCCACAGGGCGACCGCAGCGCGGTCGGCGCCGCAGAGACCGGGCACGGCATCGGCGACGGTCTGGGCGATCTGCTGCGCCTCCCGACGTCCGGCCAGTGACCGCGCGACGGTGAGCAGCAGCCGTGCGGTCTCCTCCTGCTCGCGTGCCTCCGTGAGCGATGCCGTCATCTCGATGGCCGCTGCCGCGTGCCGGGCGTAGGCGGTGAGCAGGTCGACGTCGCCGGGGAAGGGCTCCTGGCCGGGCCAGCCGACGACGGCCAGGATCCCGTAGTCCCGCGTCGCGGAGGCGACCGGCACGGACAGCACCGAGGCGCCCCCGACCTCCCGGCACCCGACCTCGAGCGGCCGGTCCCCGATCGCGGCCAGCACCGAGGACCCGAGGCCGCGCGAGCGCACGTGCCGCTTCCCGTGCGGCAGCCGGACGTCGAGGACGTAGCCGGGGGCGTGCACGGCGCGGTCCGCGCGCTCGGCGACGCGGTCGAGCACCTCCTCCAGGGAGTCGCCGTTGAGCAGGTCGGTGACCGCCTCCTGCAGGTCGTGCAGGCGCTCCGCCGTCTCCGCCACGGCCGCGTGCGCCGTGCCCTTGGACGTGGGGCGGGGCCGGCCGCGGACCCGCCACCGGGAGCGGGAGGGCTGCTCCTCCTGCCAGGTGACCGTGTACCGGCACCGCGGGGCGCCGTCGACCTGGCAGCTCCAGTGCTCGACGAGCGCGGGTGGGAAACCGAACAGCACCGGAACCTCCCTGAGCATGCCGATGTTGTAGTCGCAGTCCACGCGACCGGGGTGGTGCGGCGGCAGCACCCGCCAGGTCAGCTGCGCGGTCCCGTCCGCTGCCGACTCGCAGCGGAACACCGCGGAGGTGTCCAGGCGGGTGGAGATCCGCGACACCTGACGGAGCAGTCCGGCTGGGGTCCCGAAGGTGGTCAGCACGCGCCGCAGCGCCGTCACCGCAGGATCCGACATGGCGGCCTCGCCCAGTGCGAGCCCGATCCGCGGGTCACCGAGCTCCTCGGCTGCCGCGTCGAACAGGCGCAGCTTCTCCGTGTAGGACACCCTGCTCCGGAGGCTCTGCAGCGATGTCCGCCGGTCCGCCAGACCTGCGCGCTCGAGCACGCGCTCGGCGGCGCCCCCGGCGCCCCGCGCGGTGACCACCCGCAGCACCAGGCGCGTGGTCACCGTGGAGGTCCCCGCCAGTGCTGTTGCTTCGTCCACGGTGCCCCCGTCCTGTCCGGCCAGGCGCTGACGCTCAGCCACCTGCTCCCGTCTTCACAGCCGGTATCGGCCGATCGGGTCTCGACTTGAGGCCCCGAGTGCGTCCCTCCCCCGCATGAGTGCTGCAGCGCCCCGCGGATCGTCCGTCTCGGCCAGGGCCGGAGATGCGCACGGCTCCGCGCGTGCGACCCGTGGCCGGGGACGGTGGCGCCCTCGAGGCATCGACCATTCGCTGTCGGCCAGGCTCGCGCACGCGAACCTCCGGGCCGGCGCAGCTGCTCTCAGCAGCAGCTCACGGTGCGGACGCGTCCTCGGCCCGCGTCCTTCGCCGCGTACATGGCGCTGTCGGCGGCACGGAGGACGTCGTCGAACGTCGCATGCGGGGGCGCCGACGCCACCCCGATGCTGCACGAGACCAGGATCGTCCTCCGTCCGACCCGGACTTCGTCCGTGAGGACGTGGAGGAGGTCCTCGCCCAGCTCTGCGGCGGTCGCGTGGTCCGTCGCGGGGAGGACCACGGCGAACTCGTCCCCGCCGAGGCGGCCGATCACCGCGCCGGGGACGACGGTCGTCACTCGCTCGCGGAGCGCACCCGCCAGACGGACGAGCAGCTGGTCACCGAGGGCGTGGCCACCGCGGTCGTTGACGTCCTTGAACCGGTCCAGGTCGATGAACAGCACCGCCCCTCCACCGGCGAGTGCTGCGGCGCCTGACTCGGTGAAGCAGCTCCGGTTGGCCAGGCCGGTCAGCGGGTCCTGCCGGGCCATGCGCTCGGTGTCGTTCCGCCACCGGGCGGCTTCCGTGGCCAGGGCGGAGAGCCGGTCGACGGCGCTCCGCAGCACCTGCAGCTGCGGCTGGTCGGCATCCGGGGCGAGATCGCGTGCGGTGGCCGCCAGCAGGTCCAGGGTGGTGGCGAGGGGTCGGCCGGTGGCCATCTGTTCCAGGGCTCGGCCCTGGGCGGCCAGCAGCCGGCCGGTCCAAGCCTGCGCGGCCGCGCGGCGCCGCAGGGAGAGCACGACGCGGACCAGCCCGGCGAGGGTGTGCAGCACTTGCTGGTCACCGTCGGTGAAGGTGCGTGGTGCCCCGTCGAAGACGCTCAGGGCGCCGAGGACGAAGCCGTCCTCGTCGATGAGGGGCACGCCGGCGTAGGCGGCGACGCTGCCGGTCCGCACGAGCGGGTTGGCGGCGAAGACCGGGTGGGTCCGGGCGTCGGCGACCGTCATCGGCGCACGCTCGGTGACGACATGGGCGCAGAAGGAGACCTCGTCGTGCACATGGGTGCGCGGGACTCCCACCCCGTGCTCGGCGGGGTAGCACTGGAGGTCGGGACTGACGAGATTGATGAGCGCGATCGGCACGTCCAGCGTCCGGGCCATGTGCGCCACGAGGGCGTCGAGCTCGGCAACCGCGTCGTGGCCGGCCAGCCGGTAGCTGCTGACCGCCGCCAGGCGCGCCGGGTCCGCGACGGACGCGGATACGGCGGTGGACGTCAGCGGGCTCGGTGGGGCGGACACGGGAGTGCTGTCGGGACCACCGGCGGAGACCTTGAGCGGTCCGGCCCGATCGGGGGGGTTCTCGCCGGGCGCTGCGGCGATCCGGACAAGCCGCCGGCTGCCCGGCGGTCGGCCCGGGGTCAAGGCGCCACCGCTCAGCGGCCGTGCACGGCCCGCGGGCCCCGCCCACCGTCGGGGTCCGCATCACGACCGCCGCCGAACGTCCGGCCCATGAGCAGGACGGCGCCCCACGGCACGATCACCCAGAACGGCCAGAAGTAGAGCAGCTCGCCCGACGCCAGCGACGTGATGCCCCAGACGAGCAGGACGATGACCGCGGTGCTCGACCACGACCCCCACTGGACCCGGAGGTGGCTGCGCCCGTGGCCCCGGCTGCCGCACGCGGGCGCGGGGTGCGCCGACCGGGCCGCCGCCGGGCGCGGAGCCGCGGCGGGCAGGTCGGTGGTCAGCTCGGCGAGCTCGCCGAAGGTGCGGGCCGCGTACGCCCGGGCCAGCCGCTCGTCGTACTCGGCGACGGTCAGCCGGCCTTCCGACATCGCGCGGCCCAGGGTGGTGGCGACGGCGGCGCGGTCGGAATCGGCGGCGCGGAGGTGGGGCTCGGCCACGGTGCGCTCCTCGTTCGGGGACACCAGTCTGGGCCGCGGGACCCCGCCGGGACCACTGACAGCTGTCACCGGTTCCACGTGGAACCCGTCAGCCCGCGGGTGGCACCGCCCCCGCCGTCAGGTGGCGGCCGATGACCATCCGCTGGATCTGGTTGGTGCCCTCGAAGATCTGCATGACCTTCGCCTCGCGCATGTACCGCTCGGCCGGGTGGTCGCGGGTGTAGCCGGCACCGCCGAGCACCTGGACGGCGTCGGTGGTGACCTTCATGGCGGCGTCGGTGGCCACCAGCTTCGCGATGCTGGCCTGGCGGGAGAACGGCTTGCCCGCGTCCTTGCGGCGGGCGGCCACGAGGTAGGTGGCCCGGGCGGACTCCACCGCCGCAGCCATGTCGGCGAGCAGGAACTGCACGCCCTGGTGCTCGGCGATCGGACGCCCGAACGCCTCCCGCTCGACGGCGTACGCGACGGCGACGTCGAGGGCCGACTGGGCCAGGCCGACGGCGACGGCGCTGATGCCCAGGCGCCCGGAGTCCAGGGCCCCGAGGGCGATGGCCATGCCGCGGCCGGGCTCGCCCACCAGCCGGTCGGCGGGGATGGCCACGTCGTCGAGCCGGATCGCCGCGGTCGTGGAGCCGGTCAGCCCCATCTTCTCCTCGGGCTTCGCGGCGCTGAAGCCGGGCAGGTCCGGGGTGAGGTGGAAGCAGGAGATGCCCCGTGGCCCGTCCGCCGGGGTGCGCAGGAACGTCGAGTAGAAGTCGGCGTGCCCGCCGTGGGTGACCCACGCCTTCTCGCCGCGGGCGATCCAGCCGTCGTCGGTGGGGGTGGCGCTGGCGCGCATGGCCGCGACGTCCGAGCCGGCGTGGGCCTCCGACAGCGAGTAGGCGCCGATCAGGGTGCCGCCCACCATCTCGGGCAGCAGGTCGCGGCGCTGCGCCTCGGTGCCGAAGTTCGCGATGGGGGAGCAGGCCAGCGTGTGCACGCTGATGCCCAGTGCCACGGTGGCCCAGCGCGCGGCGAGCTCCTCGAGCACCTGCAGGTAGACGGCGTAGGGCTGCCCGCCGCCGCCGACCTCCTCGGGGAAGGGCAGCCCCATGAGCCCGGCCTCCCCGAGGAGGCGGAACGCCTGGCGGGGAAAGCGCTCCTCGCGCTCGTGCGACGCCGCCTGCGGGGCCAGCTCGGCGTCGGCGATCTCCCGGGTGAGGTCCAGCAGGTCCTCGGCCTCGGCGGTGGGCAGTTCGCGGTCGACCGGCACGGTGCTCCTTCGCATCGGGGCGTCCAGCGGACGGTACCTCCGCAGGCTGCGCGGGCCGTTGGCAGGATCGGCGTCCGTGATCATCGAGACGGCAGCCTGGGACGACCCCGACGTCCGGCGGCTCACCACCGACCAGCAGACCGAGGTGCGCGCCCGCTACGGCGGCAAGGACGAGCCGGGCACCCACCCCTCGGCCGCCGACGTCGCGGTGGTGCTGCTCGCCCGTGACGACGACGGGACGGCGCTGGGCTGCGGAGCCCTCCGGGCGCTCGGGGACGGCGTGGCCGAGGTCAAGCGCATGTACGTGGTGCCGGCCGCGCGGGGGCGCGGGGTGTCCAAGGCGGTGCTGGCCGCGCTGGAGGACGCCGCCCGTGGCTGCGGCTGGACGACGCTGCGGCTGGAGACCGGCCCGCTCCAGCCGGAGGCGGTCGGCCTCTACGCGGGCGCCGGCTACCGACCGACCGCGGCCTTCGGTGACTACGTGGGCGACCCCGACGCAGCCGGTTCCCTGTTCTTCGAGCGGGTGGTCGCGGGACCGGTCCTTCCTGCTCCGGGCTGACCAGGAACGACGGCAGGGTGTGTGAAGGTGTCCCGACGCGGTCGGGCACCGGCAACCCGATCGAATCGCCGAAGGGACCCCCATGCGCCTCCGCCCGCTCGCCGTGGCCACCGTCGCGGCCGCTCTGCCCTTCTCGCTCTCCGCCTGCGGCGGCGCCGGCGTCGAGGACTTCTGCGCGCAGTACGACGCGATCGACCAGATCCAGTCGGACGAGACCGACCAGGCCAAGGCCGAGCTGGAGGAGCTGGCCGACGTCGTCCCGGACGAGGCCGGGGACGAGGTGCAGGAGGCCGTGGACCTCATGGCCGAGATGTTCCCGGCCGACGGCGACCTGGAGGGTGCGGTGACCAGCGGAGAGCTGAGCGAGGACGACGCCCAGGAGTTCCTGGCCGCCGCAGGGACCGTGACCGGCTACGGCGACGAGAACTGCGCCTGAGCCCGGCGCGACGGGGCGCGCCGCACCGGGGGTCCGGAGCGGCGCAGGGCGGCGTGAACCGGATCCCGCGCACCGGACATCAACGGGTGTGACGACTTCACCGATCGCGGCCGGCTCACCACCGACCGTGAGCCCCACGGCGGTGCACCGGTCCGCCGGTCCACCCGAGGACCCCCCGCGTCTGCGGTCGCTGCCCGACGCCCTCCCCGGCGACGCCGAGCTGATCGCCCGCTCGGTCGACGACCCTGCGGAGTTCGCCCCGCTGTTCGACCGGCACGCCGCCACCGTCCACCGCTACCTGGGCCGCCGCGTGGGGGAGCTCGCCGACGACCTGCTCAGCGAGACGTTCCTCGTCGCCTTCCGGCGTCGCGCGGCCTACCGGCCCGAGCACGTCGAGGTCCGGCCGTGGCTGCTGGGCATCGCGACCAACGTCGTGCACGGTCACCGGCGCACCGAGCAGCGCCGCTACCGGGCGCTGGCCCGGGCCGCCGCCGAGCCCGAGCGGCACGGCGAGGACCCGGGTGAGTCCGCCGACCGGCTCGACGCCCAGGCGCTGCACGGACCGCTCGCCGCCGCGCTGGCGCGGCTCGAGCCCCGGGACCGGGACACCCTGCTGCTGCTCGCCTGGGGCCAGCTCGGCTACGAGGAGATCGCCGCCGTCCTCGACGTCCCCGTCGGCACGGTGCGCTCCCGGCTGCACCGCGCCCGCCGCCAGACCCGCGCCGCCCTCGGCGACGTCTCCCCCTTCGCGCCGACCTCCGAGGAGGAGGACCGATGAACGACCTGACGCTCCTCCGCGAGGCCGGCCCCGCCGCCCCACCGCTCTCCCCCGCCGCCCGCTCGGCCGCCCGAGCCGCGCTGCTCGCCGAGATCGAGGGTCCGGCCCCCCGGCGGCGCCCGGGCCGGCGGCTCGTCGTCCGCACCGGGGTGGCGACCGTGGCGGTGGCCGCTGCCTGGACCGCTGCTGTCGTCATCGCCGCCCCGGACGGCCCCGGCACGCCGGCCACGAGCGTGACCCTGGTCGACTTCGCGATGCCGACCTTCCCGCTCTCGCTCGACCCGGCACCGGCCGGCATGGCCCCGGCGTTCAGCGGCGACGGGGAGTCCGCCGGCTTCGCCGAGTACGACTCTGCCGACGGGACCGACCGGTTCACGGTCGGGGTCCACGAGGAGGAGCCGGACTGGCTCGAGGACGCCCACGCCTCCGTCGACGTGACCGAGCGCGCCGAGGTCGGCGTCGGTGGCGTGGACGCCGACCTCGTCCGGGGGGTGCGCGACGTCTACTGCGACGACGGCCTGACGGTCTGCCAGCGGGAGCGGTTCGCCGAGCTGCTCTGGGAACGCCGGGACGACCAGTGGATCGTCATGACCGGCGAGGGCCGCTACAGCCGGACGGCCGACCTCGTCGCGGTCGCCGGGTCGCTGGTCGACCGGCCGCAGCGGGCCACGCTCACCGCGGAACTGGCCCCGGCCGGCTGGTCCGTGCAGTTCTACAAGATGGGCCGGGTCCTCACGCTGGTCAACGACTCCTACGAGCAGCAGACCATCACCGTGCACGTGCCGCTGCCCGAGGACGTCCCCCCGCTGCCGCAGGTGCGCGAGAACCTCATGGGCCCGGTCGGCCCGCAGCTCGACGTGACGGTGCAGGGCCGGCCGGCCGCGCTGGTGCGGGTCGACAACGGCCTGAGGGACCGCGGCTGGTTCCTCCAGGCGCAGTTCGCGGACGGCACCGCCTTCACGCTGCAGGTGCCCGATGCCTTCACCCAGGAGCAGGTGCTGGAGTTCGCCGAGCAGGTGGCCTACAACCCCTGACGCGCCAGATCTGCACACCCGCCCCCGTCGACGGCTCGATGGGGGCGGGTGCAGATCTCGCCGGGGCAGCGGGGCGGGGATGTGGTGAGCTGACGCCATGCCCGACGTCTGGCCCGGCCCCGACCCCGACCGCACCGAGGTGGAGCTCGCCGCCGGCGACGCCACCCTCGCCGTCGACCTGCGCGGCGGCACGCTGCGCCGGCTCGCCGTCGGCGGCTGGGAGGTGCTGGACGGCTACCCGGCCGGGGAGGTGCTGCCCGGCTGGCGCGGCGCCACCCTGGTGCCCTGGCCCAACCGCCTCCGGCACGGCCGCTGGAACTGGCGGGGGACCGAGTTGCAGCTCGACGTCCGCTCGCCCGAGGAGCCGCACGCCATCCACGGCCTGGTCACCTGGCAACCGTGGGCGGTGCTGGCGGAGGCGCACGGGTCCGTCACGGTCGGGACGACGGTCGAGCCGCAGCCCGGCTACCCGTTCCGGCTCGCCGTCGCGGTGGAGCACGCACTCACGGCCGGCGGGCTCACCAGCACGCTGCGGGTCCTCAACAGCGGGACCGGGCCGGCGCCCTTCGGCGCCGGGTTCCACCCCTACCTCTCGGTCGGGGCGGTGGAGGACGGCGGGATCGGTGAGGCCGAGCTGGTGCTGCCGGCCCGCACGGAGCTGCTCCTGGACGGCGGGCTGCCGACGGGGGAGCGGCAGCCCTTCGACGGCGACGTCGGCCGGATCGGCGACCGCGCGCTCGACACGCCGCTCACCGACCTGCAGCGCGACGACGACGGCTGGTGGCACGTGCGGCTGCGGGGCAGCGCCGGTGAGCTCACCGTCTCCGCGGACGCCGCCTGGCCGTGGCTGCAGGTCTACACCGGGGACACGCTCCCCGAGGGCCAGTGGCGGCGCAGCCTGGCGGTCGAGCCGATGACCTGCCCGCCGAACGCGCTGGCCGACGGCGTCGACCTGCACGTGCTCGAGCCGGGTGGGGAGTGGGCCGGCACCTGGTCGCTGACCTGGACCCCGGCGGCCTGACGTGCGGGTGCTCGAGCTCTGGCGCTACCCGGTGAAGTCGCTGCAGGGCGAGCGGCTGACCGAGGCGGAGGTGGGCCCGCTCGGGCTCGAGGGCGACCGGCGCTGGGCGCTGTTCGACCGGGACACCGGCTTCGGGCTGACCGCCCGCCGGGTGCCCGAGCTGCTCTTCGGCGCGGCCCGGCTGCGGCCGGACGGCGGGGTGCAGGTGGTCCTGCCCGACGGAACGGTCTCCAGCGACGAGGCGGTGCTGTCGCGCTGGCTGGACCGCCGGGTGGAGCTACGGGCGGCGCCGGAGGACTGCGCCGACGTCCCGACGTACGAGTCCGCCGTGGACGACGACGAGCCCGATCCCGCGGAGTGGCTGCAGTGGGAGGGGGCGCCGGGTCCCTTCCACGACAGCCCGCGGATCCGGCTCTCCCTGGTCTCGACCGGCACCCTCGGCACCTGGGACCGGCGTCGCTTCCGGGCCAACGTCGTCCTCGACGGCGCGGGCGAGGACGCGTTGCGGGGGACGGAGGCCGAGCTCGGCGGGGCGAGGCTGCGGTTCGGCACGGGGATCCCGCGCTGCGTGATGACCACCCGGCCCCAGCCCGGCGGGATCGCGCGCGACACCTCGGTGCTCAAGACCGTGCACCGCCAGCGGGAGGGCCTGCTCGCGGTGCGGGCCGCCGTGCTCGCCCCGGGCCGGGTCCGGGTCGGTGACGAGCTGCGCGGCGCGGCAGACTGAGCCCGTGCAGACCGTCGACCTCCGACCGGGCGAGGAGAGCATCCGGCTGGGCCAGCTGCTCAAGCTCGTCGACGCCGTCCCCACCGGGGCCCAGGTGAAGGACGTGCTGCTCTCGGGCGCGGTGACGGTCAACGGTGAGCCCGAGGACCGGCGCGGCCGGCAGCTGCGCTCCGGCGACGTCGTCGCGATCGAGGGGCACGAGGACGTCCGCATCAAGTAACCGTTCCACGTGGAACCACCCCCCGGGAGGGAGCCGCATGGCCGTACCGCTGGCGTCCCGGCTGCGCGGCTTCGGGACGACGGTCTTCGCCGAGATGAGCGCGCTCGCGGTCGCCACCGGGTCGGTGAACCTCGGGCAGGGCTTCCCCGACTACCCGGGGCCGCCGGAGGTGCTCGACGCCGCCCGCGCCGCCATCGGCACCGGCGCCGACCAGTACCCGCCCGGCCCTGGCACCCCCGAGCTGCGCGCCGCCGTCGCCGAGCACCGGGAGCGGTACTGCGCCTCCCCCGCCCACCCGGCCTACGACCCCGACACCGAGGTGCTCGTCACCGCCGGCGCGACCGAGGCGCTGGCCGCCGCGATGCTCGCGCTGCTCGAGCCCGGCGACGAGGTGGTGCTCTTCGAGCCGATCTACGACAGCTACAGCGCCTCGGTCGCGATGGCCGGCGGCGTGGTGCGCCCGGTGCCGCTGCACCCGCCGGACGACGGCGCCGGGCCGTGGACCTTCGACCAGGCCGAGCTGCGCGCGGCGATCACCCCGCGCACCCGCCTGCTGCTGGTCAACTCACCGCACAACCCGACCGGGACGGTGCTCAGCGGCGCGGAGCTCGCGGTCCTGGCCGAGCTGGCCACGGCGCACGACCTCCTGGTCGTCACCGACGAGGTCTACGAGCACCTGGTGTTCGACGGCGCCCGGCACGTCTCCCTGGCCACCCTGCCCGGCATGCGGGAGCGGACGGTCGTCGTCTCCAGCGCCGGCAAGACCTTCAACGTCACCGGCTGGAAGGTCGGCTGGGTGTGCGGCCCGGCACCGCTCGTGGCCGCCGTCCGCACCGCGAAGCAGTTCCTCACCTACGTCAACGCCGGGCCGTTCCAGCCGGCGGTGGCCGCCGGGCTGCGGCTGCCGGAGGCGTACTTCGCCGGCATCGCCCGCGACCTGCAGTACCGGCGGGACGTCCTGGTGGCCGGGCTGCAGGACGCCGGGCTGCCGGTGATCAGCCCGCAGGCGACCTACTTCGCCACCGTGGACGTCCGCGGCGTGCAGCCCGACGGCGACGGGCTGGCCTTCTGCCGCGCGCTGCCGGAGCGGGCGGGCGTCGTCGCCATCCCGACCGTGGTCTTCTACACGCCGGAGCACGCCGCCCTGGGGCGGCACCTGGTCCGGTTCGCGTTCTGCAAGAGCGACGCCGTCCTCGCCGAGGCGGCCCAGCGGCTGAGGAGGCTGGCATGAGGGTGGCTGCGGTGCAGCACGACATCGTCTGGGAGGACCGCGAGGCGAATTTCGCCCGGTTGTCCCGCCAGGTGGCCCGGGCCGCCGGCGCGGGCGCCGAGCTGGTCCTGCTCACCGAGACCTTCTCCACCGGCTTCTCCATGACGCCGGGCATCGGGGAGCCCGAGGACGGTCCCTCGGCGGCCTTCCTCGCCGCCCAGGCCGCCGAGCACGGTGTGTGGGTGGGCGGCAGCTGCCCGGAGATCGCCCCCGGTACCGGCGGGGAGGGTGGGGGAGACGGGGAGCTGCCCTACAACTCCTTCGTCCTCGCCGGGCCGGACGGCACGACGCACCGGTACCGCAAGCTGCACCCGTTCACCCACGGCGGCGAGCACGAGCGGTTCCGCGCCGGCGACGGGCCGGTCACGGTGACGATCGGGGGTCTGCGGATCACCCCGTTCATCTGCTACGACCTGCGCTTCGCCGACGTCTTCTGGCACGCCGCCCTGGAGACCGACCTGTACGTGGTGGTGGCCAACTGGCCGGCCGCCCGGCGGCACCACTGGCAGACCCTGCTGCAGGCCCGGGCGATCGAGAACCAGGCCTACGTGGTCGGGGTGAACCGCGTCGGCACGGCGGGCGACGGCACCGAGCACACCGGGGACAGCCGCATCGTCAGCCCGATGGGGGAGCTCCTGGCGACCGCCGCCGGCACCGAGACCATCGTGCTCGCCGACGTCGACGCCGCGGAGGTCGCCGCCACCCGCGACCGGCTGCGGTTCCTCGCCGACCGGCGCGGCTGAGCCGCCCACCGGTCAGGGGCGGGGTGCGTCCTCGCGGTCGACGCTGATCTGCTCCCGCAGCACCTGCTCGGTCACCGTCTCGCGGCCCTCGACCACCTCGGTCCGCAGCCGCACCCGCTCGACCGGCACCACCTCCACGCTGAACACCGGCCGTTCGGCGTGGAGCACGATCTCGTCCGGGAGCCCGGTGGAGGGGCCCCCCTCGGGCACCAGCGACTCCTCGACGCCGGTGTCCCGCGTCGTGCCGGTGCCCGCCGTGCCGGTCCGCGCCGTACCGGCGTCCTCCAGCGGCACCTCCTCCAGCCGGATCTCCTCCCGGCGCACCGGCACCGTCACCTGCACCTCCTCGGTGACGACGTACTTGACCAGGCGGACCCGTCGGGCGGCGACCTGCTCCGTGCCGACCCGGAGCCGCTCCTCGCTCCGGGTCATGGCGCCGGAGGTCTGCGTCGTCATGGCGCCGGGGGTCTGCGTCGCCGCGGGGGCGGGGGACCCGGCGTCGTCGCGCTCGTGGTGGCGGCCGCCCGCCGGCGTCCCCGGGTGCTCCCCGGCCAGCCCGTAGTGGCGGCGCAGCTCTTCCTCGTCCCGTGGGTCGAGGTGGGTGCCTTCCACGGCCGGGGCGCTCGTCACCGCCTGCGCGGTGACCGGCAGCCGCAGCCGGCCGTCCTCCCAGGACGCCTCGCGGGCCGGGACGATCGAGTGCCGGGTGCCGAACAGCCCGGTCGTCACCGCCACCCAGGTCGGCTCCCCGGTCCGGTCGTCGACGAAGAAGTGTTCGACGGTGCCCAGCTTGTCGCCCCCGTCGCCGTAGGCGGTGCTGCCGATCGCGGCGGTGACCTCGTGCTGGCTCAACATGGGTCGGCTCCCCTCCGTGGGGCGCGCTCGGCCGCGCGCCACCCCGTCAGGGCTGCCCACCGGGCGGGCTCGGCGAACATCGCCGGTCCGGCGCTCAGCCGGCGGGCAGCACCAGGTCCACCACCACCGACCGGTGGTCGCTGCCCCGCACGGGGACGGAGGTGCACCCGGCGACGGCCAGCCGCGGGTCGACGAGCACGTGGTCCAGGCCCAGCCGCGGCACCGGCGAGCGCAATGGGCTCCACGTGCGCAGGTGGCCGCGGCCGACGGCGCGGGCGGCGTCCAGGTACCCGCGGCGCAGGACCGCGCGCAGCGCCGCGTGGTCCAGCGTGGCGTTGAAGTCGCCCGCCAGCACCCGCAGGACGCCCGGCTCCGGGCCGGGGAGCGCGGCGAGGTCCTCCGTCCAGCCGCGGACGGCAGCCGCGGACGTCGCCGGCGGGCGCGTGTGCACCGCGGTCACCTCGAGCTCGGGCCCGGGCCCGCCCGGCACCCGCACCGCGGGCTGCTCGAACCCGCCCGGCACCGCGGTCCGGGCGCCGAGGGGCAGGCGGCTCCAGACCGCTCCGGACGCCGCCGGCTCGCTCCCCGGGCGGGCCGGGACGACGTGGGCGTGCGGCAGCGCCTCGGCCAGCCCGGCGGCGCGCAGCCGCCGCTCCGCCTGCGGGGTGAGCTCCTGCACCGCCAGGAGGTCGATCCCGTGCCGGCGGACCAGGTCGACGACGGCCTCCGCGGGGACGAGGCCCCGCCGCAGGCTCACCGTGGCGATCCGCACCCGCCGGCCCGCCGGCGGGGGCGCGACCGCCGGGCGGCCCCGGTGCGAGCGCACCGCGCCGGCGAGCACCGCGCCCGCGCCGGCGGCGAGCAGGACGGCGGCGCGGGACCGGGCCCGGACGGCCACCGCCAGCGGCAGCACGGCGGTACCGGCGGCGTAGGGGGTGAAGGCGAGCGCGGGCACCAGCGGGAAGCCCCGTTCGCTGCCGGTGCGGCGCACCACCGCCCACACCGCCCACGGCACCGCCGCCGCGACGGCCCACCGGGGGTCGCGGGTGGGGGCCATGCCCGCCACGCTAGCCAGGGCGCCGGGCAGCCGCCGCACGCCGGGGTGCCCTACCGTCGGGCGCGTGGTCGCCGAGCAGCTGGAGATCGAGCGGAAGTTCGACGTCGACGGGGAGTTCACCGTGCCCCGCCTCGACGAGGTCCCCGGGGTAGCCGCCGTCGCCGACCCGGTGGTGCACGAGCTGACGGCGGTCTACCACGACACCCCGGACCTCCGGCTGGTGCGCGCCCGGGTCACGCTGCGCCGCCGTACCGGCGGGCCGGACGAGGGCTGGCACCTCAAGCTGCCCGCCGGCGCCGCGGCCCGCCGCGAGCTCCACGCGCCGCTGGCCGACGGCACCGACGTGGCGCCGGCCGAGCTCCTCGAGGTGATCGGCGGTCTCCTGGCCGGGGAGGTCCCCGCGCCGGTCGTGACGATGCGCACCCGGCGGGTGGTGACGGCGCTGCGCGACGCCGCCGGCCGGGTGCTGGCCGAGCTGGCCGACGACACGGTCACGGCGACGGTCGGCGCGGGCACCGGCGGAGGGGCACCCGAGGTGCGCAGCTGGCGGGAGCTGGAGGTCGAGCTCGTCGACGGCCCGGAACCGCTGCTCGCCGCCGTGGGGGAGGTGCTGCTGGCCGCCGGCGCCCGCCCGTCGCCGCGCGCATCGAAGCTGGCGTTCGCGCTCGCGTCCCGGCTGGGCAGCGGCGGCTGATCCGACCCGGGAACGCCGCACCGCCCTTCGTCGTCCATCCTCTGCACCGGCGCGCACCGATCGGTCCCGCCGCACCACGCCGTCCGCCGGAGGTCCCCCTGTCCCTCATCGGTCTGCTGGGCTTCGGGACCGTCGTCCTGCTGGCCGTGGCGCTGTTGCACGCCTACCTGTGGTTCCGGCTGGTCCGGAGCACCACCGGCCCCGGGCGGCTGCGCCGCCGGCTGACCGTGCTCACCGTCGTGCTGGCCGTGCTGCCGGTGGCGGCGGTGCTCTCCCGCGGGGCGCTCCCGCTCGAGGCCGCCACCCCGTTGAGCTGGATCGGCTACAGCTGGCTGGGCATCGCCCTCTACGCCGTCCTGGCGCTCGTCGTCCTCGAGCCGGTCCGCCTGCTGGGCAGCACGTGGATCCGGCGGAGGGAGAGCAGCTCCATCCTGCCGAGTGAGCGCCGTAGGCCTTCGGGAGGGCAGGACGCATCGGCTCCGCCCGACAGGGGGACGGCACCTGGCCGCGCTGCCGTCGGGGAGGACGGCGGTGTGCAGAGCGGTGCGGTCCGGGACGACGGCGGAGTCGCAGCCGATGCCGCAGCCGGCGTGCTCCTCGACGACCGCGCAGACCCGGGCATCGACCGGCGGCGTTTCCTGGCCCGGGGGCTGGCGGTGACCGCAGGCGCGGTCGCGCTCGGCACCGCGGGGACGGGCGCGTACCTCGCCAACTCGGCGCCGGTCGTGCGGCGGGTGCCGGTGACCCTGCGCGGGCTGGACCCGGCGCTGGACGGGCTCCGGATCGTCACCTTCTCCGACGGCCACCTCTCGGCCACCTACGGCGGCCGGCGCTTCGAGCGGGTGGTGGAGCTGGTCAACGAGCAGCGCCCCGACGTCGTGGCCATCGTGGGCGACCTGGTCGACGGCGGGGTCGACGAGCTGCGGGAGGACGTCGCCCCGCTGGCGGACCTGGTCAGCGAGCAGGGCGTCTACTTCGTCACCGGCAACCACGAGTACTTCGTCGACACCCAGGGCTGGATGCGGCACCTGCCGACCCTGGGCGTGGACGTGCTGCGCAACGAGCGGGTGGCGATCCGCCGCGGCGGCGCGTCCTTCGACCTGGCCGGGATCGACGACCGGACGGCGGCGGCCTCGGGGCTGCCCGGCCACGGCGCGGACCTGGACGCCGCGCTGGACGGCCGGGACGAGAGCACCCCCGTGGTCCTGCTGGCCCACCAGCCGGTGCAGGTGGCGCAGGCCGCGGCGGCCGGCGTGGACCTGCAGCTCTCCGGGCACACCCACGGCGGTCAGCTCTGGCCCTTCGACTACGCCGTGCGGCTGGACCAGCCGGCGGTCGAGGGCTGGTCGCGGCACGGCGACACCCAGCTGTACGTGACCTCGGGGGCCGGCTACTGGGGCCCGCCGATGCGCATCGGGGCACGTCCGGAGGTCACGGTGGTGGAGCTGCGCTCTCCCTCCCGCTGACCTGATCAGCCCGGTCGAGCGCGTCGAAGGCGGCCTCGATGCACTCCTCCAGTGTCTCGGCGCCGTCGCCGTCGGCCCAGGTGAGCAGCCCCGTCGTGTAGGCGGCGAGGTAGGCGCTGGCGACGACCAGGTCGGCCGGCCGCGGCCGGCCCCCGTCGGAGCAGGCCTGGGCGACCATCGTCGCGGTGATCCGGTCGAACTCGCCGGCGCGGTTGCGCAGGGTGCTGCTCCCGGCGATGATCTGCCAGCGCGCGTGCAGCTGGTCGCGGACCTCGGCACCGATCCCGGTGAGCGAGTCGACCGCCGCCTGGCGGATGCGCACCGCGAGGGGCAGGTCGGCCGGCTGCGCCGAGATGAGCGCCGCCACCTGCTCCGGCGCCATGAGCCGCATCACCACGTGCTCCTTGCTCGGGTAGTGCGCGTAGAAGGTCGGCACCGAGACCCCCGCCGCATCGGCGAGGCGGCTGACGCTCACCTGGTCGAAGCCGTGGGTCTCGAACAACCCCACGGCCGTCTCGAAGATGCGTTCGTGGGTCGCCTCCCACCTGCGCCTTCGCCAGTCCGGTGCGTCCGTCACCAGGCGATCATCGGCCGCGGGTGGGGTGGTCGCCAGCCACCGGCCCGAGCTGTCATGCGGCCGTTACCCGGGGGCGCCCGGGCCACGACCGGATGTGACGTCCCATACGACATGACGACCAGACGTCTCCCCGGGCAGTACCTTTGTCCCCGTGGTGAACCCCGTGGCCGGACCGAAGTACCTGTCGGTCCGCGAGCACCTGCGCCGCCGGGTCGCCGCGCTGCCCGAGCTGACGCTGCTGCCGCCCGAACCCGTGCTGTGCGCCGAGTACGGGGTCAGCCGCATCACCCTGCGCCGCGCGGTGGACGGGCTGGTCGCCGACGGGCACCTCGTGCGCGAGCAGGGCCGGGGCACCTACGTCACCCGTCCGGCCATCCGGCACGAGTACCGCGAGAGCTTCGTGCACCGGATCGCGGGGTTCAACTCGGTGATGACCGAGCAGGGCGCCCAGGTCGGCACGACGGTGCTCACCCAGCGGGTGGTGCCGGTGCCGGCAGCCGTCGCCACCGAGCTGAGGCTGGAGCCGGCGTCCGACGTCGTCGAGCTGGTGCGGCTGCGCAGCGTCGACGGCACACCCAACCACGTCGCGCACAGCTTCCTGCCGGCGGAGACCTACCCCGGGGCGGTCGACGCCGACTTCAGCGAGGGCTCGCTCTACGACTACCTGCGCCGGGAGTACTCCGCGGACCTCGCCCACGCCCGCATCGTGGTGGACGTCGGCACCGCCGCCCCGGACGAGGCCGATGCGCTGGGCGTGGTCGCGGGCTCCCCGCTGCTGGTGGTGCGGACGACGGTGCGCGACAGCGGGGGGCGGCCGCAGGTGCACAGCTTCTCCCGGCTGCGGCCCGACGTCAGCCAGGTGGAGTTCGAGGTCTCCGTGGGCGGGCGCTGACGTGCGGACGACCGCGACGGGTACCCGCGAGGTGCCGCAGCGCCGTGCGGAGGTCTGGCGGGCCCTGGCGGTGCTCGAGCCCTACTGCGCCGTCTGCGACGTCCCCTACGTCCTGCAGGGCTCCGGGGCGCCCGGCGTCGGCACGACCTTCGTCTGCGCCCCCGGCGAGCTCGCGGGCGCCGCTCCCCGGGCGGGCGCGCCCCGCGGTGAGATCGTGACCTGGGAGCCGCGGTCGCGGGTCGGCACCCGCCTGGTGCTCACGCCCGAGACGTGGACGACGGAGATCGAGCTCGCCGACACCGCCGACGGTGGCACGCGCGTGACGATCACCATCGGGCACGAGCCCACGGGCGGGAGCCGGGTGGTCCGCCGGCTGACCCGGAACGCGGTGCGCCGGCTGGTGCAGCGCACCGTCGACGCAGAGCTGGCCAAGGTGCCCGCGCACGTGGCCCAGGCGGCCGCGCGCGGCTGACCCGCGACGGCGCGACCGTCTCTACCCCTGGTGCGGCCATGATCGCCACCTCGATCGGGGTAATGACGCATCACTGCAAACTGCGCGGGTACGCAGCCCTTCGTGCCCCGGCGGCACACCCGGCACCCTGCCGGGCCTCTGCGCGCCGGGCGGTTACCGAGGAGTTGGCATGGAAATCATCGGGTTGATCATCGCGGGTCTCATCATCGGCCTGCTGGGCAAGTTCGTCGCCCCGAGCGCTCGTGACAACACCCCCCTCTGGCTGACGCTCCTGTGCGGCATCGGTGGTGTGCTCATCGGCTACTACCTGGCCGGCGCGCTGGGTGTCGACGACACGAGGGGCATCGACTGGATCCGGTGGATCATCTCGATCATCGTCGCGGCCGTGCTCGTGGTGGCCGCCTCGACGATCACCGGGCGGAACACCCGCTCCGTCCGCCGCTGACCCGGCCTGCCCCGGGGGTCCGTCGGGCTCAGAGCTCGACGGACTCCCCGGGCGCGAGCCGCGCGTAGGGCGTCGGGGTGCCGGGGCCGCGCTCCCCGAGCAGCCCGCTCATGACGCCGAGCCCGGTGTCGTTGAGCAGCCCGTCGTGGACGGCGAACGCCTGGTCGGCGTGCACCTCGCGGAGGTAGTCGATGACGTCGGCCGTGCGCGACCACGGCGCGTGCAGCGGGAGCAAGAGCGTCGGTACGGGCGTGCCGGGCACCGTGAAGGCGTCGCCGGGGTGGAACACCTGCTCGTCGACGAGGAAGCCGATGTTCGCCACCCGGGGCAGCTCGGGGTGGATCTCCGCGTGCAGCTCGCCGTGGACCTGCACGTCGAACCCCGCGATCGTCAGCGCGTCGCCGGCCCCGATGACGTGCACGCGGTTCCCGGCCCCCTCCAGCGCGGCCGCCACCGAGCGGTTGGTCCAGACCTCGAGCGAGGGGGTGGCCTCCAGCGCCGCCCGCAGCCGGTCGGGGACGAAGTGGTCGGCGTGCTCGTGCGTGACCAGCACCGCCGTCGCGCCGTCGAGCGCGACCGGGTCGGTGAAGGCGCCGGGGTCGATGACCAGCCGGCGCTCGCCGTCGGAGAGGACCACGCAGGCGTGCCCGTGCTTGGTGAGCTCCATGCCCCGATCCTGCACCGCCACCCGAGGCCTCACCCGTCGGGGTGAGCTGCCGCCCGCGGCCCGTCATCCGCGGCCTCCCCGCTGCCGACGTCGTCCCCATGATCCTGCAGACGACCGCGTTCGCCGCCGCCCGCAGCCGCGCCCACGGCCCGACCGCCGCGCTGTGGCACGCCGTGGAGCTGCACCGGCCGGCGGCCGAACTGGACAGCGCTTGCGAGCTCACCGTCTGCGGTTCCCTGGCCCGGGTCACGCCCGAGCAGCCGTGGCCGCCGCAGGCCGCCGACGTCTGCCCGGCGTGCGCCACGCTCGCCCGGTGACGCCGTCGCCGACGACGGAGACCCCCTGATGCCCTGTCGCCGGACCGGACCCGCCCGACCGGCGGCAGGTGCACGAACCCCGCGGTCCGGTCGCCTCAGCGGCCGGTGAACCGCGGCGGGCGCTTGGCGAGGAACGCCTCGACGGCCTCTCGGTGGTCGGCGGACTGCCCGACCTCCGTCTGCAGCCGCCCCTCCAGCGCCAGCGTCTCCTCCAGGGAGTCGGTGGCCGCGGTGGCGAGAACCGTCTTCACCGCCCGGTAGGCGGCGGTCGGCCCCGCCGCCAGCCGGGACGCCAGCGCCTGCGCCTCCGGCAGCACCTGCTCCGGCGACACGACCCGGTGCACCAGCCCCCACTCGGCCGCGGTCTCGGCCAGGAAGGGCTCGGGCAGCAGCAGCAGCTCGGCGGCGCGCGAGCCGCCGACGCAGTGCACGAGCCGGGACGCCAGCGCCGAGTCGCTGGACAGCCCGATGCCGGTGAACGCGGTGGTGAACTTCGCGCCGGCCGCGGCCACCCGCAGGTCGCCGGCGAGAGCGAGGCCCAGCCCCGCCCCCACGCACGCGCCGTTGATGCCCACGACGACCGGCACCCGCAGGGCGGCCAGCGCCAGCACCAGCGGGTTGTACTCGCGCTCGACCACCGACAGCGGTGCCTCCGCACCGCCCTGCATCTCCGCCAGGTGCTCCCCCAGGTCCTGCCCGACGCAGAACGCGCGCCCGGTGCCGGTGAGCAGCACGGCGCGCACCGTCTCGTCCGCCGCGACGTCGCGCACCGCGGCCAGCAGGTCGGCGCGGGAGGCGTGGGTCAGGCCCGGGCGCAGCAGGGTGAGGGTCGCGACGCCGTCGGCGTCCTCCCGGGTCACGGTGTCGGACATCGGCGCCCCACCTTCCGGTCGCGGTCGGCCGCACGGCGCGGCCCTGGCGGTGATCACCTTGCCAGGCGCGCGCGTCCGCGCGTGGGGGGACGGTCCCGCCGTGCACCCGGCGTGCCGGGACGAGGGCGGCCGCGGAGCCCGCACGGGGCCGGCCTCACCGCACAGCCGCCGTCCTCGCCGTGCGCCGCGGGGTCGACGGGCACCCCGGGAGGTCGACGAGGTGGGCGTGGGCCACGGCCGCGGCGTAGCCCGCCGTGCACGAACTGCAACCGGCGCGCCGGTGTGGCGGGTGGGACGGATGGGACGGGAGGGGGCATCCTCGGGGGTGGGGGACCATGGTCCCCGTTCTGCGGCGCCCGGTGCCCGCGGAGCCGGCAGCGAGGGGTGCGGCGGTGAGCGGGGTCTGGGCGGCGATGCCACGGGCCGTGCGCGCGGGCCGGACGGACGAGGAGTGACCCCGGTGGTGGAACCAGGACGCAGGCGCCTGGGTGACCGCTACGAACTGCAGCAGCTCATCGCCGCCGGCGGCATGGGGCAGGTGTGGCGCGGGCTCGACGCCGCCCTGCACCGCCCGGTCGCGGTGAAGGTGCTGCGCAGCGAGTACACCGGGGACCCCACCTTCGTCGCCCGCTTCCGGGCCGAGGCCCAGCACGCCGCCGGGCTCAACCACCCCGGCATCGCCGCGGTCTACGACTACGGCGAGGAGACCGCCCGCGACGGCTCCGGGGAGACCCTCGCCTACCTGGTGATGGAGCTCGTGGAGGGCGAGCCGCTCTCGGCGCTGCTGCGCCGGGAGGGCCGGCTGGACCCCGAGACGACGCTCTCGCTGCTCGGGCAGACCGCCGCCGCCCTGGCCGAGGCGCACCGCAGCGGGCTGGTGCACCGCGACGTCAAGCCCGGCAACATCCTGGTGCGCCCGGACGGCACCGTGAAGATCACCGACTTCGGCATCGCCTGGTCGGCGCGCGGTGTCGCCCTCACCCGCACCGGCCAGGTGATCGGCACGCCGCAGTACCTCTCCCCCGAGCAGGCCGAGGGCCGGCACGCGACGCCGGCCAGCGACGTCTACGCCCTCGGGCTGATCGGGTACGAGTGCCTCACCGGGCACCCGGCGTTCGAGGGCGACAACGCCGTCACCATCGCGCTCAAGCAGGTCCAGCAGGAGCCCGAGCCGCTACCCGGGGAGCTGCCCCCCGGCGTCCGGACGCTGATCGGCCGCGCCCTGGTCAAGGACCCCGGCGCGCGCTTCCCCGACGGCGCCAGCTTCGCGGCCGCCGTGGCCGCGGTGCGGGCCGGCCGCCGTCCCGACCCGGGCACGGTCGCGGTCGACGCCGTGCCGCGGCGCAGCCGCACGCGGTCCGCCCGTCCGCCGGCTGCACGGCGGCGCGGCCGGCTGGCCGTCGTCCTGCTGCCCCTCATCGGCCTGCTGGCGGGTGCCGCGATCACCGCCACGCTGCTGCAGGCCCTCACCCAGGGCGGGACGCCGAGCACCGCGGCCGCGGCCGAGGAGCGGATCGACGGCAGCATCGTGCTCGAGGAGGCCGACTTCCTCGGCCGGCCGGTGGGCGAGGTGGCCGAGCGGCTGGCCGACCTGGGCCTGACCGTCACCGTGCGGGCCGAGGTGCGCGACGACGTCGTCCCCGACCGCGTCACGGGCGTCGAGCCGGCCGGGCGCCCGCTGCGCGCCGGTGACCAGGTGGTCATCCGCTACGCCGCGGCCCCGGAGCAGCAGGACCGGCCCCGGACACCGGCGGTGACGGGCGCCGCCGTGGAGCCGGAGGGCACGCCCGGCCCTGCGCCGACCACCGAGGCACCCGCGCCCACGACGGGCCCGGGGACCGCGACGGGCACGGACCCCGGGACGGGCACGGACCCCGGGACGGGCGTGGACACCGGCACCGGCACCGGCACGGTCACGGCGCCCCCGACGCCGAGCCTGCCCGCCAGCCCCACCCCGAGCACCCCCACCGACGCGGACCCGGATGAGACCGCCACGCCGTCGGCCACGACGACGGTGCCCAGCACGACCAGCGCCACCCCCGCGGCGGGCTCGTCGAGCCCCGCGACGGAGCAGTGACCTCTCCCCACCGGCCGTCGTCCACCCTCCTCGGTGGTCGCTACGAGCTGCGGGCGCTGCTCGCGACCGGTGGCATGGGTCAGGTCTGGCGGGGTCGCGACGTCGTCCTGCAGCGGCCCGTCGCGGTGAAGGTGCTGCGCAGCGAGTACACCGGCAACCCCACCTTCCTCGCGCGATTCCGGGCGGAGGCCCAGCACACCGCCCAGCTGACGCACCGCAACATCGCCGCGCTGTTCGACTACGGCGAGTCCACCGCCGTCGACGGCGAGGCGCTGGCCTACCTGGTCATGGAGCTGGTCGAGGGGGAGTCGCTCGCCCAGGTGCTGGCCCGGGAGTCGCGGCTCGGTGCCGACCGCACCCTCGACGTGCTGCACCAGGCGGCGGCCGGCCTGGCCGCGGCGCACGCCGCCGGCCTGGTGCACCGGGACGTGAAGCCGGGCAACGTGCTGGTCGGTGACGACGGCACGGTCAGGATCACCGACTTCGGCATCGCCTGGTCTGCCGCCAGCGCGCCGCTCACCCAGACCGGTCAGGTGGTCGGCACCGCCCACTACCTCTCGCCGGAGCAGGCCGGGGGCAGCAAGGCCGGGCCGGCCAGCGACGTCTACGCCCTGGGGATGATCGGCTACGAGTGCCTCGCCGGGCACCGCGCCTTCGACGGCGAGAACTCGGTGCAGATCGCGCTGCGCCAGCTGCGCGACGAGCCGCCCCCGCTGCCCGCCGACGTCCCGGAGCAGGTCCGCACGCTCGTCGAGCGGGCGCTGCTCAAGGACCCGGCCGAGCGCTACCCGGACGGGGCGGCCTTCCGGGACGCCGTCGACGACGTCCGCGCCGGCCGGCTGCTCCCGCCCGTGCCCCGACCGGAGGGCACCCGGCCGCTCGCCGTCCCGGCGCCCGGGCCACGGCCGCTGCGCAGGCGCCTGCTCGCCCCGCTGGTCGGGCTCGTGGTCGGCGTGGCGCTGGGCATCGCCGCGCTGCAGGTCTGGGGCGCCCCCCCGGCCGACCCCGGTGGCGGCACCAGCGAGGCCCCCGAGCCGGTGGTGCTCGCGGCCGGCGACTTCGTCGGACGCCCGGTGGCCGAGGTGGAGGCCGAGCTCGCCGCCGCCGGCCTCGGTGTGCACCTCGCCGGCCGGGAGAGCGCCGCCGTGCCCGCTGACCACGTGCTGGAGCTGGGGCCGGTGGGCGCCGTCGTCCCCGGCACCGTCGTCACGGTCACCTACGCGATCGCCCCGCCGGAACCGGAACCGGACCCCGTCCCCGCCCCGGTCGCGCCCGCCCCGCAGCCCGAGCAGCCGGTGGCCCCGGTCCCGCTGCCGGTCGGGGACGACGGCGGGGAGGAGGACGGCGACGGGGACGGGGGCGAGGCGGACGAGGACGACGCGCCCGGCAACGGCAACGCGAACGGGAACGGCGGCGGGAACGGGAACGGCGGCGGGAACGGGAACGGGAACGCGAACGGGAACGGCGGCGGGAACGGGAACGGGAACGGCGGCGGGAACGGGAACGGCCGGGGGCGCGGCTGACCGGCCGGTCAGCTGCCGGCCGGTGCGCCGTCCTCCGCCGCGCGCTTCCCGCGGCCGGCGGCGAGCCACAGCGCCCCGCCCAGGGCAGCGAGCGCGGCGGTGAGCAGGAAACCCCGGTCGGTCCCGGCCCCGGGCAGCACGACCAGCACCCAGAAGGCCGCGAGACCGGTCAGCCCGCCCGCGGCGATCCGCCACCCCGTCCGGGCGGCCAACCGCCGGCCGGCGCCGAGCGCCCCGGCGAACGCGGCCAGCCCCAGCAGGGTGCAGGCGGTGGCGAAGGCCGACCACAGCGGGATCGCCGACCACGCGGACACGGTGCCGAAGCGCAGCGAGAGGCCGAGCTCCAGCAGCACCAGGGCGAGCGCCACCAGACCGGCGCCCACCAGCGGTGTGCGGTCCCGGGGCGTGCGCGGCTGCTCCGGCGGCCCGTCGCCCGCAGCGGCCGGGGGAGGTTTGGGTGCGCCCAGGCCCGGTAGGCCGGGCACGAAGTCGACCGGCCCGGTGGGTTGGGCGGCCCCGGTGCCCGTCGGAGCCGGGCCGGGCTGCACGGCGGTGGCGCCGCCGGGGGTCGTGGCCGGGCCGGCCTGCGCCGGCGGTCGCGCCGGCGCCGACGGCGGCGGGAGCTGCTGCACCGTGGTCGGGGTGCCGGAGACCGGTGCGGGGATCGGGATCTCCTGGGTCGACGACTGCGCGGGACCCGCGCCCGGGACGGGGGTCTGCTGTTCGGACGGCGTGCTCACGGGTGCCTCCAGGTCGGGCTCCGGCGGGACCACCGGTCGACGGCGGTGCGCCCCGCACGCTAGCGGCGCCGGGGCCGGCCGTCCGCGCGCCACCCGGAGGGAGCCGCTGCGCCTGCCGGTCCGGCCCGGCGCCCCTAGGGTCGGGTCGTGGTCACGCGCGCCGGAATCGTCGTCACCGGGACCGAGGTCCTCACCGGCCGGGTGGCCGACCGGAACGGCCCCTGGCTGGCCGAGCAGCTGCGGGGTCTGGGTGTCGACGTCGGTCACGTCGTGGTCGTGGGCGACCGGCCCGAGGACCTGCTGGCCGCCCTCTCCTTCCTCACCGGCACCGGCGTCGACCTGCTGATCACCACCGGCGGGCTGGGGCCCACCGCCGACGACCTCACCGCGCAGGTGGTGGGCGGGTTCCAGGGCCGCGAGCCGGCCGTGGACCCGGACCTGGAGGAGCGGATCGGCCGGATCGTCGAGCGGCTGATGGCCCGCCGCGGCTGGCGCTCGGATCCGGAGTCGACCGCGGCCGGGGTGCGCAAGCAGGCCCTGGTGCCCGACGGGGCCACCGTGCTGGAACCGGTCGGCACCGCTCCCGGCCTCGTCGTCCCGCCCGGTGCCGGTCGGACCGGGCCGCCTGTGGTCGTCCTGCCCGGCCCCCCGGGCGAGCTGCGGGGCATGTGGCCGGCGGCCGTCGCGGCGGCCCCGACGCGGGCCGCGCTGGCGGGCGCCGCCGAGCTGCGCCAGGAGACCCTGCGGCTGTGGGGGACGCTCGAGGCCCAGCTGGCGGCCACCTTGCGCGAGGTGGAGCCGGACCTCGGCGGCCTGGAGATCACCACCTGCCTCCGGGAGGGCGAGCTGGAGATCGTCACCCGCTTCCCGGCGGAGGCGCAGCCGGTCTACGACCGCTTCGCGGCGCTGCTGGCCGAGCGGTACGCCGCCACGCTCTTCTCCACCGGCCCCACCCTGGACGACCTGGTCGCCACCGCGCTCGCGGAGCGGGGGCTGACGATCGCCACCGGCGAGTCGTGCACCGGCGGGCTCCTGGTCGCCCGGCTCACCGAGCGGCCGGGCTCCTCCGCCGCCGTGCTGGGCGGGGTCACCGCCTACGCCGACGGGGCCAAGGAGGTGCTGGTCGGGGTGCCCCGCGCGCTGCTGGCCGAGCACGGCGCGGTCAGCCCGCAGGTGGCCCGCGCGCTGGCCGACGGCGTCCGCGCGCGCTTCGGCGCCGACATCGGGGTGGGCATCACGGGCATCGCCGGCCCGGGCGGCGGTACGGAGGCCAAGCCCGTGGGGACGGTGCACCTCTGCGTCGCCGGGCCCGACCGGGTCGAGGAGCGCTCGCTCGCGCTCGCGGGCAGCCGGACAGCCGTGCGGGAACGATCCGTCACGATGGCGATGCACCTGCTCCGCGCCCTGCTGCTGGGCGGGCCGCCCGCGTGACGGGCAGGTGTCCGCCCCGCGCGGTGCGGGCACCTCCCGGTGGTGACGACGCTGACCCTGCACGCGACCGGGGCCGCTCCGCCGGCGGTGGTCTGGGAGCGCTACGCCGTCCCCACCCGCTGGCCGGGGTGGGCACCGCAGATCACCGGCGTGGAGCTGCCGGCCGACCGGCTGGCCACGGGCGTCTCCGGGCGGGTGCGCGGCCCGCTGGGGTGGGCGGTGCCGTTCACCGTCGAGGAGGTCGACGAGGCCGCCCGCCGCTGGTCGTGGGCGGTGTCGGTGGGCCCGCTGCGCGTGCACCTGCTGCACTGGGTGACCGCGGGACCCGACGGCGGGACGACCACCGGGCTGCGGCTCTCCGGCCCGGCGCCGCTCGTGCTCGCCTACGCCCCGGCTGCCCGCGTCGCCCTGGCCCGCCTCGTGCGCGGCTGAGCTCCGCGGAGCGGCGGGACGCCGGCCGACCTCGATTACCGTGCCGGCATGCCCGCCACCCACGAGGTCACCAACCAGGTCCCGCCGCTGGTCGGGCACGACCCGATCGCCGGGGACGCCGCGCTCGCCGAGGCCTGCCGCCGGCACGCCGACGACGCGACCCTGGCGTCGCTGGCCGGTCTCGGCCGGCTGGCCGGCAGCGAGCAGGCGCAGGAGTGGGGCCGGCTGGCCGACGAGAACCCGCCGCGGCTGCGCACCCACGACCGCTACGGGCACCGCGTCGACGAGGTCGAGTTCCACCCGGCCTGGCACGAGCTGATGCGCACGGCGTTCGAGCACGGGCTGGCCGGCGCCCCGTGGGCGGACCCCACGCCGCACGCGCACGTCCGCCGCGCCGTCGGCTATCTGGGGTGGACCCAGGTGGAGATGGGCCACGGGTGCCCGACCACGATGACCTACGCGGTGGTTCCCGCCCTGCGGCGCGCACCCGAGCTGGCCGCCCGGTACGAGCCCGGGCTCACCGCGCGGGCCTACGAGTTCGGGCTGACCGACCCGGCGGCGAAGCCGGGCCTGGTGGCGGGCATGGGCATGACCGAGAAGCAGGGCGGTTCCGACGTCCGCGCGAACACCACCCGCGCCGTCCCCCGGCCCGACGGCAGCTACCGGCTCACCGGTCACAAGTGGTTCACCTCCGCGCCGATGAGCGACCTCTTCCTGGTGCTCGCCCAGCTCGAGGAGGGGGTCTCCTGCTTCCTCGTCCCCCGCGTGCTCCCCGACGGCACCCGCAACGTCTTCCGGCTCCAGCGGCTCAAGGACAAGCTCGGCGACCGCGCCAACGCGTCCGGCGAGGTGGAGTTCGACGGGACGACCGGCTGGCTGGTCGGCGAGCCCGGGCGGGGTGTCCCCGCGATCATCGAGATGGTCAACATGACGCGGCTGGACTGCGTGCTCGGCTCGGCCGCCACGGTGCGGGCGGCGCTGACGCAGGCCGGCCACCACGCCCGGCACCGGCGCGCGTTCGGCGCGCTGCTGGCCGACCAGCCGCTCATGCAGAACGTGCTGGCCGACCTGGCCGTGGAGAGCGAGGCCGCGACGGCGCTGGCGATCCGGCTGGCGGCGGCGGTGGATGGCGGCGAGGCGGCCTTCCTGCGCCTCGCGGGTGCGGCCGCCAAGTACTGGGTCTGCAAGCGCACCCCGGGGGTGGTCGCGGAGGCGATGGAGGTGCTCGGGGGCAACGGCTACGTCGAGGAGTCCGGCCTTCCGCGGCTCTACCGGCAGGCGCCGCTGAACTCCATCTGGGAGGGTTCGGGCAACGTGATCGCTCTCGACGTCCTCCGTGCGCTGGGCCGCGCCTCCGAGTCGCTGGCCGCCGTCACCGCCGAGCTCGAGCCGGCGCGGGGCGCCGACCGGAGGTTCGACGACGCGCTGAAGCGGCTGCAGGCCGAGCTCGGCGATCCCGAGCAGCTGCCCTTCCGGGCCCGCCGGATCGCCGGATCGCTGGCGCTGTGCCTGCAGGGCTCGCTGCTCCTGCGCCACGCGCCGACGGCGGTCGCCGAAGCCTTCTGCGCTTCTCGCCTGGGCGGGGAGGCCGGGACCGTGCTCGGCAGCCTGCCCACCGGCACCGGCGCGGCCGAGATCGTCCGGCGGTCCGTCGTCGCCGCCCCCTGAGGGAAACGTCGCGGGCTACTACTCTCGGGGACGGCTCAGGTGCTGCCCGTCGTCCTCGCGAGCGGTCCATGCCCCCGGCCTCCGCGCGAGCGGACCGGACGAACCACTGGAAACGAGAGCGGGCAGCGTGCAACCAGGCGACGACCGGCCCCCGGAGGACCGGCCCGACCCGCTGAGCGGTGTCCCCGACGCGGTGTACCGCCTGGACGGGCGGGGGCGGTTCGCCTACCTGAACGCGGCCGCCGAGCGGCTGCTCGGGCACCGGGCCGAGGACCTGCTCGGCCGGGACGCCCGCGACGCCTTCCCCGCCCTCCGCGGCTCGCTCGCCGAGGAGCAGTACCGCGAGCTGCTCGCCGACGGCCGGGCGCGCGAGTTCCAGTTCTTCTACGAGCCCCGGTCGCGCTGGTACGAGGTGCGGTTGTTCCCCGATCCCGCCGGGGCGGCGGTGCTCTTCCGCGACATCGACGTCCGCCGGCGCACCGACCAGGAGCGCGACGACCAGATCCGCGGGCTCACGGCGGTGCTGGAGGCGCTGCCCTCGCCCACCGTGCTGATCGGCCCCGACGGGAAGATCATCTCCGCCAACGGGGCCTGGTTCCGCAGCGGCGAGGAGCTGCTGCCGGAGATCTCCTGGCCGGGCCGTGCGGGCGAGGACTACCTGACGGTCATGACGCGCGGCCTGGCGCCCGCGGAGCACGAGCGCCTCGCCGAGGGGCTGCGCGAGCTCCTGGCCGACACCGCCACCTCCGACGGCCGCACGTTCGTCTTCGACTACTCCTGCCCGACGCGGCGGGGTGTCTGCTGGTTCCACCTCCAGGCGACCCGGGTCGACCGCGAGGGCCGCGTCGTCGTCACCCACAACGACGTCACCGACCAGGTGCGGGCCCGGGAGGACCTTCTCTGGAAGGCGCAGCACGACGACCTGACCGGGCTGCCGAACCGGGCCCGGCTGCTCGAGCTCACCGGCGAGGCGCTCACCGCCGACCACCGTGGCGGGGTGGCGCTGCTCGTCGTCGACCTGGACGCGTTCAAGACGGTCAACGACTCGCTGGGCCACCAGGTCGGTGACGAGCTGCTGCGCCTGGTCGCCGGCCGGCTCTCCGAGCAGATCCGCCCGGGCGACGCCGTGGCCCGCCTGGGCGCCGACCAGTTCGTCGTCCTCGCGCACGGCTGTGACAGCGCCGAGGCCGCGGCCCTGGCGTTCCGGCTGCAGTCGGCCTTCGGCCGTCCCTTCACCGCCGGCGAGATCTCCGTGCCGCTCAGCGCCAGCATCGGCGTGGCGGTGGCGCGACCGGAGGTCCGCGACGCCCACCACCTGCTCAGCGACGCCGACGCCGCCATGTTCGCCGCCAAGAGCTCCGGCCGGGACCGGGTGCACCTGTTCTCGCCGGCGCTGCGCGAGGCGGCCCGGTGGCGGCTGGAGGTGGCCACCCGCCTGCGCGGCGACGCCATCGACCAGCTGGTCGTCCACTACCAGCCGGTCGTGCGCCTGGACACCGGTCAGATCGAAGGGGTGGAGGCGCTGGTTCGCTGGCAGCACCCCGAGCGCGGGCTGCTCTCGCCGGACACCTTCCTCTCGGTGGCGGAGGAGACCGGGCAGATCATCCCGATCACCCGCTGGCTGCTCCGCGAGACCACCCGCAAGGCGGCGGAGTGGGCGGCCGAGGGCCTGGCCCTGCGCATGTCGGTGAACGTCAGCGCCCGGCACTTCTCCACCGAGACACTGGTGCGCGACGTCCGGCTGGCCCTGCAGGACTCCGGGCTACCGCCCGACCAGCTCGTGCTCGAGCTCACCGAGACCAGCGTGGCCGAGGACCCGACCCGGGCGGAGGACCAGCTCTCGGTGCTGCGCGGTTTCGGCGTCCGCGTGGCGATCGACGACTTCGGCACCGGGTGGTCGTCGCTGGCGCAGCTGTTCGCCCTGCCCATCGGGACGCTGAAGATCGACCGCTCGCTGCTCGCCGCCGCCGAGCGGGTGGCCGCCGGTGACAGCGGCGCGGTCCTGGCGGCGATCGTCGGGCTCACCCGGACGCTGGGCATCCGCTCGGTGGCCGAGGGGATCGAGACCACCGACCACCTGCGGATGGTCCGTGAGGCCGGCTGCGACCTGGCGCAGGGCTGGCTGCTGGGGCACCCCATGCCCGCCGAGCGGTTGCCCGGGTGGGTCCGCGAGGTGCAGCAGGCCGGCGGGGACCTCTGCGCGCTCGCGATCGCCGGCCGGGCCGTGCCCGTGTGCGGGTGAGCCTCCGCCGTCCCGGCCGCCGGGCCACCGCGCCCGCCGGACCGCCGCGCGCCACCGCACCCGCACCGGTGCCGCCCGCGGGCGCACCCGCCGTCGCGCCCGGGCAGACTGTGCCCGTGCTGGACACCTCCGAGGCCGCGCCCGAGCCCACCGAGCAGCCCGCCGGCCCCGTCGCCGACGGCCGGTCGCGTCCCGCCCTGGACCTGCTCATCTGGGACGCCCCGAACATCGACATGACCCTGTCGACGGTGATCGGCGCCCGGCCGACGGCGGCCTCCCGGCCGCGCTTCGACGCCATCGCGGCCTGGTTCGTGGAGGGCGCCGGGGACCCGGCCACCCCCGACGCGCCCGACGTCGAGGCCTGCGTCTTCGCCAACATCCCACCGCAGCCGGGCTCGCTGCAGCGCTGGGTGGAGGCGCTGCGCGGCTTCGGCTACTCGGTGTTCGCCCGGCCGAAGAGCCAGCCGGACGACGACATCGACCAGGACATGCTGGACCACATCGCCGTCCGCCGGCACAGCCACCGGCTCCGGCGGCTCGTGGTCTTCTCCGGCGACGGGCGGAACTTCGCCGAGCCGCTCGAGGACCTCGCCCGGCAGGGCACCGAGGTCGTCGTCGTCGCCTTCAGCGAGGTGGCCGGCTACGCGATCGGGTCGGACCTCCTGGAGTTCATCGACATCGAGGACGTCCCGGGGGCCTTCGTCGAGCCCCTCGACCGGGTCCGCCTCGACGCGCTCCCGCCGGACGGTGCCTGGCTGCGGCCGACCCGCAGCCTGCGCGACTTCGTGGCCGGGTTCACGGCGCGCCGCGGCGGCTGACCCCGGTCAGCGTTCCCGCCGTGGACCACCCGGCGGAGCAGACCGAGGCGGAGGTGCGGCTCTCCGGCACCGACGTCGCCGTCAGCGCCCGGGTCGAGGTCGTCCACGAGGGCGTGGTCTGCGTCCGCCCGTCCGCGAGCGAGTTCGTCGAGGGCTCGGTCGTGAAGCCCGGCGACGCCGTCGAGGTCTGCTGGCGCGGCGAGGCCGGCCACCGCATGCTGCCGGACGTCGGGACGACGATGGCGCTGACCGTCCGCTTCGAGGACGGGCCCCCGGTGTGCCGGGCGAGGTCATCCGCGTCCAGGCGCGCGGCGCCCGCTGGGTCATGAGCATCCGCTTCCTCGACAGCGAGGAGCGGGAGCAGGACCGGGTGCGCCGCCGGGTGTTCCAGGCGCTCCGCGAGGAGCGCGCGCGGCTCGCGGAGCGACCCGGCCGGGGAACGGCGGGTAGCCGGGCGCGTCGCGGGGCAGAGGAGCAGGCGTGATCCCGTCGCCGCCCCGCCTGGCCGAGGCCCTCTCGGCGCTCCGCGACCACGTCGCCGCCGTCCCGCTGGCCCTGGCGACGGCGGGCCGCGACGACGCCGTCCGCACGGCCCGCGGCGTCACCGACCAGATCGACGACTACCTGCTGCCCCGGCTGAGGGATCTCGGCGCCCCGCTGCTCACCGTCGTCGGCGGCTCCACCGGGGCCGGCAAGTCGACGCTGGTCAACAGCCTGGTCGGCGCCCCGGTCACCACGGCCGGCGTGCTCCGCCCCACCACCCGCGCACCCGTGCTGGTGTGCGCCCGCGCCGACGCCGGGAGCTTCTCCGGCGACCGCGTGCTGCCGGGCCTCGCGCGGGTCACCGGTGGGGACGGCGGGCCCGGGACGCTGCAGCTGGTGATCCGCGATGACCTGCCCGCGGGTCTGGCGGTGCTCGATGCTCCCGACGTCGACTCGGTGGTGACCGCCAACCGGGACCTCGCCGGCCAGCTCCTGGCCGCGGCCGACCTGTGGGTGTTCGTCACGACCGCGGCCCGCTACGCCGACGCGGTGCCCTGGGACCTGCTGCGCACGGCCGAGCAACGGGGGACGGCGCTGGCGGTCGTGCTGGACCGGGTGCCCCCGGAGGCCGCCGCCGAGATCTCCGCCGACCTCGCGGCCATGCTGCGGGCCGCCGGCCTCGCCTCCGCCCGCCTGTTCGTCGTCGAGGAACGCCCGCTGGAGGACGGCTGGCTGCCGGAGGACCAGGTCGCGCCGCTGCGGGGGTGGCTGCACGGGCTGGCCGCCGACCAGGAGCAGCGGGCAGCCGTCGTCCGACAGACCCTCGCCGGGGCGCTGGACAGCCTGCAGCAGCGCACCGCCGCGGTCGCCGCGGCGGTGGAGGAGCAGCGGGTCGCGGCCGGGGCCCTGCACGAGGCGGCCGCAGCGTCGTACGACGCTGCGCGCGACGGGGTGGACCAGGGCGTGCGCAGCGGCAGCCTGCTGCGCGGTGAGGTGCTGGCCCGCTGGCAGGAGTTCGTGGGCACGGGGGAGTGGATGCGCAGCCTGCAGAACCGGGTCGGGCGGGCGCGCGACCGCGTCGCCGCGGCGCTGACCGGGCGCCCGGCGCCCGCCGAGAGCCTGCAGGGCGCGCTGGAGAGCAGCGTCGAGCAGCTGCTGCGCGCCGAGGCCGACCGGGCCGCCGAGCGGACCGTCACCGCCTGGCGCGCGCTGCCGGCCGGGCCGGGCCTGCTGGGCGACCGGGAGCGCGAGCTCGCCGCCGCCTCGCCCGACTTCCCCGAGGCCGCCGCGGCGCAGGTGCGGGACTGGCAGGGCACGGTGCTGGACCTGGTGCGCAGCGAGGGCGCCGACAAGCGCTCGCGCGCGCGGCTGCTCTCCTGGGGCGTGAGCGGGACCGGCGCGGTGGTCATGGTGGCGGTGTTCGCCCAGACCGGGGGGCTCCTCGGCGGGGAGGTCGCGGTCGCGGGCGGCACCACCGCCGTCGGCCAGCGGGTGCTGGAGGCGGTGTTCGGCGATGCCGCGGTGCGCGCGCTGGCCGAGCGGGCCCGGGCCGACCTGGGCGAGCGGTCCGAGGCGTTGCTGCGCTACGAGCAGGACCGCTTCGACGCGTTGGTCGAGGCCGCGGCCCCGCCGGCGCGGGCGGCCGAGGAGCTGCGGGCGGCGGCCGCCGCGCTCGTCGAGGCGCGCGGGGCATGAGGCGTTCGGATGGTGCGCTGGCCGACCGGCTGGCCGCGCTGCGGGAGGCCGTCGAGGTGGCCGACGGGCGGCTGGCGACCCCGGAGGTGGCCCGCGCCCGGGCGGTGCTGGCCAAGGCCGGTGCCCGGGAGGCGCTGGGGGACGCGACCGTCGTCGCGCTCGCCGGCGCCACGGGGAGCGGCAAGTCCACGCTGTTCAACGCCCTCTCGGGCGGCGAGGTGAGCACCCCCGGGGTGCGCCGGCCCACGACCGGGGTCGCGCACGCCACGGTCTGGGGTGCGGCCGACGACGGCAGCGACCGGCTGCTGGACTGGCTGCAGGTGCCGCGCCGGCACCGCCGGGAGCCCGAGCCGGCGCTCGAGGGCCTGGTGCTGCTCGACCTGCCCGACCACGACAGCGTCCGGCTGGAGCACCGGCTGGAGGTCGACCGGCTGGTGGAGCTGGTCGACGTGCTGGTCTGGGTGCTGGACCCGCAGAAGTACGCCGACGCCGCCGTGCACGAGCGCTACCTGGCCCCGCTGGCCGGCCACGCGGGGGTGCTGCTCGTGGTGCTCAACCAGGTCGACCGCCTCGACGAGGCCGCCGCCCGGGCCTGCCTGGCCGACCTGCGCGGCCTGCTGGACCGGGAGGGGCTGGCCGCGACGCCGTTGCTGGCCGTCTCCGGACGCACCGGGGACGGGCTGGCCGAGCTGCGCGGCGAGTTGGCCCGGCGGGTGCGCGCCCGCCGGGCGGCCGGTGAGCGGTTGCTCGCCGACGTCCGGGGGAGCGCCACGGAGCTGTCCGCGCACTGCCCGGAGGCCGCGGCCGGGCGGCCGCGGCGTTGGGGGCGGGCGGCCGGTGCCGATCCGGCCCGCGACCCGGCCGACGACCTCACCGACGCCCTGGCCGCCGCGGCCGGGGTCCCGACCGTGGTCGCCGCGGTGGAGCGCTCGACCCGCCGGGCGGGGACCGGGCGCACCGGCTGGCCACCGGTCCGCTGGACGCGCCGGCTGCGCGCGGACCCGCTCGAGCGGCTGCACCTCGGTGACGAGCGCGCCCGCACGTCCCTCCCGCCGGCGGGCGCGGTCGAGCGGGCCCGCATGGCGACCGCCGTCCGGGAGGCGCGCGACGCCGTCGGGGAGGGGCTGGCGCCGGCGTGGCGCGACGAGCTGCGGCGCACGGCGGAGGTCTCCGAGGAGCGGCTCGCCGACGCGCTGGACCGGGCGGTCGGCGGTGCGGATCTCGGGCCCGACCGCGTGCCGCTCTGGCAGCGGGCGGCCGCCGGGCTGCAGTGGCTGCTCCTGGCGACCGCGCTGGTGGGCGCACTGTGGCTGCTGGCACTGGTCACGCTCGGCTTCCTCCAGCTCGACGACGTCGTGCCGCTGCCCCGGGTCGAGGGGATCCCGCTGCCCACGCTGCTGCTGGTCGGGGGGTTGCTCGCCGGCCTGCTGCTCGCGCTGGTCAGCCGCCCGCTCGTGGCGTTGCGGGCGCGACGGCGGGGGCGGGCGGCCGAGCGGCGGCTGCACGCTGCGGTGCGGGAGGTGGCCGAGGAGGACCTGCTGGCCCCGATGACCGAGGTGCGGGCCGACGCCGACCGCTTCTGCGCGGCGGTCACCCGGGCCGCCCGCTGACCGGTGGACGGGCGCCGGTCAGCGGTGCAGCGGGTCGGGTGGGGCTTGCTCGTCGAGCCAGGGTGGGTCGGGTTCGGGGTCGTGGCACCAGCCGGGTGGGCGGGTGGTGCGGGAGACGCCTGAGGGGGTGCGGACGACCAGTTGCCCGTCGGGGTGCAGGGTGAAGGACCAGCCGCGGGCGAAGGTCTTGATGCGGTGGTGCCGGCGGCACAGGCAGCAGAGGTTCCAGCAGTCGGTGGGGCCGCCGTCGGCGTGGGCTTGCCCGTGGTCGATGTCGCAGCGGCCGGGGCGGCGGCGGCAGCCGGGCATGCGGCAGTGGCGGTCGCGGACGTGCAGGAACCGGCGTTGGGCGGCGGTGGGTTCGTAGGCGGTCGTCGGTGGCGGTGGTCCGAGGCCTGGCCCGCTTTCCGGACGCGTCTGGGCCGCGGTCGCCCGGCCGGATGCTGGCTCGCTCGTCGGGGCAGCGGTGCCCGTCCTGCCCTGCTGGTGTCGCTTGCGGGAGCGGCGGCGGTGGCTGGCGGCGCGGCGGAGCTGGCTGTGCGTGGCGACGGTGGTCAGCCGCCCGTCGGTGGGGTTGCCGATGGCGACCTGCACGCGGCCGCCGGCCGGTGCGCGCCCGATGCCGAGCAGGTCCAGTTCGCGGAGGATCTCCCGGCACTGGGCGGCGGTGACGACCTCACCGGCGACCTCGGCGCCCGGCTGGCTGCCGCCCTGGCTGTCGGGGGCGTGCAGGGCGGGCAGCGGGGCGTGGATGGTCAGCTGGGCGGTGAGCGCCGGCCGGGTCTGGTCCCAGGGGCGCAGGATGAGGTCGGCGGCGACGGCGGCGCGGAGCACGCCGATGGGGCGGGTGTCGCCGTCGGCGCGCAGCAGCTGGGCGTACTGGTCGATGGCGTCGGCGCAGGCGGCGGCCAGGTGCACGGGCAGGTCGGTGACGAGCTGGCTCATGCCGTCACCGGTGCGCCGGACGGTGACGTCGGCCCGCGCGGCGGCTTCCTTGCGGCGCTTGTCCAGGGCGTCGGCGTCCAGGCGGGCCAGGGCACGGCGTACCCGGGCGCGCAACTGGGGCACGGTCAGCCGACCGGCGTGGGGCAGCACGCGGCGTTCGATCTCGGCGATGACCTCGGGGGCGGCGGTGGACAGCAGGTCGACCAGGGCGCGCATCTTCCGCACGTCGATGCGCCCGGCGTAGAGGGCGTCCCAGGTGCCGGTGAGCAGCGTGGTGAGCAGGATCGACTCGACGGCGAGGGCTTCGGCTTCGGCCTCCGAGCAGTTGCGGATCAGCGCCAGCTCGGCCACGAGGGTCTCGCTGACCTGGGCTAGCACCTGGGAGCGGCGCAGCCGGCTGTCCAGCCCCGGACCACCGAGGGGGCCGAAGTCGCGGTCGCGCTCGATGGAGCGCCGGCGGGCGAGCGCGGCGATCGCCTCGGCGCGCTGGGCGGCGTGCCGGGCCTCGCGGGCGTCAGCGGCCCAGATGTCGGCGACCAGCTCCAGGTCGCTCGACCCCCCCGCCATCGGTGTCGGGCACCCAGGGGATCGGAACGCCGTCCTCCGGCGCACGGGGTGGCTCACCGATGAACACACCTGCACCGTAGAACCGACCACTGACAGTTCCCGCAGGTCGGAGCGGGGGCGGCCGCCAGACGGTCACGGTGAGGGGGGAACTGCCCCCGACCGGACCCCTCGCGGCACGTCCGGTGTGCGGTGTCCTACCGGGACGGCCCTTCCTGCGCATCCCGGGGCGTCGCGCGCCGTGCAGCTACCTCGTGGCCCCATTCGCTGCCGGACATCCGGACGAAGAAGCTCTTTGGCTGGTCGTTGTCCGGCTGCGGGAGCTGACGTCTCGTCGGACGAGCGAACCACGGTCACTCGACGGCTTCCACGATCGCGACGACGAGGAAGGTCTCGCCGTCCCACTCCTCGACCGCCTCCGCGTCGAGCTCGATGCGCAACTCGTCCGCCACGACCGCGGCGTCGAACTGGTGGGCCGGCGTCGCGGCGAGCAGCAGTGGTGCGCCGGTCTCTGGCTCGACGTCTCCGGCGTCGAAGCTGATGACGACGACAACCCCCCTACGTCCTCGTCACGTCGGGCTGCGTCCAGACGGCGGCTCCGGTGGTGCCCTTCGTCCAGCCCGTCCACGTCGGACAGTCCGGCCGCGCTTCGACGATCACCAACCGGACCGCGACGGGTCCGTCCCCCCGTACCTGGCCAGGGCGACTGACTCGACGAGCGACCTGGTCCCCCTAGTCGCGCGTGATGCCCGGGGAGCGCTGCTCGGGGAGCCGGTCCCGCAGCGGCTCGGCGGGCTCCTTGCCGGAGGGGAGCAGCGCCCAGACGTGCTTGCGGCCGGGCCGCCGCTCCCAGCCGTAGTCGTTCGAGAGCTGCGCCACGAGGTGCAGGCCCATGCCGCCGAGCGCCGGGTCCCGGTCGACGGCCGGCACCGGCGGGCGGTCGGGCGCCTCGTCGCTGAGGTCGAGCAACCAGCCCGCGGGCCCGGCCACCACCAGCGCGCGCACGTCGCCCCCGCCGTGCCGCAGCGCGTTGGAGGCCAGCTCCTCGAACACCAGGAGCAGCCCGTCCCGCGCGTCCTCGGTGGAGGCGGCGGACACCGAGGGATGGGCGATCCGCGCGCGGAGGTCGGTGCGCACCCGGGACACCACGTGCATCGCCTCGAGCTGCCAGTGCCAGACGTCGCCGGGGACGGAGGGGACGGGCGCGGACGGCCACGCGTCGTGGGCCTGCTCGTCGGCCATCTCGTCCTCTCGCGTCTGCTCCGCAAGGCGCTGCCGGAGGCGTCCCGGATCGCCCCATCCTGACCGATGGGGGCGCGGCGCGCGAAGGGGGGCGAGCCGAGCGGGTCCCACCAGGCAGACTGTGCCGGTGGACGAGGTGCTGCGCGAGCTCAGCAGGGTGGCCCTGGGCGACCGGGAACTGGCCGACGTGCTCGGCGAGATCACCGCCATCGCGGCCCGCGCGATCCCCGGCGCGGAGGCGGTCTCCACCACGCTCATCCGCGCGGACAAGCCGTTCACGGCGGCCTACACCGGCGAGATGGCGCTGATGGCCGACGAGATCCAGTACGCCGAGGACGGCGGCCCGTGCGTGGACGCCGGGCGCGGCGGGGTGGTGCTGCGCATCGACGACATGCGCACCGAGGAGCGCTGGCCGCGCTACATCGCCCGCGTCCGCGAGACGGAGGTGCGCAGCTCGCTGTCGGTGCCCCTGCCCTACCAGGGGTCCTGGATCGGCGCGCTCAACATCTACTCGACGCGGCCCGAGGCGTTCGCGACCCCCGAGGCGTTGGCTGCAGGGCTGGAGACGGCGGAGGCGATCGCGGTGGCGGTCGCCAACGCCGATGCCCACGCCCGCCTGGCCGACCACGCGCGGAACATGCGCGTGGCGATGGAGTCGCGGGCGGTCATCGAGCAGGCGAAGGGCGTGCTCATGGCCCAGCAGCACGTCGACGCCGAGCAGGCGTTCGAGATCCTGCGGCAGGCGTCCCAGCGCTACAACCGCAAGCTGCGCGACATCGCCGTCGGGATCGTCGAGGGGACCCGGACGCGCTGATCAGCCGTCCAGCCGGGCCAGCCGGGAGACGAGGAACTCCACGGCGGCCTCGCTGTCGACAGTCTCGGCCACGTCGACCGCCGTCGCCGAGCGCGAGATCGCCCGCCGGTCGACCAGGGTCTGGCCGCGGCCGGGGCCTGGCGTGGTGTCGACGACGACGTCGCGCCGGACCGTGCCCAGGGTGCCCGGCGCGATCGCCTCGGTGAGGGCGAGGGCGTCGTGCACCACGACCCCCGCGGTGCCGTACGCGTCCCGCGCGTGGTCCACGTACTGCTGCAGGATCGCCGCCGCGCTGCGGCCGACCGGGCCCGCGCCGGCGAAACGGGCGATGCCCTCCTCGGTGAGCACGGTGGGCAGGGTGACGTCCAGGCCGACGAGCACGGTCGGCACCGAGGAGGAGAGGACGACCTGGGCGGCCTCCGGGTCGGACCAGATGTTGAACTCGGCGGCGGCGGTGACGTTGCCGCCACGCCCGGCGGAGCCGCCCATCACGACCAGCCGGCCGATGCGCTCCGCGGCCCCCGGGTGGCCGGCCAGCAGCAGCGCGATGTTGGTGAGCGGCCCGATGGCGGCCACGGTGACCGGCGTGGGGGAGGCCATCAGCAGCTCGGCGAGGGCGACGACCGCTGGGCGGGGGTCCACCGACGCGGGGGAGGGGCGCAGCTCGACACCGCCCAGGCCCGCAGCGCCGTGCACGTGCCCGGCCCGCTCGGGCTGCGGGTGGACCAGCGAGGCCTGGGCGCCGGCGGCCACCGGCACGTCGGAGCGCCCGGCGAGGTGCAGCACCCGGAGGGCGTTCTCGGTGACCTGGGCCAGCTCCACGTTGCCGTGCACCGTCGTCACCAGCCGGAGCTCGACCTCCGGGCTGGCCAGGGCGAGCAGGATGGCCAGGGCGTCGTCGATGCCCGGGTCGGTGTCGATCACCAGCGGGGTCGGGTCGGTCACCGGCGCATCCTCCCAGGACCCCTCAGCCGACCCGGTCGGCCTCCGGGGCGCTGCGCTGCCGGGACCACCGGAGGGCGCGGGTCACCATGGTCAGCAGCGCGCCGTTCGCGACCGCCACCAGGGCCACCAGGCTGAACAGCCGGTCGGGGACGCCGACGTCGGCGGCCTCCACGACGGCCACCAGCGGGCCCGAGGAGGCCACCAGGTCCTCGGGCCCCAGGACCACCGGCGGCGCCGGGCCCACCAGCAGGTACACCACCCCGGCGGACCCGGCGATTCGACGGGTCCCCCGTCCGGGTGCGGTTCCGACACGCCGGGGGCGCCCGCGCCGTCCCGAGGTGACCGACGGCCCGAGGTGGCCGTCCCACGCTCGCGGAGCGCCGTCGAATCGACAAGGACACGCGCCGGGCGAGGGGTCACCGAGCGGTGCGGAGGGCCAGGGCAACGGTTCGGTCACGCGGCTCCGGAGGGGTGTCCGGAGAACCGGCCCGCGGGCCCGCCGGTCCCTACCTTTCTCCTTGTCCGCGACACCTTCCCCGGTTGCGGACACGACTTCGGGAGGCGACATGAGCAGCAGCCGGCAGGCCGTCGGGCCGGCCTCCGGCGTCCTCCGCGTCGACCGCTCCCCGCACGAGCCGGCCGGCACGCTGGCGGGGCTCATCGACGTCCTGGACCGGGCGGACCAGACCCGTCCGCGCTCCCGTCCCCGGTCGGCCGCGCACCGGGCGGCCCGCCCCGCCCCGCTCCGGTCGGTCCAGCCCGCACCGGCGGCCCGCGCTCCCCGCCCGGCTGGGCTGCCGGTGTACTCCCCCCGCGTCGTCGTGGTGCCCGAGCGGGTGCGCGAGCCCCTGGGCGGGCTGCGCGGCATCGCCCGCCGGATGGCGCTGTGGGGGGCCGGCGACCAGGGCCAGCACCTGGCCTGGCGCACCGCGCCGCCGCCCGCCCGGATGCCCGGCCGCCGCCGCGTCGCGGTGCGCGCCTTCACCCGCCGCATGGCGATGTGGGGCGCCGGCGAGCAGGGCCGGCACCTCGCCTGGGGCAGACCTGCCTCGCGGGTGCTGCGCGAGCTCGACCCCCCGGTGGTGCTGCGCGAGCTGCCCAGCACCCCCTCGGTCCAGCCCGTGGCGTCTTCCCCCGCCGCGGCGCTCCTTCCCGCGGGACCGGCGTCGTCGCCGGGGTCGCGAACCGGTACGGCCGCACCTGACGCGACCGGCCGTCCCACCTCCCACCCGGGTCCCACGGACCCCGCGGCACGGAGCCGGCCACGCGTCGGCTGGCGTCCTCCGCGGGACTGGCCGTCCCCGGGTCGGTACGGGGCGCGGTCCACGCCGCCGTCCATCCCGGTCCGCGTCCTCGCACCGGTGCCACCGGCCGCTCGGGTGCCGGCACCGCGATCCTCGCAGGGATCCGGTGGAGCCGGGGCGCGGGGCGATCCGCCTCCCGTCCGCGGCTCGCCGCGACGAACCCGGCCCGCGGTCGGCACCGAACCGGCGCCCACCACCGGGCGGGCACCCTCGTCGCACCACCGCCCGGCGCCGTCGGCGCCGAGCTGATCCTGCTGCGCGACCACGGCACCCAGCCGCGGACCGCCGTCGACCGCTCTCCCGTCGAGCACGCCGGAACCGGCCACCCCCTTCCCCGGGTGGTCGTGGACCGTCGACCCGGCTCTGCGAGCACGTCCTCCCCCGGCCGACCTCGGCCGCACCTGGCCCACCCCTGACGGTGTCCCTCCGGGCACCCGCAGACCTCGTCGCTCCACCGATCCGGCCTCGACCCTCCGCCCGGCTGCTGCCCAGCCATGCAGCGCGCGGACCCTCCGGGGAGGCACGGACCGCGGACGGCGGGCGACCGCGGGTTCCCCGGACCGTCCGGCACGGTGGACAACAGGCCCCTGCCGGTACCCGGCGGCGCGATCCCTCCTGGGACCGCCCGGGTCTCCGACCGGCCGGCGCCTGGCCGGCTGCGGCGTGGCGGGCCACCGGTCCCCCGGCCGGCAGGGATGCGGACGTCGCCCGGGCCGGGCCCGAGGTCCCCGGCCGGCGCTCCGGGACGAGGCGACCGACGGCGCCGCGGAGCCCGTGCGCACGTGCCGGTGGACGGTCGCCCCGTCCGCTGCGACCCGCCGGACGGCGGGCGCCCGCCGGAGCGGGCCGGACCCGCGGTCGGTCCGGTCCCGGCCCGGGCGCCCGCCCCGGCGGCCGGGGGCCCGCCGCCGGCCCCGCGGACGCGGTGCACGCCTCCGCTCCACCGGTGTGACAGGCTCTGCACCTGGCCGGGGCCGCAACAACCGTGCCGCCGGCCCGCGGACCGTCTGTGGAGGGGAACCCACGTGACCGCCGCCGAGCTCCCCGACGGGCCGGCCGCCCACGGGACGGCGTCCGGTACGGGCGGCCGCGTCGACCTGGTTCGCGCGCTCGTCGGCGAGGCCCTCGGCTCCCGCAGCCTCCAGCGCCTCACCGACCTCGCCACCCGGCTGCTGGACTGCACCGCCGTCCAGGTCTCGCTCGTCGGCGAGGTGCAGACCGCGGTGGCCGGCACCGGGCTGCCGCCGGGCGGCATCGGGGCCCGGGTGCCGCTCGACCGGTCCCTGTGCGCCGCAGCGGTGACCGAGGACGCCCCGCTGGTCGTGCCCGACGCGGCCCGCGACGAGCGCCTGGCCGGCCGCGAGCCCGTCCGGTCCGGGATGGTGGCCGCCTACCTCGGCATCCCGGTCCGCGCCTCGGGCGGCGAGCCGATCGGCGCCCTCTGCGCCGTCGAGCAGCAGGTGCGTCAGTGGACCGACCGCGACGTCGCCCTGCTGCGGCAGCTCGCCGACTCGGTGAGCACGGAGCTCCAGCTGATGGCGCTCACGGCCGAGTACGAGGCGCACCGGGTGCGCTTCGAGCTCGCCATCGACGCCGCCGGCATCGGCAGCTTCGACTGGAACCTGGAGACCGGCCGGCTGCTGTGGGACGACCGGTTGCTGGCCCTGTTCGGCTACGAGCGGGCGGAGTTCGACGAGACGATCGACGCCTTCGTCTCCCGGGTGCACCCCGACGACCGGGAGCGGACGGTCGAGGCCCTGCAGGCGGCCATCGACGGGCGCGGCGACTACGACGCCGAGTTCCGGGTGGTCCTCCCGTCCGGGGACACCCGCTGGGTACGGGGCCGGGGCCGGGCGGTGCGGGACGACGGCGGCTCCGCGGTGCGCTTGCTCGGCGCGGGCTTCGACACGACGCCGCAGCGCCAGGAGGACGTGCGCATCGCGCGCCTGCTGGACGCGATGAAGGCCTCCTTCTTCTCGCTGGACCGGGAATGGCGGTTCACCTACGTCAACGCCGAGGCCGAGCGGGTGCTGGGTGCCTCCCGCGACGACCTGATCGGCGGGGTGGTCTGGGAGCTCTTCCCGGCCGCCGTGGGCAGCGACTTCGAGCGGCACTACCGGGCGGCGGTGGAGAGCGGCCGCGAGCAGCTGTTCGAGGCCTACTACCCGGCGCCGCTGGACGCCTGGTTCGAGGTGCGCAGCTGGCCCACGCCCGACGGGCTGTCGGTCTCCTTCCTGGACGTGACCGAGCGCCGGGCGGCGGAGGAGCAGGCCCGCCGCAGCGCCGCCCGCCTCGCGCTCGTCGCGCACACCACCACCGCGATCGCGGCGTCCCTGGGCACCCGGCCTCGCGAGGAGGAGGCGCTGCAGCGGGTCGCCGAGCTGCTCGTCCCCGAGCTCGGCGACTGGTCCATCGTGAGCCTAACGGACGAGGACGGCCGGGTGCGCGACGTCGCCAGCTGGCACCGCGTCCCGGAGCGCCGGGACGCGGTCCGCCGCTACGCCGCCCTGCGGCTGGCCTCGCTCCCGCCGGACGCCCCCATCCTCCGGGCGCTCGCCTCCGGGCAGGTCCTGGTGGTGCCCGACGTCGGCACGGCCGTGGGGCGCACCCTGCCCGCCGGCGAGGTCAGCGACGCCTTCTGGGAGCTGGCGCCGGGGTCGGCGATCACGCTGGCGCTGTCGGCGCGCGGCCGGACGCTCGGTGCGCTGAGCGTCTACCGGTCCGCCGACCGGCCGCTGCCCGACCAGGAGGACGTGGCGACGGTGCGCGAGGTCGCCGGCCGGGTCGCGCTGGCGCTGGACAACGCCCGGCTCTACGAGCAGCAGCGCCGGCTGGCCGAGGGGTTGCAGCGAAGCCTGCTCACGGAGCCGCCGCAGCCGGACCACTCCGAGATCGTGGTGCGCTACCACCCGGCGATGGCGGTCGCGGAGGTCGGCGGTGACTGGTACGACGCCTTCCTGCAGCCCTCGGGCGCCACGGTGCTGGTCATCGGCGACGTCGTCGGGCACGACACCGCGGCGGCGGCGGCCATGGGCCAGCTGCGCGGGATGCTCCGCGGCATCGCGTACCGCGACATCGGCCCGGCCGGGGTGCTCACCGACCTCGACCTCGCCATCGGGGGCCTGGGGGTGGGGACGCTGGCCACCGCCGCGGTGGTGCGCGTCGAGCAGCGCGACGAGGAGCGGGCCGCGGGCGTGACCCGGCTGCGCTGGTCCAACGCCGGCCACCCCCCGCCGCTGGTGCTGCGGCCGGACGGCCGGATCGAGGAGCTGGCCGGCGAGCGGGCCGAGCTCATGCTGGGGGTCGAGCCGGCCACGCGGCGCACCGAGACGGTGGTGGCGGTGCCGCGGGGCAGCACCCTGCTGCTCTACACCGACGGCCTGGTCGAGGGGCGCGACCTCTCGCTCGACGAGGGCACCGCCCGGCTGCGGGCGGCGTTGGCCGAGCTGGCCGACCGGCCGCTCCCCGAGCTGTGCGACGGGCTGCTGGAGCGGCTCCGCCCCGAGGGCCTCCAGGACGACGTCGCCCTCGTGGCGCTCCGGCTGCACCCGCAGGACTGACCCGCTCGGTCCCCACCCGCAGGACCGACCGCGGCGATCAGCGGCGGAGCAGCGCCCAGACGTGCTTGGCGCCGGCCTCGGCGTACCAGCCGTGGTCGGCGGCCAGCTCGGCGATCAGGTACAGCCCGAGCCCGCCGAGGCTCGGGTCCCGGCCGACCGCCGGCGTCGGCGGGCTCCCGGCGGCCTGGTCGGTCACCTCGAGCAGGTAGGCGTCACCGGTCGTGCGCAGCGCCGCCCGGACCTCCCCGCCCCCGTGGCGCAGGGCATTGGACGCCATCTCGTCCAGGGCCAGCACCAGCCGGTCCAGGAGGTCCCCGGCGCCGGGTCCGGCGAGGCGGGAACGGACCTCGGCCCGCACCCCGGGCAGCTCGGCGACGTCCCGCAGGTGCCAGACGAGGACCTGCTCGGCGGCGGGTGGGTACGCCGACGGCCAGATCGTGCCGGCCGCCTGCCTCGTCACGCCGCTGCTCTCCTCGGTTCCCGGCCCCCCGGTGCACGAGGCCTGACCGTTCGCTATCGGCCGGAGCGGCGGCCGCTAAACCTGATGTCGCGCACCTCACACCCGGTCAGCCGACGAACACCGGGGACCAGTGGCCCGTCTGCACGCTCGCCGTCACCGCCAGCGCGCACACCGCGAGGGCGGCGGCGACGAACCAGGCGTCGCGCCGGTGCAGAGTGGAGCCGCGTGCGTTGCTGCGGGGGGCGCCGGAGTCGAAGCCGCGGGCGTCCATCGCCGTCGCCAGGCGGGAGCCGCGGCGGACCGCCCCCACCAGCAGCGCGAAGCCGATGCCGGCCAGCAGCCGCACCCGCGCCACGGGGTTGCGGCCGGCCTCGACGCCCCGCGTGCGCCGGGCCAGGCGGAGGGCCTCGAACTCGGCCACCAGCAGCGGCGCCAGCCGGAGTGCGGCGAGCGCACCGAAGGCGAACCGCGGCGAGAGCCGCCAGTGCAGGGTGAGGGCGTCGGCGAGGCGCACCGGGTCGGTGCTGGCGACCAGCAGCACCCCCGGCAGGGCCAGGCCCACCACGCGCAGCGCCAGCCCGGCACCGGTGACCAGGGAGGCCTCCTCGGCCAGCCAGACGTTGACCAGGCCCACGCTGGCGGCGCCGAACAGCATCGGCCAGGTGCGCACCCACACGGCGTAGGGGGAGGTGAGGCCGGCCGCGGGGAACAGCGCGAGCTCGAACAGCACGACGACCGCCGGCGTGACCACGTCGAGGCTGGTGAGCAGCACGAGGGTGACGACGGCCATCGCGGTCAGCTGGGCCACCGGGTTGATGCGGGACAGCGCGGTGCCCGGGGCCGGCCCCAGCGCGAGCGAGGCCGTCACCGCAGCGCCACCCGATCGTCGGCGAGCGCGGCCAGGAGGTCGGCGTCGTGGGTGACCGCCGCGACCGCGCAGCCCCGGGCCCGCTGCTCCGCCAGGAGCGTCACCACCTCTCGCCAGGTGCCGGCGTCCTGGCCGAAGGTGGGCTCGTCGAGCACCAGCACCCGGGGTGCGGTCGCCAGCGCGGTGGCCACGGACAGCCGGCGCTGCTGCCCGCCGGACAGGGTGTAGGGGTTGGCGTCGGCGAACGCGGCCAGCCCGAGCCGCTCCAGGAGATCCTCCGCGGTGCGCCGGGCCGCCTCGGCGTGCTCCCCGGAGCGCAACGGCCCCAGGGCCAGTTCGTCGCGCAGCCGACCGGTCAGGAACTGCTGCTCCGGGTGCTGGAACACCGTGCCGATCCGGCTGACCAGCTCGGCGGCGCGCCAGCGGTGCGGCGCCGGCTCGCCCCGGCGCGTGCCCGCGGCGAGCTCGGCGGCGGCGGCCACCCGCCCGGTGGTGGGACCCCGCAGGCCGGCCAGCAGCAGCGCGAGCGTGGACTTCCCGCTGCCGTTGGGCCCGGTGACGGCGGTGACCCGGCCGGCGTGCAGCTGCAGGTCCGTGGGCGGCAGCGCCGGACGGGCGGTGCCCCGGTACGCGAAGCCGGCCGCCTCGGCGGCGAGCAGGACCGGTCCGTCCGCCGCGGGGGGCAGTCGCAGCCCTGCCGTCCGGGGGAGGGGCCGCCAGCCGGGGCCGTGGGCGACGAGGCCACCGGGGACCAGCTCGACCACCCGGTCGACCAGCGGCAGCCAGGGCGCGGCGTCGTGGTCGACGACGAGCACGGTGGCCGAGCGGTCCGCGGTGGCGCGGGCGACGGCGTCGCGGACCAGGGCCGCGCCGTCGGGGTCCAGCTGGGCGGTGGGCTCGTCGAGCAGGAGCAGGCCGGGCCGCCGGGCCAGCGCGCCGGCCAGCACGAGCCGCTGCTTCTCCCCGCCGGAGAGCGCGTGGGTCGCCCGGTCGCGGCCGTACCGAAAGCCGACGGCGGCCAGCGCCCCGTCGACCCGCGGCCAGATCTCCTCCGGCGGCAGGCCGGCGTTCTCCAGGCCGAAGGCGACGTCGTCACCGGCGCGGGTCATGACCAGCTGGCTGTCGGGGTCCTGCGCCAGCAGACCCAGCCGGTCGCGGGTGGCGCGAGGGTGCAGACCGCCGACGGTCAGCTCACCGGTGACCTCGGTGCCCTCGTCGTCGAGGATCCCGGCCAGCGCGGCCAGCAGCGTGGACTTGCCCGCTCCGGAGGCACCGGTCAGCAACAGCCGCTCCCCGGGCTCGACGACGAGGTCGACGCCGGTGAGCGCCCAGGCCCGCCGGGAGGCGTGCCGGACCCCCAGCCCGCGGGCGACGACCCGGGCCGGCCCGGGCGACCCGGCCGCTCCGCCCCCGCTCCCGGGAGGTGACAGCGGCAGGGCGTCCCGGGTGCTGCGCCTGGGCACCCGCGGGGTCAGACGCGCTCGCGGCCGGCGGCGAAGGCGCCCAGCGCCCCGGTGCGGGCCAGCGCGCGCACCAGCAGCAGGCCGACGACCCCGGCCAGCAGCACGCTGGAGAGCACCGTGAAGACGGTGTAGGGCACCTGGTAGGTCAGGAAGCCCAGCTCGCTGTAGTACAGCGAGTTGTCGAGGACCGCCGTCGACAGCCCGGCGGTGACGCCGGCCAGCAGGGCGGTGCCCCACCCGAAGCTGCGGTAGCGGGTGAGCAGGAAGCCGAGCTCGCCACCCAGGCCCTGCACCAGGCCGTAGACGACGATGATCCCGCCGTAGGGCGAGCCCATGAGCAGGCTCACCGCCGCGGCGAGCGTCGAGGCGAAGACCGCGGCGCCGGGCTTGCGCACCAGCAGCCCGGCGACGACCCCCGGCATCAGGTAGACGCCGTTGAGCACCGCCGACAGCGGCGGGAAGAAGTCCAGCGGCTCGGCGAGCACGCCGAAGACGAGGTTCCACGCCCAGAACACGACGCCGAAGGCGACACCCAGGACGGCGGTGACGACGATGTCGACGGTGCGCCAGCGGACGGTGCGGGGCTGTTCCCCGGTGGTCGCGGCGGACGACGGGCGGACGGCCGGTTCGGCCATGTCTTTCCTCCAGACTCCCTGCGCCGGCATGACCCGGATCAGGTTCGAGGGTCTGCGGTGTCCCGCACTCTCAGCGCCGAAGCGCTCCCCTGCTGTTGATGTGCGTTCAGTTGTGCCCGCCGAGCGTAGACCACCTCTCCGTCCTGCGTTCTGCGCCCTGACCGCCGTCAGAGGACGAGGCCGAGGAGCAGGTGGGCGTTGAGCCCGACGATCAGGGCGGCGATGACGCTGCCCACCACGGTGGTGGTCCGGCGGTTCACCCAGCTCCCCATCAGGTCGCGGCGGCTGGTGAGCCACAGCAGCGGCACAAGGGCGAACGGGATGCCGAACGAGAGCACGACCTGCGACCAGACCAGCGCGGTCGTCGGGTCCCCGCCCAGCACGAGCACGGCCAGGGCCGGGGCCACGGTGATCAGCCGGCGGGCGAGCACCGGGATGTGCCGCTTGAGGAACCCGGCCATCACGACCTGCCCGGCGTGCGTGCCCACCGACGAGGAGGCGAAGCCCGAGGCCAGCAGCGCGAGGGCGAAGGCGAGCGCGGCGCCGGTGCCGAGCTGGTCACCGAGCCCGGCGTGCACGCCCTCGAGGCTGTCCACGCCGCTGCCGCTGGTGAACAGCTGGGCGGCGATGACCAGCATCGCGGCGTTCACCAGACCGGCCAGCCCCATCGCCACGACGATGTCGATGCGCTGGGCCCGCAGCAGCCGGCCCCGGCCCTCCCGGGTGCGGCCGGCGGTGACGGCGTCGCCGTAGCGGCCCGGGGTCAGCGCGGAGTGCACGTAGATCACGTGGGGCATCACCGTGGCCCCCAGGATCCCGGTCGCCAGCACGATGCTCTCGGCGCCGTCGAAGGAGGGCACCATGCCGCCGGCGAGCCCGCCCGGGTCGACGCCGGCGCCGAGCAGGGTGTAGCCGAAGCCGATCCCGATGACCAGCAGCAGGCCGGCGATGACCCGCTCGAACGGCCGGTACCCCCTGGACTGGGCGGCCAGCAGGATGAAGGCGACGACGGCGGTGATGACGCCACCGATCGGCAGCGGGACCCCGAACAGCAGGTGGAGCGCCACCGCCCCACCGACGATCTCGGCGAGGTCGGTGGCGATGGCGACCGCCTCGGCCTGCAGCCACAGCCCCCGGGTGACCGGCCGGGGCAGGTTCTCCCGGCACAGCGTGGCCAGGTCGCGGCCGGTGGCGAGGCCGAGCTTCGCCGTCAGCGACTGGATGAGCATCGCCATGAGGTTGGCCGCGACGATGACCCAGAGCAGGGTGTAGCCGAACGCGGCGCCGCCGGAGAAGTTGGTCGCGAAGTTCCCGGGGTCGACGTAGGCGACGGCGGCGACGAAGGCCGGGCCGAGCATCGACCACAGCCGGCGACGTCCCGGCCCGGTCCCCGGCGGGCGGTGCGCGGGGGCGCGGAGCGTCGTCGGCAGGACGGCGGCCTCGGTCTTCGACAGGTACACGGCGGCCTCGCAGGGTGTCCGGGTGGGCGGTCGCTCCTGCTCTGCCCGCCCCGCGTGTCACGCCGGGGCCGACCGGTGGCCCTCCGGGGCCAAGGTCAGGCTTTCCTGCCCCGGCCGGCGCGCCGGGCCCGCTCGACCAGCGCGTCGATGCGCGCGCCGTGGGCGCCCCGCCAGTACACCCGCCCGCAGGCGGCGCAGCGGGAGAACGCCTTGTAGCTGCGGCGCGTGCCCGGTTCCAGCAGGTCGGCGACCGCCTCCTTCGGCACCGGGTCGAGAGCGGCGCCGCAGGCGGTGCAGCGGGTGAGCGGCGCCAGCGGCACGGCGAACCGGTCCAGCACGTCGTCCAGCTGCTCTTCGGGCCGGGCACCCCGCACGAGCGCGCCGTGCGGCAGCGCGCGGCGCATGAGCAGGCCCCGGTCCTGCGTGAGCAGCACCCGGTCCTCCGCGGCCGCGCGGGCGACCAGCGCCGGGTCGTCGGCGTCGTTGGACCAGGCGGCATCCGTCCCGAGCAGCCGGAGCCGCCGGGCGAGGGCGCCCAGCCCGACGTCGAGCAGGAAGCCGCCCGGAGGGACGGCGACCGGCCGCGGCGCCGGTCCGACCTCGAGCACCGCGCCGGGGCGGAGGCGGGCACCGGCCGGCGCGGGTGCGCCGTCCACCCGGATGGCCCCGACCTCGGTCAGCGGGATCCCGGCGGCCTGCACGAGGTGCCCCGCCGTCGCCCCGGGGTCGAAGCGCAGCGGCCGCTCGCCGGCCGCCCGGTAGCGGGGGCCGAGCAGCCAGCGCAGCTCCGGGGCCGGCCGCACGCGCACGTCCACGGTGGCGGGCTACCCCGGGGCGACGGCCGCCGACACGCGCGGCAGGAGTGCACCGGGGTCTTCCTGGGCACGGAGAGGCGGTCCCGCCGTCCCACGCTGGAGGTCCCGTGTCCGACGCAACGCCCCGCCCGCTCGCCCTCGTCACCGGTGCGTCCAGCGGCATCGGGCTGGAGCTCGCCAAGCAGTTCGCCGAGCACGGGTTCGACCTCGTGGTCGTCGCCGAGGACGCCGAGCTCGACGCGGCGGCCCTGCAGCTGCGCCAGCGCGGTGCGGCCGTCTCGCCGATCCGGGCCGACCTCACCCGGCGCGCGGAGGTCGAGAAGGTGGTCGCGGCCGTGCGCGGCGCCGGCCGGCCGCTCGATGTGGCCGCCCTCAACGCCGGTGTCGGCGTCGGCGGCCGCTTCGTCGAGACCGACCTCGACCGGGAGATCGGGATGGTGGAGCTGAACTGCATCTCGACGATGCACCTGGCCAAGCGAGTCGCGCAGGACATGGTGGGCCGCGGCGAGGGGCGGATCCTGTTCACCTCGTCGGTCGCCTCGCAGGCGCCCGAGCCCTTCCAGGCCGTCTACTCCGCGACCAAGGCCTTCGTGCAGTTCCTGGCGCTGGGCATCCGCGAGGAGCTCGAGGGCACCGGCGTGACGGTCACCGCCCTGCTGCCCGGCCCCACCGACACCGAGTTCTTCGACCGCGGCGACCTCACCGACACCAAGCTGGGCGCCAGCGACAGCAAGGACGACCCGGCACTGGTCGCCCGGCAGGGGTTCGAGGGCCTGATGAAGGGCGAGGCCTCGGTGTTCGCCGGGTCGGTGACCAGCAAGCTGATGGGCCGCCTCTCGGCGCTGATGCCCGACGCGATCGCCGGCAAGACCCACAAGCCGATGACGGCCCCCGGCTCGGCCGAGGGCTGAGCCTGCGGCACGATCGGAGGCGTGACCGAGCCGCTGCAGCCCGTCGACCTCCCGGTGGGCGACCTCCTGCTGCGACCGTGGCGGGAGACCGACATCGAGCCGCTCTGGGCCGCGTTCCAGGACCCCGAGCTCCGTCGGTGGAACGGCGGGGGCGTGGCCACCCGGACCGACGCCCTGGTCCTGCTCGGGCGGCGGATGGACTGGACCTCCGGGGACCACGCGTCCTGGGCCCTGGTCGATCCCGCGGGCGAGCTGCTCGGCTCGGTCTCCCTGCACTCCGTCGACCGGCTGCACGCGAACGCGCAGATCGGCTACTGGACGGTCCCGGAGGCGCGCGGACGGGGGCTGGCACCGGCCGCGGTCGACGCCGCCTGCCGCTGGGCCTTCGGCGCGCTGCCCGTCGACCGGGTCGAGCTGTGCCACGCCGTCGAGAATCCCGCCTCCGGCCGGGTCGCGGAGAAGGCGGGCTTCACCCACGAAGGGCGGCTGCGCCGCTCCTACCGCTACGGCGACGGTGTGAAGCACGACGAGCTGCTGTGGGCCCGCCTCGCCGACGACCCGGTGCCGGTGGTCAGCACCCGCACCTGACCCCCGGGGCGGTGAGCGGGTCGGCCGGGGCCCGGTGCACGCCGTCCGGCCCCACCACGGGCAGCCCCTCCCGCGCCCAGTACTCGAACCCGCCGATCATCTCGCGCACCCGGTGGCCGAGCCGGGCGAGCCGCAGCGCCGCACGCGTCGCGCCGTTGCAGCCCGGCCCCCAGCAGTAGGCGACCACCGGGACCGCCGGGTCGAGCTCCGCGGCCGCCCGACGGGGGATCTCGGCACCCGGCAGGTGCACGGCGCCGGGCACGTGCCCCTGCTGCCATGCCTGACTGCTGCGGGTGTCGAGCAGGACGAACCCCGGGTGGCCGGTCTCCAGGGCGGCGTGGACGTCGCTCACGTCGGTCTCCACGGCCAGCCGGCGGGCGAAGTGGGCCGCGGCGGCGGCCGGTTCGGTGCTCCAGTCCATCACCGGGCCGACGGTAGGGGGGCCACGCCCCGGCGACGAGAGCCGCTGCTGCCGATCACCGCAGCGGATCTGCCGTCCTCACAGCGGGACGGCGAGGCCCCCGGGCGCGGGACGGGCCAGCGCCTCGGCGAGGTCGGGCCGCAGCGGCGCCAGCCCCGCCCCGGCGAGGACGACGTCGCGGGCGAAGGCGTGCCAGCGGTGCGCCGAGCGCAGCATGCTGTGGCCGCCGGGGATCGTGAACCGGGCGACCCGGGCCCCCGCGCGCTGGGCCCGGACCGCGAAGTCGGCCGAGAGCTGCGCGGGCACCCACCGGTCGCCCCGGCCGTGCAGGATCGCGACGGTGCGGTCGCGGAGATGGCCCACGGGCTCGCCGGGCGGCGTCCAGGGCGCCAGCGCGCAGATCGCCGCGACGCCGTCGTGCCCGCCCGCGCGGAGGACGGCCCGCCCGCCCATCGAGTGGCCGACCAGGACGACGGGCAGCTCGCCGTGCTCGCCCCGGATGCGGTCCAACGCCCAGCGCACGTCGGCGTAGGCGTCGGCCGCGGCCCCGTTCCAGCCGGCGACCCGGTACCGCAGCAGGCAGGTGGTGAGCCCCTGCCCGGCCGCGGCCCCGGAGACGAACTGCTCGATGGCGCGCATGCGCACCAGCGAGAGCGCCCGTTCCTTGGGCGGCTCCACGCTGGCCACCGTCCCACCGTGGCAGAACAGGACGACCGCCCGCGGCGGAGCGGTCGCCGCTCGGGTCTCCAGGACCGGCCCGGTCACGCCCGGCGGGACCGGCGACCGCCGCGCAGGCTCGCCCGGGCCCGGTCGCCGAGGTCCCCTGCCTTCAACAGGGCGTTGCTGACCGTCGAGGGCCCGCGCCGCCGCTCGAGCGCGCGGCCGAGCCGGCGCAGGACACCGGTGGCCAGTGGTACGACGACGGTCAGGATCAGCCACATGCGGAGCCGGCGGGTGAGGAAGAGCCACATGCACCGGACTCTGCCCCGTCCCGCCCGGCGGGAACCGGCGTCAGTCGGCGAGCTTCACCACCATCTTCCCGGTGTTGCCGCCGCGGAGGAGGTCGAGGAACGCGTCGACGGCGTTCTCCAGGCCCTCGCGCACGGTCTCCCGGACGACGAGCTCTCCGGAGGTGACCATGCGGGTGACCTTCGTCGTGAACTCGTCCCGCAGGTCGGCGTGATCACCGACGATGAAGCCGCGCAGGCTGAGCTTCTTGGTCACCATCATGAACATGTTGCGCGGCCCCGGCGCGGGCTCGGTGGCGTTGTAGCCGGAGATGGCGCCGCACAGCGCGCCCCGGCCGAACTCCTTGAAGGCGCCGATGGCGGCCTCGAGGTGCTCGCCGCCGACGTTGTCGAAGAAGACGTCGATGCCCTCGGGTGCGGCGCCGGTGAGCAGGTCGGCGACCGGGCCGTCGTGGTAGTCGAACGCCCGGGTGAAGCCGACCTCCTCGGTCAGCCAGCGCACCTTCTCCGGCGTCCCGGCGCTGCCGACGACCGCGGCGGCCCCGTTCAGCTTCGCGAACTGGCCGACCAGGCTGCCGACCGCGCCCGCGGCTCCGGAGACGAACACGGTGTCGCCCTCCCGGAACTCCGCCAGCCGGAACAGCCCGGCCCAGGCGGTGAGCCCGGGCATGCCGAGCACGCCGAGGTGGTAGCTGGGCGGGATGCCCGGCAGCTCGGGCAGCACCCGCACGTGCGCGGCGTCCAGGACGGCGACGTCCCGCCAGGCGGCGTCGGCGAGGACGAGGGCGCCCTCGGGGACGGCGGGGGAGCGGGACGCCACCACCCGGCCGACCGCACCGCCCTTCATGGTCTCGCCGATCTCCCAGCGGGCCGCGTAGGACTTCCCCGGGTTCATCCGGCCGCGCATGTAGGGGTCGACCGACATCACCAGCATGCGGACGACGACCTGCCCCTCGGCCGGGTCCGGGCGTTCGAGATCCACGAGCCGGAAGTCGTCGGGGGTCGGCTCGCCGTGCGGGCGGGCCGCCAGCTGCCATTCGCGGGTCGTGATCGGCATGCGGCCATCCTGCCGGGCGCAGGGACGCCGGCGCCCCTCGGCCCGGCCGGCCTGCTCAGGCGGAGCGGCCGTCGCGCTCCGCGGCCCCCGGGTGCCCCGACGCCGAGCGCCGGGCCCGCTGCCCCCGGGCCACCTCGGTCGCCAGCGCGTCCAGGGACTGGGCGAAGGCGGCCAGCGGGTCGGCCAGGGCCACGAGCCAGGCCTGGGCGGCCGCGATCCCGGACGGGTCCAGGGCGTACAGCCGGCGGGTGCCCTCGGCCCGCACGGTGACCAGCCCGGCCTCCCGCAGCACCCGCAGGTGCTGGGAGACCGCGGGCTGCGAGATCGAGGCCGAGCCCTGCAACGCCTGCACCAGTGCCCCCGCCGGCTGCTCGCCCGACGAGAGCAGCTCCAGGATCTGCCGGCGGGTGCGATCCCCCAGCGCCTCGAAGGTCCCGTTCACTCAGCTCCCGGCGGCATCCTCGGACGGCGGGGTCGTGTAGAACGCCACCGTACGGTCGGCCGCCTCGCGCGCGGCGGTGGGGTCGTCGCCGTCGGCGGCCGCGGCGTCGCCCCACCCGGCGGCCGCCCGGCGGACGAACTCTGCCCCGTCGGACGTGAGCGTGAACGTTGCCGCGATCTCCGGGTCGACCGGTGCGCCGCTGTCCAGGTGCAGCCCCAGACCCATGAGCGCCAGGTCCCAGCCCACACCCACCGCGCCCGGCCCGAACTGCGCCCAGAACCCGGGGTCGACGGGCGCCTCGTGGACCAGTTCGAGGGCCGTCCCGCCGTCCGACGGCGCCAGGTGCACCTGCAGCCAGGAGACCATGCCGCCGAACTCCCACGTGACGGCGAAGGACTCCGGCTCGTCGCACCGCTCGACCACGCCACCGGCGTTGCCCTCGAGCTGGTAGCGGCCGCCGATGCGCAGGTCGCCGGTCACCGGCAGGAACCAGCGGGGCAGCCGCTCGGCGTCGGTGAGCGCTCCCCAGACCTGCGCCCGGTCGGCGCGGTAGGTGCGGCGGGCGACGGCGATGCGCGTCGGTGCGCCGTCCCGGGAGCCGGTGCGCACCTCGCGCGTGACCAGGCCGGCCGTGGAGACCGGATCGATCGGGGCCATGCCTTCCTCCCCATTCATAAGTTGCAGCTTATGGAGTCGACGCTACCGCCCGCCGGGGTGCGCGGCAAGACCGCTGCCGCTGACGAGCGCGGATCGGTGTGGCACGACCGACCTAGAGTGGCGACATGCTGTTCTCCCGGTACAAGGCGCAGCCCGTCTCGGCCGAGGACGCCCTCCCGGGCCGTCCCGACCCGCTGCCGCACGTGCCCGAGGTCCACGCGGTGAACGGCAACCGCATCCGGCCGCCGTTCCCCGAGGGCCTGCGGACCGCCGTCTTCGGGGCCGGCTGCTTCTGGGGCGTGGAGAAGGTGTTCTGGCAGCTGCCCGGCGTCCACTCGACCGCGGCCGGCTACGCCGGTGGGTTCACGCCGAACCCCACCTACGAGGAGGTGTGCTCGGCCCGCACCGGGCACACCGAGGTGGTGCTCGTCGTCTTCGACCCGGCGCAGACCTCCTACGGGCAGCTGCTCAAGGCGTTCTGGGAGGACCACGACCCCACCCAGGGCATGCGGCAGGGCAACGACGTCGGCACCCAGTACCGCTCGGCGATCTACCACGCCTCGCCCGAGCAGGAGGCCGCGGCGCGCGCGACCCGCGACGCCTACCAGCAGCGGCTGACGGCGGCCGGCTATGGCGAGATCACCACCGAGATCGCGCCGCTGGGCGAGTTCTTCTACGCGGAGGACCACCACCAGCAGTACCTCTACAAGGTGCCGAACGGCTACTGCCCGGTGCACTCGACCGGCGTCTCCTGCCCGATCGGCCTGCCCGGCGTCTGAGCCCGGCCCGCCTCCCCCAGGCTTAGGAAGCTATGCATACGGTTCAGCTCCCGCACACGCACGCATAGCTTCCTATGCCCACGACATGGAGGCCGGACCGTGGAGACTCTCCGCACCCCTGACGAACGCTTCACCGATCTGCCCGGCTTCCCGTACGAACCGCGCTACGTCGAGGTCGACGACGGCGAGGGCGGGCGGCTGCGGGTGGCCTACGTCGACGAGGGCCCGGCCGACGGCGAGACGGTGCTGCTCCTCCACGGCGAGCCGTCCTGGTCGTTCCTCTACCGCCGGATGATCCCGGTGCTGGTCGACGCCGGTCTGCGCGTCGTCGCGCCCGACCTCGTCGGGTTCGGCCGCTCCGACAAGCCGGTCGAGCGCTCCGCCTACACCTATGCCCGGCACGTCGGGTGGATGCGCCAGGCGCTGCTCGACGAGCTCGACCTTCGGGACATCACCTTCGTCGGGCAGGACTGGGGCGGGCTCATCGGGCTGCGGCTGGTCGCCGAGAACCCCGGCCGGTTCGCCCGGGTCGTCGTCGCCAACACCGGCCTGCCCACCGGTGATCAGCGGATGAGCGAGGCGTTCCTGGCCTGGCAGCGGTTCTCGCAGGAGAGCCCCGAGTTCCACATCGGCCGCATCGTCGGCAACGGCACCGCAGGCGGGCTCGCCCCCGAGGTGGTGGCCGCCTACGACGCGCCGTTCCCCGACGACCGGTACACCGCGGGTGCCCGGCAGTTCCCCGCGCTGGTGCCGACGTCGCCCGACGACCCGGCCGCCGCGGCGAACCGGGCGGCCTGGGAGGTGCTGGCGCGCTGGGAGAAGCCCTTCCTCACGGCCTTCTCCGACTCCGACCCGATCACCGGCGGGGGCGACCGGGTGTTCCAGAAGCTCGTACCGGGCGCGCGGGGGATGGCGCACACCACCCTGGCCGGCGGCGGGCACTTCCTGCAGGAGGACGTCGGCCCCGGGCTCGCCCGCGTCGTCACCGAGCTCGTCGCCGCGACACCGCGCGGCTGACCCCGGCGTGGCGCTGACCCCCGACGAGGTCCTCGGCGCGCTCCGGCGCGCCCCGGACGTCGAGGCCCCCGACCTGGTCGCCGTCGACGCGACCGACCGGCTGCTGCTCGACCTCGCGGCCGGGCTGGTCCCCGGCTGCGGGCCAGGTGAGGTCGCCGTCGTCGACGACTCCTACGGTGCGCTCGCGCTGGGGCTCGCCGCCCGGCACGGGCTCATCGGCGTGCGGGTGGCGCAGGACCTGCTGGTGGGGGAGCGGGCGCTGGCCGCGAACGCGGAGCGCGTGGGACTCGGCGGCGCCTCCCGGTCGCTGCCGCTCGGCCCCGGCCTGGCGGCCGGCGCGCGGCTGGTGCTGGTGAAGGCGCCCAAGGGGCTGGACGCGCTGCGCGAGATCGCCGAGGTGGTGGCCGCGTCGGCGTCCCCGGAGGTCACCGTCCTGGTGGGCGGCCGGGTCAAGCACATGACGCACGCGATGAACGACGTCCTCGCCGACTCGTTCACCGAGGTGCGGGCGACGCTGGCGCGGCAGAAGTCCCGGGTGCTCGTGGCTCGCGGGCCGCGGCCGCGCTCCTCGTCGTTCCCCCGGCGGCAGGACCACCCCGATCTCGGCTTGACGGTGTGCGCCCACGGGGCGGCGTTCGCCGGCACGCGGATCGACATCGGCACCCGGGCGCTGCTGCGGGCGCTCCCGGGGATGGCACCGGACGCGCGGACCGCCGTGGACCTCGGCTGCGGCACCGGCGTGCTGGCCGCGCTGCTCGCCCGCGGGCGCCCGGAGCTGCGCGTCCTCGCCGTGGACCAGTCCGCCGCCGCCGTCGCGTCGGCCGCGGCGACGGCGGCCGCCAACGGCGTCGCCGACCGCATCGAGGTGCGGCGGGACGACGCCGCCGCGACCGTGCCCGACCGCTCGGTGGACCTCGTGGTCTGCAACCCGCCCTTCCACGTGGGCGCGGCGGTGGTGACGACGGCCGCCGACCGGCTCTTCGTGGCGGCGGCGCGGCTGCTGCGTCCCGGCGGCGAGCTCTGGACGGTCTACAACTCGGCGCTCCGCTACCGCCCGGCACTCAACCGGGTGGTCGGGCCCACGCGGGTGGCCGACCGGGACCCGAAGTTCACGGTGACGGTGTCCCGGAGACGCTGAGGCGGTGCCGGTGGGGCTGGTGGGACGGCCGGGAATCCGGAACCAGGGAGGTCCACCGTCCGGGTGATTCCGCTGTAGCCGCTCCACGGTGGTGACGAAGAGGTGGGCAGAGCCCCGGCGACGCCGGCGAGCTCGCCGTTCGGTCGCGGGGTCCCGGTGCAAGACGCGGCACCGGATGCGACCTGGGGGGCCGGTGGCGGTGGGGCCCGACCCCACCGCCACCGGTTGCATCGGGTGCCCGGTGGTCGCCCCGAGGGGTGACGTGGCGGTTCTCGCCGCGCCCTCCTGCGGGACGTGACCGACGATGTCGCAGAATGCTCAACCAGTCGGCCGGGAACTGCGGTCCGAAGGTGCGGGAGACCGGATGACGCAGGTGCCCGGCGAGGGTGCGGTGGTCGGAGCGCCCGCCCCTGCCCGCGCCCACGGCGCGGTCCCTGGCCGCGGCGTGCCGCACGTCGCCGCGCCGGTCGGCTCGGACGAGGAGCTGGTGGGTGCCGCCCTGCCCTACCTCGAGGAAGGGCTGCGGGCCGGCGACCTGGTCGTCCTCTCCTGCCCACCCGAGACGGCGGCGCTGATCACCGCCGCGCTCGGCGAGCGGGCCGGGTCCGTGGAGGAGGACACCCGCCTGTGCCTGCTCGGCACCACGGTCCCGGACGCCGTCGCCGCCGGCACGGAGCTGGTGCGCCGGGCGCGGAGCACCGGGTCGGGCCGGTTGCGCTTCACCGGCCAGGTGCAGTTCGGGCCCGCGCCCCGCGACTGGCGTGAGGGGCTGCGCTTCGAGGCCGCCGTGAACCTGCTGCTGGCCGCCCGGCCGGTGCAAGGCCTGTGCCTGTTCGACCGCCGCGTGCTCCCCCCGGAGGTGCTCGCCGGCGCGGCCGCCACGCACCCGTGGGTGCTCACCGGTGGCCGGGTCGTCCCGAGCGGGGCGTTCGAGGAGCCCGCCGACTACGCGCGCAGGCTCGCGGTGCCCCGCGAACCGCTCGAGGACCAGGTCCCGGTGCTGGCGGTGGAGGACGCTCCGTCGCTCGCGGAGCTGCGCCGCCTGCTGCGGGGGGTCGTCCACGCCCACGTGGCCGACCCCGACCAGGCCGCCGACCTGCACTTCGCCGCCAGCGAGATCGCCAGCAACGCCTTCCGGCACGGGGCCCGTCCGGTCTCGGCCCGCGTGTGGGCCGACGGCGAGCGGATGGTGTGCGCCATCACCGACCAGGGCCGCGGCACGGACATCCCGTTTCCCGGGTACCGCCCGGCGCACGGGGTCGACCTCGCCCAGGGCGGTATGGGCCTGTGGCTGACCCGCAAGCTGTGGGACCACGTCGACCTCCTCCACGGACCGGCCGGCTTCACCGTCCGGCTCAGCTCGCGCCTGCGCTGATGCGCGCCGGGCTCTCCGGGCCGCCGGGGCCGTTACGGTGAGCGACGTGGAGGACGCCGTCGACCTGATCCTCGAGCAGTGGGCCCGGGAGCGTCCGGACCTCGACTGCTCCCCCATGGGGATCGTCGGGCGCATCACCCAGCTCCAGCGCGAGGTCCACCTCGCCCAGCGGGCCACCTTCGCGCGGCACGGGCTCGACGCGCCCTCCTTCGACGTCCTGGCGGCCCTGCGGCGGGCGGGGGCGCCCTACCAGCTCACGCCGACCGCGCTCATGCGCACGGCGCTGGTCACCTCCGGCGCCATCACGCAGCGGCTCGACCGGCTGGAGGAGCGGGGCCTGATCACGCGTGAGCGCAGCGAGGCCGACGGGCGGGCCGTCGTCGTCACGCTCACCGACGCGGGCCGCGCGGCCCTGGACGCGGCGCTGCCCGACCACCTGGAGACCGAGCGGCGGCTGCTGGAGGCGCTGCCGTCGGGGGAGCGGGAGCAACTGGCGGCGCTGCTGCGCCGGCTGCTCGTGGGCCTGGGCCGGGTGCCGCAGCAGCCCTGAGACACCCCCGCCGTCAGGGCAGCGCGTCCTCCGCCGCCCCCAGCAGGGAGCACGAGTCCTTCCCGGTCCGCTTCGCGGCGTACATGGCGGTGTCGGCCTGGTGCAGCAGCTCCTCGGCGGTGCAGCCGGCCGCTCCGAGTGCGCCACCGATGCTGGCGGTCACCGCGATGGTGCGGATGCCCACCCGGACCGGTGCGCGCAGCGCGGTCAGCAGCCGGTCGGCGACCTCGCGCAGCCGCACGGCGTCGGCGTCGGCCAGCAGGAGGGCGAACTCGTCCCCGCCCAGCCGCGCGACCACGTCCTCACCGCGCACGTCCGCAGAGAGCCGCCCGGCGACGGCCAGCAGCAGTTCGTCCCCGGCCGCGTGCCCCAGGGTGTCGTTGACGTCCTTGAAGTCGTCGACGTCGACGAAGAGCACCGCCGGGCAGGTGCCCGGTCCGGCGGCGGCGGTGGCTGCGGTCAGCCGTTCGTTGAAGGCGGTGCGGTTGAGCAGCCCGGTCAGGGGGTCGGTGGTGGCCTGCCGGCGCAGCTCCTCCTCGAAGAGCTTCCGGTCGGTGACCTCCCGCAGGTTGACCACCCAGCCGTCCAGGCCCGCCTCGGTCACCCGGCCGCTGATCCGCACCTCGACCCAGCGGCTGCTGCCGTCGCTGTGCTGCACCCGCACGTCGGCGTCGACGAACCCCGGCAGGGCGGTACCCGCCGCGCCCGCGGCGGCGACCGCCGCGTGCAGCCGCGGTTGGTCCCGGGGGTCGGCCAGCCCGATCGCCGGACGGCCGACGTAGGCGCTGCCGGGCAGGCCGAGCATGTGCTCCGCCGCCGGGCTCATGTAGGTGATCGTGCCGGTGACGTCGACCATCGCGATCACGTCGGAGGCGTTGGCCAGGAGCAGCTGCAGCCGGGACTCGCTCGCCGCCAGCGCGGCCCGGGCCCGTTCGCGCTCGCGGGTCAGGCCCGCCAGCCGCCACAGCGCCATCCCGGTGAGCAGGCTGCTGCCGAGGCCCAGCAGGTAGCCGACGCCGCCGTGGCCGATGCTCCAGAGCAGCAGCAGGGCCGGGCTGATCAGCAGGGCGGCGCCCAGGCCTAGGACCCGGCCCCACGCGGCCTCCTGCTCCGTCTCCGGGTGGGCGCCCAGGACCCGGACCGAGGGGTGCCGCGCGGCGAGCACGAGCGCGGCGATCGCCAGCAGCGGCAACGGGTCGAGCCAGGCGTTCTCACGCAGCGGTCCGGCCACCAGGCGGCCGGCGTAGCCGGTGACGGTGAGGACGGCCGCGGCGAGGAGCGCCAGGGAGCTCACCGAACGACGACCGCGGGCCATCGCCAGGGGCACGCAGACGATGAGGAGCACCACGGTGATCAGCGGGGTGCCGATGCCGGTCTCGAGCAGGCCGGCGGACACGTCGCGCCGGCCCCCGACGATGGCGAGGACCGCGAGCACGGCGGCGAGCAGGAGGGTCGCGGTGTCACCGGTGGCCGCCCAGTCCCGCCGCCGGGAGCCGCGGACGACCCCGATCGCCCCCGCCACCACCGCCAGGTAGGCGGCCAGGTCGAAGGCGGACTCCGCGCCGCCGAGCGGCCCCCGGAGCAGACCCGCGAGCACCGCCGTCTCCACCGCGCTGCTCGCGGCGAAGCAGGCCAGCCCGATGCGCAGCGCGCGCCAGGCCGTGGTCAGCGGCGACCGGTGGGCGCGCAGCGCGCTGCCGCAGGCCACCACCCCGAGCAGGAACAGGGGCACCTCGGCTGCCGGCCGCCACGGGCCCATCGGGACGACGGTGGACACCAGGACCGCCACGCCCGCCGTGAGCGCGGCGTGCCCCCACGCGGCGCGCGCGGCGGCCGGGGCGCGAGGCGCGGAGGTGGTCACACCGATCCCATCGGCCGCCGACCGCGGTTCGGTGACCGCCTTCACCCGCAGGAGGGAAGCGGCGGCTCAGACCGTGGCGACGTCCTCGGGGCGGAGGTCGGGGCGTACCCGGACGAAGCGCAGCGGGTGGCGGAACACGCCGGCCTGAAGGGCGGCGTCGGCACTCACCTCGACGACGGCGGTCGGTTCCACGCGGGTGAGGGGGACGGCGAGGCGGCCACCGCCGAACCGGCCGGTGCCGATGCGCTCGGGCCAGGGGTGGTCCGGGCCCGCGGGGCGCAGCACGGCGGCCAGCTCGGCCGACTGGGCGGGGGAGAGCGGGCTGCTGCGGCCGACGACGACCAGCTCCCCGTCGCGGTACCGGCCGGCCACCAGCTGGCTCGGCCGCTCGAGGGGACCGATGACGCCACCGGCGAGCACCTCGGTCGTCTCCCAGCTCTTGACCTTCAGCCACTCCCGGCGCCCGGGGGCGTAGCGGCTCGCCGCCCCCTTCACGACCAGCCCCTCGACGCCGGCCGGGCGGAAGTCCTCGAACCACTGCCGGGCCTCGGCGGGGTCGGCGGTCACCGGGGAGAGCTGCATCGGCGGCGCCCAGCGGGCGGCCAGCTCCTCGAGGGTGGCGCGGCGCCGGGTGAACGTCCGGCCGCGCAGGTCTTCGCCGCCGGCGGCCAGCAGGTCGAAGGCCACGTAGGAGGCGGGTGCGGTGGAGACCTGCGCCGCGATGCGCCCGGCCGAGGCGACCATGCGCTGCTGCAGCAGGCCGAAGTCCAGCCGGTCGTCGTGCCAGATGACGACCTCGCCGTCGACCACGGTTCCTGGGGGGACCTGCGCGAGCGCGGCGGCGGCGACGTCCGGGAAGCGGTCGGTGAGGTCGCGCCCCTGCTTGGACCACAGCCGGGTGGCGCTCCGGTCGCGGACGACGACCAGCCGGTAGCCGTCCCACTTCGGCTCGTACCGGCACCCGCCGCTCAGCGTCGCGGGCCCGGGGATCGAGCGGACCGGCTTCGCGAGCTCCACGGCGACCGGCCCGGAGAGCTCGGGCGGCAGCGCGGGCAGACCCGGGGCGGACAGGGGCACCGGGACAGCCTGCTGGGCGGCCGGGCGCCGCGCACGCCGGTGGGGGGCGGACACACCCGTTCGGGGGCCGGTCACCACCCTCCGTCGTCACGCGGGCGCGCGGCGGGGCGTCAGCCGAGCAGCAGCAGGGCGTAGGCCGCCAGCGAGGGCCCGTCGGTGAAGCGGCCGTCGCGGATCATCGCCCGGAGCTCGTGCTCGAGGACGAACGCGGACACCATGTCGGCCTCGGTCGCCTCGCGGGCGGGAGGACCGGGCTCGAGCTCGGTGGCCAGCCAGACGTCGAACTCCTGGGTGGAGAGACCGGGTGCCAGGTCGAGGTGGCCGAGGTGGCTGAGCGTGCCGGCGCGCAGGCCGGTCTCCTCGGCGAGCTCGGCCCGGGCGAGCTCCTCGGCCGAACCCTCCGCGCCCTGGGGCCAGGTGCCCTGCGGGAACTCCCACGCGCGGCGGCCGAGCGGGTGCCGGTGCTGCTGCACCAGCCAGAAGCCGTCCCGCTCGGCGGGCAGCACCAGGGCGAAGTGGGGCTTCTCCACCACGCCGTAGATGCCGCTGGTCCCGTCGGCGAGCTCCACGCTGTCCTCCCGCACCCGGATCCACGGGTTGCGGTACACCTCCCGGCTGCTCGTCGTCCGCACGGTGGCGAGCGTGCCAGACGCGTGGACCATGGACGGCGATGACGCAGCGCAAGCCGCCCCGGGTCTCCTTCGAGACCTGGGTGGACACCCAGATCGCCCGCGCCCGCGAGCGCGGTGACTTCGAGGGCCTCGACGGGGCCGGGAAGCCGATCCCCGGCCTGGAACGCGACACCACCGCCTACGACTGGGTGGTGGCCAAGGCCAAGCGCGAGGGCATCGAGGCGGCGGAGATGCTGCCGCCCGGCCTCGCGCTGCGCCGGGAGCGCGACGTGCTGCCCGAGCGCGCGGCCCGGCTGGGCACCGAGCAGGCCGTCCGCGCGCTGGCCGAGGACTACAACGCCCGCGTCGAGGCCTTCTGGCGCACCCCCCAACCCAGCCGGTGGTCACCCGTTCCGGGGCTGGCCGACGTCGAGGCGCTGGTCGAGGGATGGCGCCGCGACCGCCCCGCTCCCGAGCCGGTCGCACCGCCCGCAGCCCCTGCGCGGCGCCGCTGGTGGCGCCGGAGCGGGTGACCGGGCACCGGCGTCACCCGGTGCTGACCACGTCGCCGTCCAGGTCGACGCCGAGGTCCTCCTCGGCCGCCGTGGTGGCGGACGAGCCCTGCACGGTGCCCGCCACCTCGACGTCCGTCTCCACCTGCAGCCCGTCGGCGCCCCCGGATGCCAGCACCGCAGGGGCGGCACGCCGCTGTCCGCCGCGCCCGCGACGACGAAGGCCTGGGGGTCGATGACCGCCTCGACACCGGCGGACACCACGACCTCCTCGCCGAGGTGCAGCTCGAGTTCCCCGCGGGCCGCCGGGCCGTCCGCTCCTGGCGGAACCCGCGTCGGCCGCGGCGGGCGGGGGTAGGGGCCGGGTCCGCCGAGGAGGAGGCCGACATGACCGAGGTACCAGGGACCGACCGCGACGAGGCCCGGGAGAACGTGCTCGAGGAGACGCCGTTCACCCCGGAGGGCGTCGAGCAGGACATGTCCACCGAGGGGGACGACGGCCAGGCAGGTGACCAGGCCAAGCCGGAGACCGGGACCACCGACCCGGTGACCTGAGCCGTGTGCAGTAGGTCTCTGCCCCGCCGGGCGGGGCAGAGACCTACTTCCTCCGGGACGTCCCGCAGGGGTCGCCGGCTACCCCTGCAGGACGTCGAACTCGTTGAACGCGGCGCCGCCCGAGAGGGTGGCGTAGCCGGGCCCGCGGTCGAAGAACGGCTCGTCGCCGGTGCGGGAGGCCCGCAGCGAGGCGCGCAGCTCGTCGGTCGCGGCCTCGTCCGCCGTCCCGTCGTCGAGCACCACGACGCCGTAGTCCTCGCGGGCGCCGGCGACCGACACCTTCCGCCAGGCGATGTCGCGCAGCACCTCGTCCACCGGCCGGTCCAGCGGGTCGCCCCAGCCGCCGCCGCCCGTCGTCCGGATGCGCACGACCGTGCCGGCCTTCAGCGGCTCCGCGTCGGCGAGCGCGTCCACCTCGTGCTCGTCGGGGCCGCCCGGGTCGACGGTGATCTGGAACGGCCGCCCGGCCTTGCCGCCCTTCACGCCCCAGCAGGCGAGGATCGATCGGTCGGCGATGGACATGAAGTGCGCGTCGCGCAGCACCCGGATGTGCTTCTCGTAGCCGCAGCCGCCGCGGTACCGCCCGGGGCCACCGGAGTCCACGGCCAGACCGAGCCGCTCGACCCGCAGCGGGAACCGGCCCTCGGTGAACTCGGTCGGCAGGTTCCGCGAGTCGGGGACGACGTGGATGGTGTCCTCGCCGTCGGCGTAGTACCGCCCGCCGGAGCCGCCGCCGAGCACCTCGCGCATCAGGTAGGGCTGCCCGTCGAAGTCCGTGCCGTAGACGCCGGTGTAGCGGATCGTCTCCTGGTCGGCGGGCATCCGGCCGCCGGTGGCCTTGGCCAGCACGCCGGCCAGGACGCCGAGCAGCCGCAGGATCACGAACGTCCGGGCGTTGGTCGGTGCCGGGAAGATCGGGGTGAGCAGCGTGCCCTTCTCGGGGAAGCGCATCTCGATCAGCGGGACGACGCCCTCGTTGACGTCGAGCTGGGCCATCCGCTCCGGCGACTCGGCCAGGTTGCGCAGGATGGGCGCCAGCCACTTCTTGAGGAAGTTCCCGTCGGCGTAGTCGCCGCAGTGGTTGATCGGGCCCTTGGCCTGCGGGCCGGTGCCCGTGAAGTCGATGACCAGCGGGGTCTCCCTGGTGGAGTCCATGGTCAGCGTGATCCGCTGGCGGTGGAGCTTGGGCTCCTCGACGCCGTCGTGCTCGGCGTAGTCCTCCCAGACGTACGTGCCGTCGGGGATCTGGGAGAGGATCTCCCGCCGGTACACCTCGGTGGAGTTCGCCAGGATCGCGTCGAAGCACGCCTCGACGGCGGCCACGCCGTAGCGGTCGAACAGCTCGCCCAGTCGCCGGGCGCCGGCCAGGCAGGCCGAGCACTCCGCATCCAGGTCCGCCGCCAGCGAGTCGGGCATCCGCGAGTTGCGGGTCATGATCTTCAGCGCGCTCTCGTTGGGCACGCCGCGGTCCCACAGCTTGATCGGGGGGACCATCAGGCCCTCCTCGTACACGCTGGTCGCCGCGCTCGGCATGGAGCCGGGGACCGCGCCGCCGATGTCGTCGTGGTGCCCGAACGCCTGGATGAACGCGACCACCTTCTCGGCGCCGTCCACGTGGGCGAAGACCGGCACGGTGACGCACAGGTCGGGCAGGTGGCCGATGCCGCCCTCGGAGGCGTAGACGTCGTTGTGGAAGAAGACGTCCCCGACGTTCATCTGCTCGATCGGGTAGTCGCGCACCACCGGGTGCACCAGCGCCGAGTACGACCGGCCGGTGAGCTTGCGCAGGTTCCGGTCGTGGATGCCGGCCCGGAAGTCGTGCGCGTCGCGGATCATGGGCGAGCGCGAGGTGCGCCCGATGGAGGTCTCCACCTCCTTCTCGATCGCGGCCAGCGTGCCCGCGACGATCTCGACGAGGACGGGGTCGGCGTCGACCTTCGTGGCCTTCAGGGGACCGGTGGGGAACGTCGTCACTGGCCCGACTCCTTCGTGAGCAGCAGGTCGCCCGCCTCGGCGCGCGTGAGGATCAGGTTCCCGTGGGCGTCGACGGTGGCGGCGAAGCCGGGGTGCACGGGGACGGTGGAGCCGAACTCCTCGATGATCGCCGGGCCGCTGACCACGTCGCCGGGAGCGAGGTCGGGCCGGTTGTAGGTCGGCGTGTCCACCCAGTCGTCGAAGAAGACGCGGCGGGAGCCCGACATCGCCCCGCCGACCGTGCCCTCCCGGCGCGACGGCAGCTCCACCAGGTCCGGGCGGCGGATCGGGCCGATCCCGCTGACCCGCAGGTTGACCCACTCGACGGCCTGGCGCGGGTCGTCGGCGAAGTCGTAGCCGTACAGCTGGCGGTGGGCGGCGTGGAAGGTCTGCGCGACCTCCTCGACGGCAGCCCTGTCGAGCTCGCCGTCGGCGACCGGGACCCGCACCTCGAACGCCTGGCCCACGTACCGCAGGTCCGCCGTCCGCTGCATGCGCTGCTGGTCGCGGGCGAAGCCCTCGCCGTCCAGCGCGCTCGCCGCCTGCCCCTCCAGGTCGGCGAAGACCGCGCGCACCCGGTCCAGGTCGAGGTCGGCGTGCTTGCTGACGACGGTCTGCACGTAGTCGTTGCGGACGTCGACGGTGAGCAGGCCGAACGCGCTGACGTTGCCGGGGTTCGGCGGCACCAGCGTGCGCGGCAGGCCGAGGATGTCCATGAGGCGGCAGGCCAGCAGCGACCCGGAGCCGCCGAAGGTGGTGAGCGTGAAGTCGCGGACGTCGAGGCCCTTGGCGACGGTCACCTGGCGCAGGGCGTTGGCCTGGTTCCACGCGGAGATCTCCAGGATCCCGGTGGCGGTGCGCTCGAGGGAGAGGTCGAGCTTGCCGCCGAGCTGCTCCAGCCCGGCGCGCGCGGCGTCGACGCTCAGCGGGATCTCGCCGCCGAGCAGGTGCGGGGGGATCCGGCCGAGCACGACGTGCGCGTCGGTGACGGTCGGCTGGTCACCGCCCTGCGGGTAGCACATGGGGCCGGGGTCGGCGCCGGCCGACTTCGGGCCGACCTTGAGCGTGCCCTCGGGGGAGAGCCACGCGATCGAGCCGCCGCCGGCGCCCACGGTGACGACGTCGATCATCGGGATCTTGGACGGGTAGTCGCCGACCGAGCCCTCGGTGGTGAGCGTCGGCTCGCCGTCGATGACCACCGTGACGTCGGTGGAGGTGCCGCCGCCGTCGCAGGTGAGCACCCGGTCGAAGCCCGCGGTGCCGGCGATCAGCGCCGCGCCCAGGGCGCCGGCGGCCGGGCCCGAGAGCATCGTGGTGATCGGCTGGTGCACGACCTCGGCGGCCGAGAGGACGCCGCCGTTGCTCTTCATCACGTAGAACGGCACGCCCGGCGCGATCTCGTCGAGGCGGGTGCGGATGTTGGTGACGTAGGCGCCGACCTTGGGCTTGACGGCGGCGTCCACCAGCGTGGTCACCGAGCGCTCGTACTCCCGGTACTCGCGGAGGACCTCGGAGCTGATGCTCACGACCGCGCCGGGGTGCTCCTCGCGGATCACCGCGAGCATCCGCCGCTCGTGGGCGTCGTTCGCGTAGGCGTGCAGGAAGCAGACGCCGATGGTGGTGATGCCGGCGTCGCGGAAGAACCGGGCGGCGGCGCGGGCGTCGTCCTCGTCGAAGGGCCGCACCTCCGCGCCGGTGTGGTCCAGCCGGCCGCGGACGGTGCGCACCAGGTCGGCCGGCACGATCCGCGGCGGCTTGACCCAGAAGTAGCTGTTGCCGTAGCCGTCGGGCACCGACTGGCGGGCGATCTCCAGGACCGACTCGTAGCCCTCGGTGGTGATGAAGCCGAGGCGGTCCAGCTTGCCCTCGAGCAGCTGGTTGGTGGCCACCGTCGTCCCGTGGCTGACGGCGGTCACCGCCTCGCCCGGGAGACCCATCAGGTCCAGGACCTTGCGGACGCCGGTGAGGAAGCCCTCAGCCGGGTCGGCGGGGGTGGACGGAGTCTTGGTGGTGGTCGTCCGCCCGGTTTCCTCGTCCACGGCGACGACGTCGGTGAACGTCCCGCCGGTGTCGATGCCGATGCGGACCCGGCGTTCGCTCATGGGCGGAAATCTTAGCGGTGAGACATCTCCACCGGAAGCGTCCTCCCGTATCCGATGCGGGTCGGGCTTCCGGGCAGCCGGGATCAGGCGCCCCGGTTCAGCTCCGCGATGATCCGGTCCAGGGTCCAGCGGCGGGGGCGGCTGCCGCGCGCCCGCCGGGTGGCGCGGTCGGCGGGGCCGGGGCGCGTGGTGGCGCCGGCGGTGGTCTGCTGGGCAGCGGGTGTGGTCACGTCGGGTTCCTGCTTCTCGTCGTCGTCGGTGGTGCCCTACCGATTCAACGACCGGGCTGCCGGCAACGTGAGCCCTTCTCCTGTGACTCCTGGCACGACCGCCCCCACGGTTGATGAGTTCGGCGACCCGCGCGCCCCGGGTGCGCCGCGCCGAGCGTCTGCCTACCGTGGCCTGGTGGACACCGCCGACCTGCTCGCGCTGCGGTCCGACGACCGCGCGGCCCTGCTCCTGATCGGCCTGCGGGGCGACTGGTAGCCCTACTGCTGCGCCCAGGCGGTCCGCCTGGCCCCGTCGCTCCCCCGTCTCGCCGCCGCCGGTACCGAGGTGGTGCTCGCCTCCGTCGACCCACCCGAGGCCCAGCTCGCCTTCGACCGCACCTGGCACGTCCCCTACCGCTGGGTGAGCGATCCCGACGGGTCCCGGCTGGCCAGGCCTCTGGGCGCGTGGGACGAGGACGCCTCGATCTTCCGCCCGGTCGTCGTCGCGGTCGCCCCCGACGGCCGCGAGGTGTTCCACGAGCTCTCGCGCGACTTCACCGACCGGACGGACGACGAGCCCCTCCTCACCGCCCTGGAGGGGCTCGGCCTGCCCGCGATCCCCGAGCCCGGGCCGTGGGCGCCCGAGGGCGTCGAGCCACGGCCGTCGAAGCGGGCCTTCACGCCCGGCTCGTTCATCCCCTACTTCCGCGCCATCAAGTTCAACACGATGGCGCTGGCCGACCGGATGCGCGACGACCGGGACCGCGAGGAGGTGCTCACCGAGAACCGGATGGCCGCCTCGTTCCTGGCAGCGTTCGACGGCTGGCGGGCCGAGCACCCGCCCGGGCGGCAGTAGTCAGCCCGGCGCCGGGCACGTCGGAGAACAACCGGCGCACCACGCCCACCGCCCCCGGCCATCAGCAGCACGGGGGGCCGGTTCAGCAGCCGGTCGACCCATCGGCTGCGCCGGACCCTGACCAGGGCGAACTGCGTGGCGAAGAGGGTGACGATCGCGACGACGCCGGTGAGCAGCGTCGGGTCGAGGAGCAGCGCCGTCCGGCCGATCACGGCCCCGAGCGCGATGGCGCAGCCGAGGTCGAAGCTCGACATGGTGGCGAGGGCTGCGCTGGCCGACGAGCCGGACGCAGAGGACCAGCACCAGGTACATGGACACCGTGGTCAGGACGACGTAGCCGGCCGTCTGCCAGTCGATCCCCAGCTGCTCCCTCATCGGGCCTCCCCGGACGGCGGTGCAGGTCGGCCCCATTCTCGGGCGCGCGCCCCCGCGGCTGTGCGCTCGCCGGGCCCACCGGGCGGCGGGAGGTCCCGGCGGCCGCACGGCGGCGCGGTCAGTCGGCGAGCGTGCGCAGGATCCGGGTGAGCGCGGTGCGGTCCTCGGGGCCCAGGCGGGCGAAGAGCTCGGCGGAGTCGGCGGCCCGCGCGCGGCCGATCTCGCCCCGCACCCGGCGGCCCTCGTCCGTCGGCCGCAGCAGGACCGCCCGGCGGTCGGCGGGGTCCGGCGTCCGCTCGACGAGCCCGCGCTCCTGCAGCCCGTCGGCCACCTCCGTCGCCGAACGGGGCGCGATGTGCAGCGCCTCCGCCAGGTCGGTGAGCCGGACGCCCTCTCGCTCGCAGACCACCCGCAGGGCCCGGGCCTGGTGGGGGGAGAGGTCCCAAGGCGCGAGCGCTTCCCGCCATCGGCGGCGCTGCGTGCGGGCCACCCGCATGAGCAGGTCGCCCAGCTCGCCGGTCCGGTCCTCGGTCACGGGGGAATGGTAACGACAGTGCTCCCGTTACCGGGCAGTGAGGTAACCTCAGCAATCTGGAGGTGGCGAGATCAGCGAGACGATGACCGGCGGCGGAGGCCGCGGTGGTGGTGGCGGCGGCGGTGGTGGGAATTCCGCCCGCCGGCCCGACCCGGCCGACCTGGCCCAGCTGGAGCGCTCCCCGGTGCGCTGGAGCCGGGTCGCCGCGCTGTTCGGGCCCTACCGCCGGCAGCTCGCCGTCGTGGTGGCCCTGATCGTGGCGTCCTCGGTGGTCGCGCTGGCCACCCCTTTCCTGATCCGCCTGGTCATCGACGAGGCGATCCCCGAGCAGGACGTGCCGCTGCTGCTCTGGGCGGTGGGCGGCATGCTGGCCGTCACCGTGGTCACGGCCGTCTTCGGCGTCGTCCAGACCTGGCTGTCCACCACCGTCGGCCAGCGGGTCATGCACGGCCTCCGGACGGGCGTCTTCACGCACCTGCAGCGCCAGTCCCTGGGCTTCTTCACCCGCACCAAGGGCGGCGAGGTGCAGTCGCGGCTGATGAACGACATCGGCGGGATGCAGTCGGTGGTGACCTCGACCGCCACGTCCTTCGCGGCGAACGCGACCACGGTCGTCGGCACGGTGGTCGCGATGGTGGTGCTGAGCTGGCGGCTGTCGCTGCTCTCGCTCGTCGTGCTGCCGCCGGCGATCTGGCTGACCCGGCGCGTCGCCCGGATGCGCCGCACGATCACCGCCCAGCGACAGCGGCACCTGGCCGACCTGCACTCCCAGGTCGAGGAGGGGCTCAGCGTCAGCGGCGTGCTGCTCGGCAAGACCCTCGGCGCCGGGCCCGAGCAGTCGCGGCGCTTCGCCGGCACGTCGGAGCTCCTGGTCGACCTCGAGGTGCGCTCGCAGCTCGCCGGCCGCTGGCGGATGGCCACCATGAGCGTCGTCTTCGCCGGCATCCCGGCGCTGATCTACCTGGCCGCCGGCCTGCCGGCGACGTCGGGCGGGATGACCATCGGCACGCTGGTCGCCTTCACCACCCTGCAGGGCGCGCTCTTCCGCCCGCTCATGCAGCTGCTGGACATCGGCGTCTCGCTCACCGCCTCCATGGCGCTGTTCAGCCGGGTGTTCGAGTACCTCGACCTGCCCGTCGAGATCGACGACCCCGCCTCCCCCGTGCCGCTCGACCGGGCGGTGGCGCGCGGTGAGGTGCGCTTCGAGCGCGTCGGCTTCCGCTACCCCGACGGCGTCCGCGCCGCGCTCGACGACGTCGACGTCAGCGTGCCCGCCGGCTCCAGCCTGGCGCTGGTGGGCGAGACCGGCTCGGGGAAGAGCACGCTCGCCTCGTTGGTGGCCCGGCTGAACGACCCGACCACCGGGCGGGTGCTGATCGACGGCGTCGACGTCCGCGACCTGCGGCTCGCCGATCTCGCGCGGGTCGTCGGCGTGGTGTCCCAGGAGACCTACCTCCTGCACGGCACGGTCCGGGAGAACCTGCTCCACGCCCGACCCGGTTCCACCGACGCCGAGCTGGTCGACGCCGCCCGCCGCGCCCAGGTCCACCACGTCATCGCCGCGCTGCCCGACGGCTACGACACGGTGGTCGGGGCGCGCGGTCACCGCTTCTCGGGCGGGGAGAAGCAGCGGCTGGCGATCGCCCGCACGCTGCTGCGCGACCCGCGGGTGCTCGTGCTCGACGAGGCGACCAGCGCCCTGGACAACGAGACCGAGCGGGCGGTGCAGGCCGCGCTGGACGAGGCCGCCCGCGGGCGCACCACGATCACCATCGCGCATCGGCTCTCCACCGTGCGCGACGCCGACCGCATCGTGGTGCTCGACGCCGGCCGGGTCGTCGAGCAGGGCACCCACGAGGAACTCCTGGCGCTCGGCGGCCGGTACGCCCGGCTGGCCGGCCTGGCCCAGCAGGACGCCGCCCTCGCCGGCTGACCCGCGACCCGCCACCGGCGGCCGGCCGCGTGACGCTCGCCGCACGCCGGAATCCCCCGCGCGCGCCCGGCGGTTGCGCCGGTCATGGACCTGTTCTCCCCCGTGCGGCTGGGCGACCTCGAGCTCGCCAACCGCGTCGTCATGGCCCCGCTCACCCGCATGCGATCCGGGCGCGCCGGCGTCCCCCGCGACGTCGTCGTCGAGCACTACGAGCAGCGCGCGGGCGTGGGCCTGATCATCACCGAGGGGACCTTCCCGAACGAGGAGTCCCGCGCCTTCGCCGGGCAGCCGGGCATCGTGACCGACGAGCAGGCCGCCGGCTGGCGCCGGGTCGCCGACGCGGTGCACGCCCGCGGCGGCCGCATCGTCATGCAGGTCATGCACGGCGGGCGGGTCTCCCACCCCGAGCTGACCGGCACGCGCGTCGTCGGGCCGAGCGCCATCGCGATCGACGGTGAGGTGCACGTCGGCGGTGGGGTCAAGTTGCCCTTCCCGGTGCCGCACGCGCTCACCACCGAGGAGGTGCGGGCCACGGTCGCCGACTTCGTCGCCGCCTCCCGTCGCGCGGTCGACGCCGGTCTGGACGGCGTCGAGCTGCACGGTGCCAACGGGTACCTGCTGCACGAGTTCCTGTCGCCGGCGTCCAACCGGCGCGAGGACGCCTACGGCGGCAGTCCGGCGAACCGGGCCCGGTTGCTGCTCGAGGTCGCCACCGCCGTCGCCGACCAGATCGGCGCCGGGCGCGTCGGGGTGCGGATCTCGCCGGAGCACAACATCCAGGGGGCCCTGGAGACCGACCGCGCCGATGTGCTGGCCACCTACGGCGCGCTGGTGGACGGGCTCCGGCCGCTGGGCCTGGCCTACCTCAGCGTGCTGCACGTGGAGCCCGGCGGGGACCTGGTGCAGGAGCTCCGCCGTCGGTTCGGCGGACCCCTGATCGCCAACAGCGGCTTCGGCACGGTCACCACCCGCGCGGAGGCCGTCCGGTTGACCGAGGACGCGCACGCCGAGGCCGTCGCCGTGGGCCGTCCGGTGCTGGCCAACCCCGACCTGGTCGAGCGGTGGGCCGGGGAGCACCCGGAGAACGAGCCCGACCCGCGGACCTTCTACACGTCGGGCCCGGAGGGGTACACCGACTACCCCACGCTGGCGACCGCGGGGCGCTGAGCGCCGGGGCCGGGCGGTGCCTGCCGCCCGGCCCCCGCTCAGTCCAGATCGGCCTGCCACAGGTCGGGGCCGAACACCTCGTACTGGATGTCCTTCGGCGGGATGCCGCGGTCGATGAGCCGGCTGCGCAGCGCCTGCATGTACGGCAGCGGGCCGCAGAGGTAGTACAGGGCGCCCGGCGGCACCTCCACCTCGTCGAGGCCCACCTCCCCGGCGTGCACCCCGTCGACCGGCAGCGAGCAGTCGCCGCCGCGCTCGAACCAGACGTCGATCCGCCCGTTGGGCAGCTTGCGGACGTCGTCGAGCACCTGCTGGCGCAGCGCCCAGGAGGGCTCGTCGAGCGCCGCGTGCCAGAGCCGGATGTCCAGGTGCGAACCGGCGTTGACCAGGTGCGACAGCATCCCGGCCATCGGGGTGATGCCGATGCCGGCGCTGGCGAAGACCACGGGACGGCCGGAGTCGTCGAGGACGACGTCGCCGAACGGCAGGGACATCTCGACGCGGTCGCCCACCTGGACCCGGTCGTGCAGCAGGTTGGACACCTCGCCGTCGGGCTTGCCGCCACCGTGCACCCGCTTGACCGCGAACTGGCGGTGCTCGCCGTCGTCGGCGGCGGTGAGGCTGTACTGCCGGGGCTGGCGGACGCCGTCGGGCATCACCGGGCGCACGGTCACGTACTGGCCGGGCAGCGAGGTCTTCACCAGCCGGTCGTCGACCCGTTTGACCTTGAAGGTGACGACGTCGTCGGTCTCGCGGACCTTGTCGGTCACCTCCCACTCCCGCCAGACCGTCTCGGGCCGGACGCCGCGGGCGCTGTAGAGGCCGCGCTCCTGGTTGATGAGCGCGTTGGCCATCAGCCAGTAGACCTCGTCCCAGGCGGCGGCGACCTCCGGTGTGACGGCGTCGCCGAGCACGTCGGCGATCGCCCAGAACAGGTTGTCGTGGACGACCTGGTACTGCGCGGGCGTGATGCCCAGCGAGGCGTGCTTGTGGGCGATGCGGCTCATCAGGTGCTCGGGCAGCCGGTCGGGGTGGTCGACCAGTGCGCTGGCGAACACCGCCACGGAGCCGGCGAGCGCCACCTGCTGGGTGCCCTCGGCCTGGTTGCCGCGGTTGAACGTGCCGTCGAGCAGCTCGGGGTGCTCCCCGAACAGGTGCGCGTAGAAGCGCCGCGCGATCTCCTGGATGTTCTCCGCGACGACCGGCAGCGTGGCCTGGACGACGGGTGCGGACCTCTCGGACAGCATGTGGAACTCCTTCCCCCTCGGTTCCCCGTACTCCGGCCACGTTAGGCAACGCGGGGTGCCGGGGCAGTCCGGAACGGGTCGCCGCGGGGCGCCTCCGGCCGTAGGGTCACCGCCCCGGGCGCGGAACCGGTCCGTCCGACGAGCAGCGGGGGTGAGCGCGGGATGCCTGCGCAGGACGGGGCGGTGCCGCGCGGCGACCCGGCCGCCGGGCTGCCGGACGCCCACCTGGCGTGCGCTTTCGTGCAGGCGGTCGACGCGCTCCTGTGCATCGTCGACGCCGAGGGCAGGATCGTGCTCGCCAACCCCGCCCTGCAGCGCTTCACCGGCCTCGGCCGGGACGCGCTGCTCGGCCGGCGGTTCGTCGACGTCTGGGTGATCCCGAGCGACGTCCCCTACGCGGAGAACGCCGTGCGGCTGGCGATCGCGAGCGGGACGGCCCACCCGCTGGAGGCCGACTGGGTCGACGGCCGGGGTGCGCTGCGGCGGATCGCCCTGCGCAACACCGTCCTGCGGGACGACGACGGCCGGCCCTGGGCGGTCGCCTGCGTGGGCCTGGACGTCACCGAGGAGCGGGCCCGGGAGGCGTGGCTGCACGAGCAGACCCGCACCGACCCGTTGACCCGGATCTCCAACCGGGGGGCGCTGTTCGACGTGCTCGGGCTGCGGCTGGAGATGACCGGCTGCGGGCTCCTGTTCTGCGATCTCGACCACTTCAAGGAGGTCAACGACCAGTACGGGCACGGGGTGGGCGACCGCCTGCTCGCCGGGGTGGCCACCCGCCTCGTCGAGGTCGCCGGCGCCGAGAACCTGGTGACGCGCTTCGGCGGCGACGAGTTCGTGATCGTCTGCCCCACCGGGAGCGAGGCGGACCTGGCCGAGCTGTCGCGTCGCGTCGTCGCCCGGCTGGGCGCACCGTTCCCCGGACCGGACGGGCCGCTGTCCATCGGGGTGAGCATCGGGACGGCCATCGGGCACCCCGGGGAGCCGGCGGACGACGTCATCGCGCGCGCCGACCGCGCGATGTACGGCGCGAAGAGCACGCAGCGCCGGCGCGCGCGACGCCTGCCCTGACCCGCGGTGCCGGCCCGGGACCCGCGGCGATGAGTTCGGGGGCCGCCGGCCGTCTACCCGGCGACCGACCCCGCCAGGCAAGGAGCACCGCATGCGCCCGCTCGTCGTCACCACGTTCCTGACCCTCGACGGGGTCATGCAGGCCCCCGGTGGCCCCGAGGAGGACACCACGGGCGGCTTCCGCCGGGGCGGCTGGCTCGTGCCCCACTTCGACGACGCCATGGGCGCCCGGGTGGAGCGGTGGTTCGCCTCCGCCGAGGACTTCCTCCTGGGGCGCGGCACCTACGAGATCTTCGCCGCGCACTGGCCGAAGGCGCCGACGGAGGGCGACCCGGTCGGTACGGCGCTCAACACGTTGACCAAGCACGTGGCGTCGCGGACGCTCACCGGACCGCTGGAGTGGGACGCCGCGCGGCTGCTCGACGGCGACGTGCCGTCGGCGGTGCGCGAGCTGAAGGCGCAGGACGGCGGGGAGCTGCAGGTGCACGGCTCGGCCGGTCTGGTGCACACGCTGCTGCGCGAGGACCTGGTCGACGAGCTGCGGCTGATCACCTTCCCGGTCGTGGTGGGCGCGGGCAAGCGGCTGTTCGCCGACGGTTCGGCCCCCCGGTCGTGGCGGCTCACCTCCTCGGAGGTGACCTCGACCGGGGCGGTCATGGCGGCCTACCAGCGGGTCGGCGAGCTGGAGACCGGGGACCTGACGCCCCCGGGGTGAGCCGGCGGGGGGGGGGGCGGGGGGCCCGCCGCGCCCCCGGGGCGGCGCCGCCCCCCCCCCCCCCCCGCCCCCCCCCCCCCCCCCCCCCCCCCCCCCCCCCCCCCCCCCCCCCCCCCCCCCCCCCCTCCCCGGGTCAGGGCCAGCCGCGCCGCTGCCAGGTCCGGGGTGTCCACCGGTAGCCCAGGAGGGCTGGACGCACCGCCCCCGGGGTCAGTAGGCGACCGTGAAGTGGGCCCGCCGGTGGGCCGGCTGCTCGATCTCGTCGACCAGGGCGCGGGCGAAGTCGGCTCCGCTGATGAAGGAGCCGCCTTCGTCGTCGGTCAGCAGGACCTCCCCGCCGACCCGGTAGGTGCCCCGCGGCTCCCCGGGGGCGTAGGCCCCGAAGCCGGCGGGCGGGCTGACGTAGAACCAGTCGAGGACCTCCGTCGCCCGCAGCTCGGCCAGCGCGCCGGCCATCTCGACGCTCTCCGGGCGGTACTCGGCCGGGAAGTCGGGGGTGTCGAACACCAGCGGGCCGCCCTCGCGCACGCGGAGGGACCCCGTGCCCCCGACCACGCCCAGCCGGACCCCGGCCCGCTCCGCCTCGGCGGCCAGCGCCGCGATGCCCCCGCGCACCGCGCCGGCCATGTCGCCCCGCGGCGCGACGGCGACCACCACGACGTCGGCCGCCTCGAGCGCCGCCTTCCGGGCGGCCGGGTCCAGCAGCGAGCCCTGCTCGTAGCCCACGCCCTCGGCCCGCTGCTCGGGGAGCGACCGGCTCCACGACGTCACCTGGTGGCCCCGCCGGGCCGCCTCTGCCACCAGGTGGCCCCCCGCGTACCCCGTACCGCCGAACACGCCGATCCGTGCCATGTCGTCTCCTCCGCCGTCCCGACCGGTTGCCGTCGCGTGGGGAACCCGGCTGGGTGGTTGAGCATTCCACCACCGCGTCGGTGCTCCTGGGGCACGACGCCCCCGGGCGTTCACCCGGGGTCGACCACCGCGCCGTCGTGCAGCCGTACCAGCCGGTCGGCCGAGGCGATGACCGCCGGGTCGTGGCTGGCCAGCAGGACGCCGGTGCCCCAGTCGGCGCAGTGCTCCCGCAGCGTGGTCAGGACGTGCGCGGTGAGCTCCTCGTCGAGCCGGCCGGTGGGCTCGTCGGCGACGAGGAACGCGGGGCGGACGACGAGCGCCCGCGCCAGCGCGGTGCGCTGCTGCTCACCGAGGGACACCTCCTGGGGCCGGCGGCCGGCGAGGTGCCCCAGGCGCACGGCCTCCAGCGCCCCGTGCGCGGCCGCGAGGGCGTCCGGTCGCCCGGCGAGCCGGGCGGGCAGCGCCACGTTGTCGGCGAGCGTCAGCTCCTCCAGCAGGCCGAACCGCTGCGGCACGACCGCGACCGTGGTCCACGGTGCCTGCTCCGGGGTGGCCACGCCGGGCACGCGCACCTCGCCGGCGTCCGGCGTCTCCCACCCCAGGAGGCAGTTGAGCAGGGTCGTCTTCCCCGAGCCGGAGCGGCCCAGCAGCGCGACCGTCTCACCGGGGTGCACCTCGATGCCCACCGCGCGGAGGGCGTGCACCCGTTCGCGTCCGCGGCGGTAGGTCTTGTGCAGGCCCGCGGCGCGCAGCGCGGTCACGAGGGGTCCCTCAGCACGACGCCGTCCTCGGTGAGGTCGATCAGCACCCGCCGCGCGGCGAACCGGGCGAGCGCCTCCTCGGGCAGCTGGACGCGACCGTCGCCGTCGATGACGGCCAGCCGCCGCCCGGCCACCTCCTCGTGGGAGACCGCGCCGGAGCGCAGGTGGATGACCTGGTCGGCGGCCCCCGCGGCCAGCGGGTCGTGCGTGGCCATGACGACGGTGGTGCCGGTGCGGGTGAGCCCGTGCACGGCGGTGAGCAGGTCGCCGGTGGTGGCGCTGTCCAGCTCGCTCGTCGGTTCGTCGGCGACCACGAGCGCGGGACGGCCGATGACCGCCTGCGCGAAGGCGAGCCGCTGCTGCTCCCCGCCGGAGAGCTGACCGGGCAGGTGGCCGCCGCGGTCGGCGATGCCGAGCAGGTCGAGCAGCTCGGCGCCCTGCTGCCGGGCGTCGTGGCGGCCGACGCCCCGCAGCCGGGCGGCCAGGGCCAGGTGCTCGTGCCCGGTGAGGTGCGGCAGTAGGTTCTGCGGTGGCCGGGCGAAGACGTAGCCGATGTGGCGGCGGCGCAGCGCCCGGAGCCGCCGGGCGGACAGGCCGGTCAGCGCGTGCCCGGCCACCTCGGCCCGCCCGGCGGTGGGCCGGTCCTGCGCGGCGAGGATCCGCAGCAGCGAGCTCTTGCCCGAGCCCGAGGGACCGGTGATGGCGGTCAGCCGCCCGGCGGGCACGACGACGTCCACGCCCTTCAGCGCGTGCACCTCACCGCTGGGTGACCAGTAGATGCGGACCAGCCCCTCGCAGGTGGCCGCGGGCCCGCCGTCACGTCGCATCGCGCATCACCTGACCTCCGGGGGTCCGCCGGGCGGTGCGGCCGACCAGCCACGACCCGACGGCGGTGACCAGCACGACACCGCCTGCCACGACGGCGAGAGCGGCCCAGGGCACGGCGAACACGGCCGCGGGCTGCAGCGCGGGCAGCGGGTCCAGCACCCGGAGCACCAGCGCCGAGGTGGGCAGGGCCACCAGGACGGCGACGAGCGCGGAGAGCCCGGCGAGCAGGCCGATCTCCGCCCCGGAGGCGGTGTGCGAGGCGCGGCGGCCCAGGCCCATGCGCCGGAGCAGGAGCACGCCGACCGTGCGGCGGCGCTGCTGGGCGACGGCGTGCATGGCCAGCCCGACGAGCCCGAGCGCCCCCGCGGCCAGCGCGACCGCGCGCAGGTAGGCCAGCGACCACGTCTGGGCCCCGAGCTCGGGCCGCGCGGCGAACTCGGCGGCCGTCCGCACCGCCCGAGTCGGGTCGCTCCGGTAGCCCGCCGCCGCGAGCGAGTCGAGGACCGGTCCGGGGGTCCCGCGGGCCCAGGCCTCGCGCGCCAGCACGAGCGCCGGGTCGCGGCCCGCCGCCTCCAGCGCGGCGGCGTACGCCTCCCACTCGGCGACGGCGAGCGGCTCGCTGGATGCCTGGCCCGGGAAGGCGGCGGCGCGACCGACCACCTGCACCGGCAGCGAGTAGTGGCCGAAGTCCAGGGTGAGCTCGCCACCGGTGCCCTCGACCAGGCTGCCGGGGAGGGGACCGGCCAGCAGCACCGGCACCCGGTCGCCCCGGTACCCGGCCAGCGCCGCCATGAGTTCATCCAGCGGCCGGTCGGCCAGCCCGTCGTCCCACCGCACCACGTGGGCGACCTCGTCCGGCCGCACGACCAGCACGTCGGTCCTGGTGTCCCCCGGCAGCAGCGCGGCGTCGTTCTCGACGCCCACCACCGCCGTGCCGTCCGGCGGGCGCAGCCCGGTCGTGTCCTCGCTGCCGAGGGGCACCACGACGTCGCTGCCGGTGGCCACGGCCGCCTTCACCTCGACGGTGCGGGCGGTCGAGCTGGCCAGCGCCCCGGCGTAGACGACGAGCGCCAGCGACAGCGCCGTGGTCACCACGACCACGCGGGCCGGGCCCTGCCCGGCCAGCACGCGCCGGACCGCGAGGAAGAGCCCGACCGGCAGCCCGCGCAGCCGGTCGCCGGCGGCCACCCGGGGGAGCAGGGCGGTGAGTGCCCCGGCCACGACGACGGTGACCAGCAGCGGCACGACCAGCGCGAGGACGTCGATCCGGCCGGCCCGCTCGGCGGGGTCCCCGACGACCAGCGGGACGGCCGCGACGACGGTGACCACGGCAGTGACGGCCAGCCACGGCACCCGGCCCAGCAGGTGCGCGGCGGCGCCGCTGCCGATCGAGTCCAGGTGGGCGGTCAGCCCCGCGGTCACCAAGGCCACGACCGCCAGCGCGGCCACCCCGCCGGCGGCGAGGAACCCGAGGGCCTGCCCGAGCGCACCGGGCGGGAGGGTCGTCGACGGGCCCAGCTCCCGCACCGACGCCCACCCCGCCAGGCCTCCGGCCGCGAGCCCGGCCGTCACGGGCAGCACCGCCTCACCCGCGGCGTGCAGGGCGGCGCGGGCGGGCGACAGGCCCCGGACCACCAGGGAGCGGAGCTCGTCGTCCCGGCGGTGCACCCGGTGGCCCGCCCAGGCGCCGACCAGGACCAGCGCGGCCGCGCCGCCACCGATGCCGACGGCGCGGACCGGGGGCTCGAGCAGCTCGCGGGTGGTGTCGACCCGGTCGAGGACGGTGGGGAGCCCGGACCGGGCGACCGGCGCCTGGTAGCCCTCCTCGTCGAGGAGCTGGGCCACGGCCGAGTCGGGAGAGGCCATCGTCACCTGCAGCCGCTCCGCGGCACCGGCCGCTTCGCGGACCCGGGCGACCGGCAGATCCGGGCGCAGCGGGAGGAACCACTCCAGGAAGAGGTCGCGGTCGAGCGCGGCGGCGGTCGCGACGGCGAGGTCGCGCGGTGCGATGACCACCGGCGGGGGGTGCTCGAGGTTGCCGCTCTGCGGGTCGAGCACCGGGCGGTAGAGGAAACCGTAGGGCGCCCAGAAGCCGGGGTAGGGGGCCTCCGGGGCGGCGTAGACCCCGCTCACCGGCAGCGCCGGGGAGGCGTGCGCTCCCTCCGAGGTCACGGAGAGCTGGTCGCCGGGGCCGACGCCGGCGGCGGCCGCCAGCTCCTCGGGGACCAGGACGCCGGTGCCGTCGGCGGCGCCCGCGACGATCTGCACGTGCGCCGCGGCACCGGTGAGGGACACCAGCTCGACCGGGCCCGCGCCGCCGGGCGCGAGGTAGGACATCGGGTCCATCAGGCGGGTGAAGGTGGTGGGTGCGCCGAGCCCGTCCCGCTGCACGCCCGCCTGACGGGCAGCGGCGGTGACGGCGTCGTCGAAGTCCGTCGCCCGGGAGACGGGGGCGTCGCCGGGGCGCAGCCGGCGGGCCTGCGTGGTGCTGCCCAGCGTCGCGCCGACGAGGGTCTCGCCGAGCCGGGCCCGTTCCTGCTCCCAGGCGCCTTGCTCGGCGCTGGCCACCATGAGCGGCGCCGACACCAGCGTCGCCGCCAGCACGCCGACCAGCAGGGCCAGGCCGAGGGCCTGCGCCGGCACCGGCACCAGCCGGATGCGCAGGCGGCGCAGCGCCGGTCGCAGCGTGGTCATCGGGGGAAACCTAGCGGTACCGGATGACCGGTCCCAGCCCCGCGACCCTCCCGCACCTCCGTTCCCGGACGGGTGGCGGACCACCGCCGGGCCGGGGAGTGTGTCCATGATCGGTTCCGGGCGCGACGACGAGGTCGCGGGCGAGCGAGGAGGTCCCATGGCGGAGGTCCACGGCAGGTGCGACGAGCGGTTCGCGGGGGTGCGCGAGGCGCTGGCGCAGCAGCTGGACGGCGAGGAGCTCGGCGCCTCGGTGGCCGTGGACCTCGACGGCGAGACCGTCGTCGACCTCTGGGGCGGCTACCGCGACGAGGCGCGGACCCTCCCGTGGTCGGAGCACACCATCGTCAACGTCTGGTCGACGACGAAGTGCGTGCTGGCGCTCGCCGCGCTGATGCTCGCCGACCGCGGTGAGCTGGACCTCGACGCGCCGGTGGGCGACTACTGGCCCGAGTTCTGCGCCAAGGGCAAGAAGGACGTGCGGGTGCGGCAGCTGCTCTCGCACACCTCCGGTGTCTCGGGCTGGGAGCAGCCCTTCTCCATCCGCGACATGTACGACTGGCCCTCGGCCACCGAGCGGCTCGCCCAGCAGCGGCCCTGGTGGGAGCCGGGGACGGCGTCGGGCTACCACGCCAACAACCAGGGGCACCTGGTCGGCGAGGTGATCCGGCGCATCACCGGCACGACCTTCAAGAAGTTCGTCGCCGACCGGATCGCCGACCCGCTGGGCGCGGACTTCCAGATCGGGGCGCGCGAGTCGGAGGTGTCCCGCATCGCGCCTGTGGTGCCCCCGCCGCCCCCGGACGTCGACCCGCGCACGCTGGACCCGGAGTCGGTCGCGGTGAAGACCTTCACCGGGCCCCTCGCCTCGGCGAAGGCCGCCAACAGCCCCGAGTGGCGAGCCGCCGACCTCGGCGCCCTCAACGGCCACTCCAACGCCCGCGGCGTCATGCGGGTGCTGCGCGCGCTCGCGCTGGGCGGTGAGGCCGGCGGGGTGCGGCTGCTGCGGCCCGCCACCGTGGAGCAGGTGTTCGACGTGCAGGCCGACGGCGTGGACCTGGTGCTGGGCGCGCCGTTCCGGTGGGGGACGGGCTTCTGCCTCGGCTCGCCGACGGTGCCCTACGTGCCCACGGGCCGCACCTTCTTCTGGGGCGGCTGGGGCGGCTCGCTGGCGGTGGTGGACCTGGACCGGCGCCTGACGATCACCTACATGATGAACCGGATGGGCGGCGGGCTGATCGGTTCGCCGCGCAGCGAGGCCTACGTGCGGGCCGTGTACGACGCGCTGGGCTGATGGACCTCGACGACGTCCTCCCGCGGCCCGAGCACGTCACCCGGCAGGCGCGCTGGATCGCGGCCGACCCGGCTGCCGTCTGGGACGCGCTGCACGCGGTCCGGCTCTCCCAGCTGCCGGTGACCCTGGTGCTGGGCGCGGCCCGGTTCCTCCCGGTGGTGCTCTCCGGCCGCGGGCTCGGGCAGCTCCACGACCGGCCGTTCCTGGACGCCCTGCCGGTGCCGCTGCTGGGCGCCGAGGCGCCGTCGTCGGTCGTCTTCGGCGGCCCGCTGCAGGCCTGGCGCCTCGACGGCGGGGACGACGGCCCGGCGCTGGACGCCGAGGCGTTCCGCCGGTTCACCCAGCGCGGCTGGGTCAAGGCGGCGATCGACTTCCGGCTGTCCGAGCGGGGCGGCGGCACGGAGCTGAGCTCGGAGACCCGCGTCCTGTCGACCGACGAGGGCACCCGCCGCCGGTTCGACCGCTACTGGCGGCTGATCCGGCCGGGCAGCTCCGCGGTCCGCTGGGAAGTGCTGACGGCGGTCGAGCTCAAGGCCACCGGTCGGCTGCCCTGACGTCGTCGCCCACGGTCGGCGAGGGCCACCGTGACGGGTGCCGCGTCCGCCCGGGAGGATGCGCGCATGACCTGGACCGAGGCCGACATCCCGGACCTGGGCGGGCGCACCGCGGTGGTGACGGGCGCGAACGGCGGGCTGGGCCTGCAGACCTCGCTCGCGCTGGCCGGCGCCGGCGCGCACGTGGTCCTCGCCGCCCGCGACCCGCGGAAGACGGAGGCAGCGGTCGCGCGGATCGCGGAGCGGTACCCGGCCGCGTCCCTGGAGGTGGTGCCTTTGGACCTGGGCGACCTCTCCGCGGTGGCGACGACGGCGCAGCAGGTGCTCGCGGCCCACCCGCGCGTGGACCTGCTGGTGAACAACGCCGGGGTGATGGCGATGCCGCAGCGCACCACCGCCGACGGGTTCGAGCTGCAATTCGGGGTCAACCACCTCGGGCACTGGGCGCTCACCGCGCACCTGCTGCCGGCGCTGCTCGCGGCGCCGGCCGCGCGGGTGGTGACGGTGACGAGCACGGCCCGCCACCGCGCCCGGCGGCTGGACCCGGCCGACCCGCACCTGCGGGACGCCTACGGCGCCTGGGCCTCCTACGCCCGGTCCAAGATGGCCAACCTGCACTTCGGCCTGGGCCTCCACCAGCGGCTCTCCCGCGCGGGGGTGGCGGCGCAGAGCCTCCTCGCGCACCCGGGCCTGTCGAACACCGACCTGCAGGCGCGCTCGGTGCGGGAGGGCGGCGCCGGGTGGGTAGGGGCGTTCTTCGAGGCGCTGACGGCGCGGTCGGGGATGACGCCGTTCGAGGGGGCCCGGCCCCAGCTCCGGGCGGCGACCGACCCGCGAGCCCGGGGCGGCGAGCTGTACGCGCCCCGGTTCGGGTCCAACGGCCCGGCGGTGCGGCGGCCTGTCCTGCGCCGGCGGCGCCTGCAGGAGCAGATCGACGTCCTGTGGGAGGTGTCGGCGCGGGAGACCGGCATACCGCTGGAGGTACCGCCCGCCTGACCGGCGAGCTCCGGGGCCCCGGAGCTCCGTGGGCTCCGGCCACGACATCCGGGAGCTCGGGGTCCAGCCATCCTGCCGAGGCCCGATCTCCCGGAAGTCGGTGCCGGCCGGCGTGTCCCGAGGGACGGGTCAGCGGGGGAGGGGCCCGTGCCCCGGCTCGCTGCCGTCGGGCACGTGCCGCTCGGTGCCCCGCCCGACCCGCTCCCCGCAGACGTCGCACACCCACGAGGCGGAGATGCGGTGCCCGTGGTGGTGCAGCTCGACCGGCGGCGTGTCGGCGACGTGGCGGTCGCCCCACTGCATGAGCGCCTGCAGCACCGGGAGGAGGTCGATGCCGGCCCGCGTGAGGTGGTAGTCGGCGCGCGGCGGGGTGCGGCTGTACTCGCGCCGCTCCAGCACGCCGGCGTCGACGAGGGCGGCGAGCCGCGCGGCCAGCCGTTCCCGCGGGGCACCGGTGCCGCGCAGGATCTCGCTGAACCGGTGGGCGCCCAGCGACACCTCGCGGACGATCAACAGCGCCCACCGGTCGCCGACGACGTCGAGCGCGCCCGCGATGGAGCAGCGCCGGCCCGGGAGCTCGTCCAGTCGCGTCGTCATGCTCATAGGTTCGCATGTCGAACCGAATCGTGTAACGTCCCGGCGCCTCCGGTTCGAGAACCGAACCATGAACCGTGCAGGGGTGCCCATGAGCACGACGGCGGAACCGCGAACGGCGAGGGCGACCCAGCCGGGGCTGGTGCTCCTGGTCGTGTCGGCGGCGGTCTTCCTGGCCAGCCTCGACCTGTTCATCGTCAACGTGGCGTTCCCGGCGCTGAGCCGGTCGCTGGACGCCTCGACCACGGCGCTGTCCTGGGTGCTCAACGGGTACACCATCGGCTTCGCCGCCCTGCTGGCCCCGGCCGGCCGGGTGGCCGACCGCATCGGCCGGCGACGGGTGTTCCTCACCGGACTCGCGACCTTCGGCGCCGGGTCGCTGGGGTGCGCCCTGGCCTGGGACGTCGGCAGCCTGGTCGCCTTGCGCGTCGTCCAGTCCACGGGTGCCGCCCTGGTGACGGCGACGTCGCTGGCGCTCCTGCTGCACGCCTTCCCGCCGGCCCGCAGGGCCCAGGCGATCGCGGTCTGGTCCGCGGTGGGCGGGGTCGCCGCCGCGCTGGGGCCGCCGATCGGCGGGCTGCTGGTCGAGGCGTCGTGGCGGTGGGTGTTCCTGGTCAACCTGCCGGTCGTCGTGGCGGCGCTGGTGGTGGGCCTCCGGGTGCTGCCCGAGTCCCGGGACGAGGCCGAGACCCGCCGCCCCGATGTCGTCGGCACCGCCCTCCTCGTCCTGGCCGTCGGCGCGCTGGCGTACGCGCTGGTCGACGCCCCCGAGCGGGGCTGGGGCGACGCCGTCGTGCTCGCCTCCTTCGCCGTCGCCGGGACGGCGGGTCTCCTGGTCGTCGCACGGGCGGCGCGGGCACCGCGGGGCACGGTGCCCGTGCTGCCGCTGCCCTTGTTCCGCGCCCGGGCGTTCGCGCTGGCCTGCCTGTCGATCGCTGCGTTCATGGCGGCCTTCGCCGCCATGCTGCTGGGCAATGTGCTGTGGCTGACCGGCGGCTGGGGCCACACGGCGGTCGAGGCCGGGTTCGCGCTCGTGCCCGGGCCGCTGCTGGCCGCACTGGCCGCGGTGCCGGCCGGCCGGCTGGGCGCGCAGGTCGGCTGCGGGGTGGTGGCCGCGGTGGGGACGGCGCTGTTCGCGCTGGGCGGGCTGTGGTGGCTCACCCAGGTCGGCGCGGAGCCCGGCTACCTGACCGCGTTCCTGCCCGGCCAGCTGCTCACCGGCCTCGGCGTGGGGCTCACCCTCACCAACCTGTCGGCGGCGGCGTCCGCCGCGCTGCCCCCGGGTGCTCTGGCGACCGGGACCGCCACGTTCGGGGCGTCCCGGCAGCTCGGCGCCACGCTCGGCGTCGCGCTGCTGCTGGCCGCCGTCGCCCGCAGCGGCGGGGAGCTCCCCGCTGCTGACCGGGGTTGGCTGCTCGTCGTCGTCCTCGCCGCCGGAGCCAGCGCGCTGGCGCTGGCCATCGGCCGCGCCCAGCACCCCGATCTCCGCCCCGCTGCCCGAGAGGAAGCCCCATGACCGCCACGACCACCGCCGGACGCCGGCTCTCGTTCGACCCCACCTGGCGCTCGTTCACCGCGACGCAGGGCGGCCTGGTCGTCGGCCACCTGCTCGACACCGCCGCCTCGCTCGCGGGTGCTCCGCCGCGGGCGGTGACCGCACACCTGCTGGGCGGGGTGGCCGCCGGTGTCGAGGCGGAGGTGAGCGCCGCGGCGGACCGGACCGGCCGCACCGGCAGCGTGCGCAGCGAGCTGCGGCAGGACGGGGCGCTGCGCGCGGTCGCCCAGGTGCTCACGCTGGCCCGCCCGGCGTCCGCGGGGATCGAGCACGGGGCGCCGGCGGAGCAGCCGCGGGTGGCCGACGGCGTCCCCTTCGAGCTCCCGCGCGCGTACGTGCCGGTCGCCGAGCACACCGAGATCCGGGCGCTGGGCACGTCCCGGCCGCTGGCCGGGGGCAGCGAGCCGCGGCTGCACGCGTGGGTGCGCATCCGCGGCGCCGAGCTGGCGCCGCTGGTCCAGCTGGGGGTGCTGCTCGACGCGCTGCCGCCGTCGCTGTTCGCCGTGCGGACCGTCCCGGCGGCCATGCCCACGGCTGAGCTGTCCGCGCACCTGGCCGGCCCGGTGCCGGCGACCGGGGCGTGGGTGCGGGTCGACCAGCGGACCGTCTGGTGCGACGACGACGTCGCGGTCGACGACGTGGAGCTGCGCGCGGAGGACGGCTCGCTGGTCGCCCTCGGCCGGCAGACCCGGCGACTCCCCGCGGCCTGAGCCCACCCGGGTCAGCGCTCGTCAGGCGCCGTCCAGCAGGCCGCCGGGCCAGGTCGGCGTCCGGCTCGCCGGTACCCAGCGGCGCCAGCACCCCCTCCACGCATGCGGGGCTCGACCTCCGCCGACGCGACAGGCCCCTCCCCGGGGCGGGAGGGGCCCTGCTGCGTCAGCGCTTGGTGCCGTGCGCGGCGACGGACAGCGGCTCCCAGGCGCGCCACTCGGCCAGCCGGGACTCGTAGTCCCGCGTGGCGATCGCCAGCGGGCCGTCACCGAGGAACACCCGCAGCGGCGGGTTCTCCATGTCGACCAGCTGCAGCACCGCTCCCCGGGTGGCGAGCGGGTCGCCGGGGTTGCCGGCACGGGCCCTGCGCTGCTCGGCGGCCTTCTGCCGGAACTCGTCGTAGGCCGGGTTCGCCGTGGCGTGCTTCGCCGAGGAGCCGCCCCAGTCGGTGGAGTAGGCACCGGGCTCGATGATCGTCACCTTGATGCCGAAGTCGGCGACCTCCGCGGCCAGCGACTGGCTCAACCCCTCCAGCGCCCACTTCGAGGCGTTGTAGATGCCGATGTTCGGGAAGGCGCTGATCCCGCCGATGCTGCTCACCTGCAGGATGTGGCCCGAGCCCTGCGCGCGCAGGTGGGGCAGCGCGGCCTGGGTGACGAACAACGCGCCGAAGACGTTGGTGTCGAACTGGGCGCGGGCCTCGGCTTCGCTGATCTCCTCGACCATGCCGAACTGGCCGTAGCCGGCGTTGTTGACGACGACGTCGAGCCCACCGAACCGGTCATGGGCCTGCTGCACGGCCGCGAAGACGGCGTCGCGGTCGTCGACGTCGAGCCGGATCGGCAGCACCCGGTCGCCGAACTGCTGCACCAGGTCGTCGAGGCTCGCGGTGTCCCGGGCGGTGGCGGCGACGGTGTCACCGCGCTCGAGGGCGGCGATCGACCACTCGCGGCCGAAGCCGCGCGATGCGCCGGTGATGAACCAGGTCTTGGGCATGCGGGTCTCCTTCGTCGGGCGTCCGCCGTCGTCAGCGCGTGCGACGACCGCCCTGTTCCACCGCGGGCGCGCCCGCACCCGCGGTGGGGGGTGCAGGAGCCCGGTCCTCCCGCAGCCCGGCCGTCGGACCCCGCCGGACCGAGCGCCCGGCCGGAGCGGCACGTGACCGCCCCGCTCTGCTGTAGCGGGTACCGGGTTCGCAGGACCGCCGCCGTCCGGCGGTGTGGGCCGGGAAGGTCGCACTCTGCCCGCTCTCGCGGGGCAGAGAGCGACTGCGCCGGGAGTTCCCTGCCCGGGGTGAGCGGGGACCGGCCGCGGCGGCCCTGGGCTCAGCCGCGCCGGCCGAGGCGGTAGCCGACCAGGACGCCGATCAGCGTCAGCACGGCACCGCCCAGGGCACCGAGCGCCAGGGTCTGCGCGTCACCGGACGGTCTTGCGGGAGCGCCCGCGCGGCCCGCGAACACCGGCGGCGCGGCCTCGGCCGCCGGGGCGGCGTGCGTGCCGGCCGCGTCGGTCTCGGCCGTCGAGCTCACCGCAGCCGCGGAGGGTGCCACGGACGCCGGCACGGCGGCACCGGTCAGCTCGGCGTCGATCGCCTTGAAGAACTGGCCGGCCATCCGCTTCGCGACGCCGGTGATCATCCGCTGGCCCACGCCGGCCACCGGCCCGCCGATCACGGCGTCCGCGGAGTAGGTCAGGTCCGTGGCGCCGTCCTCGGACGGCGCCAGGGTGATCGTCACCGTCGCCCGCGCGTTCCCCGGCGCACCGGCGCCCGACGCGTGCATGACGTAGGACTTCGGGTGCTCCTTGTCCGACAGCCGCACCTCGCCCGCGTACGTCCCCTTGATGGCGCCGACCCCGACGGAGACGTTCATCTTGTACTCGTCGTCGCCGACCTGCTGCAGCGACTCGCAGCCGGGGATCGTCCGCGCCAGCACCGCCGGGTCGGTGATCACGGCCCACACCTTCTCGGGGTCACCGTGCAGCACCGCAGAGCCGTCGAGCTTCACGCCATCACTCCAGTCCCCGCCCGGCGCCCGGCCGTCGCGGTCATCTCCGAATCAGGGGCACGCACCAGGTCGTACAGCTCGGTCGGCGAGATCGGCATCGACGCGATCCGCCGCCCCACCGCGTCCTCGATCGCCGAGGCCAGCGCCGCCGTCCCCGGGATCACGCCGGCTTCGCCGGCGCCCTTGATGCCCAGCGGGTTGAGCGGCGAGGGTGTCTGCTGGTGGTCGATGTCGATGTCGGGAACCTCGGAGGCGTACGGCATCAGGAAGTCCATGAACGAGGCATTCTGCAGCTGCCCGTCGGCGTCGTAGGCCATCCGCTCGTACAGCGCCCCGCCCACGCCCTGGGCGACCCCGCCGTGCACCTGGCCCTCGACGATCATCGGGTTCACCACGTTGCCGCAGTCGTGCACGACCGCGTACTTCACGACGTCGATCTCCCACGTCGCCGGGTCGATCTCCACGATCGCCGCGTGCGCCCCCGAGGCGAACGTCGAGCGGATCGGCGAGTAGTAGTCGCGGTGCTCGAGCCCCGGTGCGTCGCCCTCGGCCACCGGCGGCTGGTCGTCCGCCCCGGCCTTGGCGAACTGCGTCGCCTGCTTGGCCGCCTCGTCGAACGCATACCGCAGCGGGTTGGACAGCACGGCGACGGTGCGCAGCGGGATCGACGTCCCGGGCACGCCCTTCACCTGCACCAGGCCCGCGTCGATCTCCAGGTCCTCGGGCGAGGCCTCCAGGACGTCGGCGGCGATGCGCAGCGCCTTCTCCCGGACCCCGCGGGCGGCCAGCGCGATCGCGTTGCCGCTCATCACCGCAGCCCGCGAGGCGAACGTGCCGACTGCGTAGCCGAAGCGGCGGGTGTCGCCGGTGGTCACCTCGACGTCCTCGATCGGCACCCCGAGCTCGCTGGCGACGATCTGCGCGAACGCCGTCTCGTGCCCCTGGCCCTGCGAGGTCAGGCCGGTCGACACCAGCACCTTGCCGCTGCCGAGCACCTGCACGTGCCCGCCCTCGTACGGCCCCGGCCCGGTGCCCTCGACGTACAGCGCCATCCCGACGCCGAGCAGCTTCCCGCGCTCCGAGGCCTCGGTGCGCAGCCGCTCGGCCTCCGACCAGCCGACCAGGTCCTTGAGCTTGACCAGCAGCCCCGGGTAGTCGCCCGAGTCGTAGATGACCGGCCGGCCGTCCTGGAACGTCAGGTGGTGGTCGTAGGGGAACTGGTCGGGCTGGATCAGGTTCCGCTCGCGCACCAGGGCCCGGTCCAGGCCCAGCTCGTCGGCGATCCGGTCCATCGTCCGCTCCATCGCGTAGCAGCCCTGCGGCCGCCCGGCGCCGCGGTACGGCGTCACGATGACGGTGTTGGTGAACACCGACTCGACGACCACCCGGTACACCGGGATGGCGTACGGGCCGACGAGCTGCGTCGCCGTCACGATCGGCACGATGATCCCGTAGGGCGTGTACGCGCCGTTGTCGTGCCAGATGTGGACGTCGAGGGCGGTGATCCGGCCGTCGTCGTCGTACCCGACGGTGATCTCCTGCCGCTGCTGGCGCTCGTGCGCGGAGCCGATGAAGTGCTCGCGCCGGTCCTCGGTCCACTTGACCTCGCGGCCGAGGTTGATCGCGGCCATCGGCACCAGCAGCTCCTCGGGCCACGGGTGCACGATCTTCACACCGAAACCGCCGCCGACGTCGGGGGCGATCACCTCGACCTTGTCCAGCGACAGGTCCAGCTTGGCCGCGATCGCCGCGCGCACCGACGTCGACGCCTGGGTGCTCGTGTACACCCGCAGCGACGAGTCGTCGGCGTCCCACTTCGCGTGCACGCCCTTGCCCTCCATCGGCATGCAGGCGCTGCGCTCGATGTACTGGGTGAAGCTCATCGTGCGGGGCGAGGCGGCCAGCACCGGCTCGACGTCGCCCGTCTCCTGGTGGTGCCGGGCCGCGACGTTGTCCGGGATCTCCTCGTGCACCGCGTGCGCGGCCGCGCGGGCGGCGTCCACCCCGACGACGACGGGGAGCTCCTCGTAGGTGACCACGATGCGGTCGCAGGCGTCCTCGGCGACGTACCGGTCGGTGGCCACGACCATGACCACCGGCTCGCCGACGTGGTTGACCTCGCCGTCGGCCAGCGGGAACCCGGTGCGCGGCGCGTGCAGCTGCGGGTGGGGGATGAGCACCGGCAGCGGCTCCGCCATCGGGCCGGTGAGGTCCTCGTAGGTGTAGATCGCCACGAGGCCCTCGACGTCCAGCGCCTCGTCCACGTCGATCGAGACGATCCGCGCATGGGCGTGCGGCGAGCGCACGAAGGCGGCGGCCAGTGCGGTGTGCCCGATGTCGTCCAGGTAGCGGCCCTTGCCGGTGATCAGCCGCTGGTCCTCGCGCCGGCGGACCGGCTCGCCGAAGAGCTTCGTCGTCATCGGGCGTCCTTCATCGCGGCGGCCGCGTGGTGCACGGCCTTCTTGATGTTGGCGTAGCCGGTGCACCGGCAGAGGTTGCCGCCGACCATGTCGTCGACCTCCTCCTCGGTGAGCTCCTCGCTGTCGTCCCGCGCCTCGAGCCCGGCCGCGATCGTCATGAGGAACCCCGGCGTGCAGAAGCCGCACTGCAGTGCGTGGCACTCGCGGAACGCCTCCTGCACCGGGTGCAGGACCTGCCCGCCCTGGTGGTCGTCGCGCGCCAGCCCCTCGACGGTGCGCACCTCCGCGCCGTCCACCTGCACGGCGAGCATCAGGCACGAGCGCACCGGGGCGCCGTCCACGATCACCGTGCACGCCCCGCAGACGCCGTGCTCGCAGCCCACGTGCGTGCCGGTGAGCCCCAGGTCGTGGCGCAGCGCGTCGGAGAGCAGCCGGCGCACGGGCACCGTCGCTTCACGTGGAACACCGTTCACGGTGACGGTGATGGTGCGCTCATCGTCGATGCTCGTCATGCGGCCCTCCCAGCGGCCTCGGCGGCGGCGTCCGCCAGCGTCCGCTCGGTCAGCACCCCCACCAGCAGGCGCCGGTAGTCGGCGCTGGCGTGGATGTCGGTGTCCGGGTCGACCAGGGTGCGCGCGAGCGCCCCGGCCGCGGCCCAGTCGGCCTTCTCCACCGGCGAGCCGGCGACGGCCTCGGTCAGGTCGTGCACCTCGGGGGTCAGCCCCACCGAGACGTAGGAGGCCAGCACCCGCTCGACCCGACCGTCCTCGGACAGGGTGACGACGACGCCGGCGCCGCAGACCGCGTAGTCGCCCTTGCGGCGGGCGACCTCGGCGAACGCGGTGCCCGAGCGCGGCGGCAGGGCCGGGAACGTGGCAGCGGTGACGACGGCGCCCGCGGGGATCGACGTCTCAAGCGGCCCGACGAAGAAGTCGCGCCAGCCGACGACCTCGCTGCCGGCCGTCGTCGCCACGGTGACCGAGCCGTCGGTCAGCGCGAGCACCGAGGTCATCTCGCCCGACGGGTCGGCGTGCGCGATCGAGCCCACGGTGGTGCCCCGGTTGCGGATCGCCGGGTGGGCGACGTTCGCGGTCGCCCGGGCCAGCAGGGGCTGCACCCGGGCCGCGCCCTCGTGCCGGAGCAGCCCGTCGTGCCGGACCAGCGCGCCGACCGTCACACCGTCGGCGGTCACCTCGACGGCATCCAGGCCGGGGATCCGGTTGATGTCGACCAGCGTGGCCGGTGCCGCCAGGCGCATGGAGAGCAGCGGCAGCAGCGACTGGCCACCGGCGAGCACCTTGGCGCCCTCGTCGGACAGGACCGCCAAGGCCTCTCCCAGGGTGCTGGGATCGGCGTAGCGGAAGGGGGCGGGCTTCACCGGCTCCGGTCACCTCCGTGCTCGCTGGGAGACGCCACTCTGTCACCGGCAGGAGGTGGGGCGAAAGTACCTCAGCGCTAAAACTTCATTACGGCATTCGGGTCCTGCCGGGTTCCGGCGAGGACGGGGCCCGGGCCGGCCCGGGAACGCACGCCGCCCCCGGCGCCCGGACGGGGTCGTCCGGGCGCCGGGGGCGGCGTGGGAGCGGGTCAGCGGTTGCGCGTGTCCGTCCCGGGGGTGTTCCCACCCAGCACGCCGGGACGGCCTACCTCGTCCACCGACGACGGGTCGGAGCTCACCTCGTCGCCCGCGCCGTGGCCGAAGGTGCTGCCCGCGGCCGGGTGCGCACCCTCCCGGAGCAGCGCGGCCTTCATCTCCGCCGGGGCCAGCGCCCGGGCCACGTGCCAGGCCACGACCGCGACGATCGAGCCCAGCGCGATGCCGTTGAGCACGTACTCGTCGGTGAAGGTCAGGGTCACGTTGCCGATGCCGATGATGATCCCGGCGGCCAGCGGCACCAGGTTGATCGGGTTGGCGAAGTCGACCCGGTTCTCCTTCCAGATCTTGGCGCCGAGCAGGCCGATCATCCCGTACAGGACGACGGTGATCCCGCCGAGCACGCCGCCCGGGACGATGTTGATCAGCGCGCCGAACTTGGGGATGAGGCCGAGCAGGATCGCCACGAGCGCCGCCACGTAGTAGGCCGCCGTCGAGTAGACCCGCGTGGCGGCCATGACGCCGATGTTCTCGGCGTAGGTGGTGGTGGGGGAGCCGCCGACCGAGGTGGCGACGACGGTCGCGATGCCGTCGGCGGCGACGGCGCGGCCCATGTACGGGTCGAGGTCGCGCTTGGTCATCTCCGCGACCGCCTTCACGTGGCCGGCGTTCTCGGCCACCAGGGCGATCACCGCGGGGATGACCAGCAGGCTGAAGTTCAGCGAGAAGGACGGAGCGGTGAAGTCGGGCAGGCCGAACCAGTCGGCGTCGGCGACCGAGTCGAAGTTGATCCGGTCGCGGGTGCTCACCGCCCCGGTGCCGTCGACCGAGGTGATCGGGCCCGCCGTGACGTCGAGCAGCACCGACAGCAGGTAGCCGAAGACCAGGCCCAGCAGGATCGAGATGCGGGCCAGGAAGCCGCGCAGCGCCAGGGAGGCGACGATGACGAACGCCATCGTGGCCAGCGCGACCCACTGGTCCTGGGGCCAGTAGACGCCCGCGGCGACCGGGGCCAGGTTGAAGCCGATCAGCATGACCACGGCGCCGGTGACGGCCGGCGGCAGCACCTTGTTGATCAGCCCGAGCCCGGCGAAGTGGATCAGCACACCGACGAGCGCCAGGACGACGCCGGCGACGAGCAGCGCGCCCACGACGTCGCTCGAGTCGCCGCCGTTGGCGCGGATCGCGGCGACGCCGCCGACGAAGGCGGCGCTCGTGCCCAGGTAGCTCGGCACCCGGTTCTTCACGATCAGCAGGAAGATGATCGTGGCGATGCCGCTCATCATGATGGCGAGGTTGGGGTCCAGGCCCATGATGATCGGGAAGACGAAGGTCGCCCCGAACATGGCGACGACGTGCTGCGCGCCGATACCCGCGGTGCGCGGCCAGGAGAGGCGTTCGTCCGGGGCGACCGCCTCCCCCAGTGGGGGCGTCTTGCCGTCCCCGTAGAGCTTCCACCCGAACGACATGAGTGCCTCCTCGACGTGCACTTCCGATGGTCCGGTGCTGGTCGACGGGGGTGTGGCCGCACCGGGAGGCGCCAATGTGGCACGCCTCGCAGCCAGGCGGAAGTACCTCAGTGCTAAATCGTTGTTGCAACGAGATGCCGATACTTCACCGCTGAGAGATCTGTCGGTACGGTCCGGGGATGAGCTCCTCAGCCCCTTCCGGTGGAGACGCCGCGGTCTCGGTGCAGCTGCGATCCGGTGTCTACGCCGACTCGGTGAAGCTGATGCAGGTGAGCCGGCGGATCGGCTCCCGCGAAGGCGTCTCCGCCGTCCTCGTCGCGATGGCGACGCCGCTCAACCTCGAGCTGGCGGCCAACATGGGTCTCGCGCCCGACGGGCAGCCGAGCCCCGAGCAGCTCCTCATCGCCGTCCGCGCCGTCGACGACGAGGCACTGGCCGAGGCGCTGGCCGACGTCGAGGCGGCCCTGGCCGAGCGCGAGCGCTCGACCGGCACCGCCGCCGCGATCCCGCACCGCACCACCGGCGCCGGGCTCGACGAGCTCTCCCCCGAGGCGCCGGCCCTCGCGATCGTCAGCGTGCCCGGCCAGTACGCCGTCGCCGAGGCCGCCGACGCCATCGCCGCCGGGCGCAGCGTGCTGGTCTTCTCGGACGGCGTCCCCGTCGAGCACGAGGTCGCGCTCAAGCGCGCCGCCCGCGACGCCGGCGTGCTGGTCATGGGGCCCGACTGCGGGACGGCGATCGTCTCCGGTGTCGCCCTGGGCTTCGCCAACGTCGTCCGCCCCGGGCCGGTGGGCCTGGTCGCGGCCAGCGGGACCGGCGCGCAGCAGGTCTCCTGCCTGCTCGACATGGCCGGCGTCGGGGTCTCGCACGTGCTGGGCGTCGGCGGGCGCGACCTGAAGGAGGAGGTCGGCGGGCTGGCCACCCTCGACGCGCTCGCCGCCCTGGACGCCGACCCCGCCACCGAGCGCGTGCTGCTGGTGTCCAAGCCGCCCGCACCGTCGGTGGCCGCCGCGGTCACCGACGCCGCCGGGCAGCTCTCGGTGCCGGTGCGCTCCGCCGTCCTCTCACCGGAGAGCCCCGACCTGACCGCCGCCGTCGAGGCGTTGCTGGCCGACATGGGGCTCGACGTGCCGGTGTGGCCGTCCCGGCCCGGGCCCGCCGAGGCCGCCCTTCCCGGTGCGGCGCTCAAGGGGCTCTACTCCGGCGGCACGCTGGCCGACGAGGCGATGCTGCTGGCCTCCCCGGCGCTCGGCGGGATCCGCTCCAACATCCCGCTGCGGCCCGACCTCGATCTCGGGACGGACCTGTCCGCCCCCGGTCACCTGGTCGTCGACTTCGGCGACGACGCGCTCACCGTCGGCCGCGCCCACCCGATGATCGACCCGACGCTGCGGCTGGAGGCGATCGAGGCGCTGGCCGCCTCCGACGAGCCCGCCGTGCTGCTGCTCGACGTCGTCCTCGGCTACGGCGCGGACCCCGACCCCGCCGCCGCGCTGGTGCCGGCGCTGGCCGCCGCCCGCGCGCGCCGGTCGCTGCCGGTCGTGGTCGCGCTGATCGGCACCGACGGCGATCCGCAGGGCTGGTCGCGGCAGGCCGACGCGCTCGCCGCCGCCGGCTGCGCAGTCTTCTCCTCCAACTCCGCGGCCACGCGGTACGCCCTCGACCTGCTGGGAGCTTCGGCATGACGCTCGGGAACCTGCTCTCCGGCCCGCCGGCCATCGTCGCGGCCGGCGTCGACGTCTTCTCCGAGGCGCTGCGTGCCCAGGGCGCCGACGTGCACGACGTCGACTGGCGGCCGCCTGGCTTCGGCGACCCGGCCGACCTGGCCGCGCTGGCCCTGGACCGCCGCCGCGCCGCGGCCAACCGGACCGCGGTCGAGCGGCTCATGGCAGCCGGCTCCGTGCTCGTGGACGTCCGGCCCGCGCGCGAGGTCATCGGTCTCACCGATCGCACGCTGCTGCACTCCGGCCCGCCGCTGGAGTGGGAGAACGCCTCCGGGCCGATGCGCGGCGCGCTCATCGGCGCCTGCCTGTTCGAGGAGTGGGCGGCCGACGTCGAGGAGGCCGAGATCCTCCTCTCCACCGGCGCGGTCACCCTCGAGCCCTGCCACCACCACCGCACCGTCGGCCCGATGGCGGGCGTGACCAGCCCGTCGATGTGGATGTGGTGCCTGGAGGACCCGGTCACCGGCGGGCAGGCCTTCTGCAACCTCAACGAGGGCCTCGGCAAGGTGCTGCGCATGGGCGCCTTCAACGAGGAGGTGCAGACCCGCCTGCGGTGGATGCGCGACGTCCTCGGCCCGGTGTTGTCGACGGCCGTCCGCGGCTCCATCGACGCCGGCAGCGACCCGCTCGACGTCAAGGCCGTGCTGGCCCAGATGCTGCAGATGGGCGACGAGGGGCACAACCGCAACCGCGCCGGCTCCCTCATGGCGCTGCGCGAGCTCTCGCCGTCCATCGTGGCCAGCGGCGCCCCGTCGTCCGACATCGCCGACGTGCTGCGGTTCATCGGCGGCAACGAGCACTTCTTCCTCAACCTCGGCATGCCGACGGCGAAGCTCGCGCTCGACGCCGCCCGGGGCATCCCGGGATCCACGATGCTCACCGTGATGTCGCGCAACGGCACCGAGTTCGGCATCCAGACGGCCGGCACCGGCGACCGCTGGTTCACCGGCCCGGCCAACACCCCGGTCGGCCTCTTCCTCGGCGACTACGGGCCCGACGACGCCAACCCCGACATCGGCGACTCCGCGATCATGGAGACCTACGGCATCGGCGGTTTCGCGATGGCGGCGGCGCCGGCGATCGTCCGCTTCGTCGGCGGCACCGTGCCCGACGCCCTGGCGACGACGGAGCGCATGTACCAGCTGACCCTGGCGGAGAACCCGGCGATGCAGATCCCGATCATGGGCTTCCGCGGCTCGCCCACCGGGATCGACGTGCTGAAGGTGGCGCGCACCGGCTGGCTGCCGCAGATCAACACCGGCATGGCCGGCCGGGTGGCCGGCACGGGGCAGGTCGGCGCGGGGCTGGTGCAGCCCCCGCAGCAGTGCTTCGAGCAGGCCCTGGCCGCGCTGGCCGAGGAGGCCCGCAGGGCCTGATCCATCGCAGCGAGTCCGTCGCATCCGGGGCGCGTCGGGTCAGGCGCGACCGCAGCCGGCTCAGAGCACGCCGCGGGCGCGCAGCGACCGGAGCCCGGCGAAGACGTGCCGGCGGATCAGGTCCTGGATCCTCTCCGGCATGTCGACGAACCGCAGGCTCAGCTCGATGCCGCCGTCCTGGCGGGGGATCCGCCGGATGACCTCGCCCCGGCAGGCCAGCTCCTCCCCCTCCTCCAGGCGCACGACCAGCGGGAGGGCCGCGCCGATGCGCAGCGGGTCGCCGGGCTCCCCCGGGGAGCTGCCGTCCGCCGCGGGCTCCGGCGCGACATCTGCGATCGGCTGCTCCGGCGGGGAGCCCGCCGTGGGCCGGCGCTGCGGCGTGCCGGCCGTGGGCGCGGGCTCGCGCGGGGCGAACAGCGCACGGATCCCGCCCTCGCTGATGTCCACGGTCAGGCCGTGCAGCACGTCCGGCCCGACCGTCATCCGCACCTGCAGGCTGAGCGGGGCGCGCACCGCGGACCGCCGCTGGCCCTGGGTCGACGGGCCCACGGGCCGCAGCCGCCACTGCGGCGGGTGCAGCTCCGCGGCGATCAGCTCGGTGGGGAGGGAGCGGAGCTCCTCGGGCCCGCGCCAGATCACCTCCACGTGCTCACCGGGTTCGAGGCGGACGCGCCGCCGTGAGCGGTCCTCGCCGATCGACACCACGATCTGCGTGGGGTCGGCCGACTCGACCAGGCTGATCAGGACGTCGCCCCTGCTCGTGGCGAGCAGGTCGACCACCGTGCGCGCTTCCGGGTAGTCCACCCCGGCGTCCACCAGCACCCCGGCCCCTCCTTCTTCTAGACGGCCGCGTCTTGGATCGCCTGGAGGCTAGTGGGTGAGGTGGACACGAGGCCGCACGGCGGGTGGACTCCTGATCGGCGTGTCGTCACTCCCTGCGGCGCTGCAGTGGCGGGACCACCTGACCCAGGGTCAGATTCGCAGGCTCACCCTTCATCCACCTCCGATGGGTCCGGTGTGCAGATCTCGTCGCTCAGGCGGGGCCGCAGGTGAGCAGGTGGTCGACGGCGGCCGCGAACCCGTCCACGCCGTCCAGCGCCCCGGCGAACGGCACGCGCAGGTCGTAGCAGCCGCTGCGGCCCTGCACCCGGAAACGGACGCCGAAGCGGTCCAGCCCCAGCAACCGGCGCCCGACCGGACCGGCTTCGCCCGCACGATCTACCAGGCCCGCCAGTTCGTCACCCACCAAGCACGTGCTGGTCAACGGCGAGCGCGTCGACCGCCCGTCCTACCGGCTCCAGCCCGGCGACTTCGTGCAGATCGCGGAGAAGTCGCGCACCGAGGAGCCGTTCGTCGTCGCCGCGTCCGGGGCGCACGCCGAGGCGCCGACGTACCTCGAGGTGCGGCTGGCCGACCTGGTCGCGCGCTACCAGCGGACGCCGACCCGCGACGAGGTCCCGGCCGTCTGCGAGGAGCAGCTGGTCGTGGAGCACTACTCCCGCTGACCGGTGCGTCCGTACCCGTGGTCCTCAGGCGGCGGTGGCCCGCCGCATCCGGTGGGGTGGCTCCCGGTCGTGCCCGATTCACCTGCGGCAGGTCCAGGTGCGAGGATTCGCCCAGCACGTGGGACAGCCACCGGTTCGGCGGCGCGGGACGTGCCCGGCCGGGTGGGGAGCGGAGCGCTGAACAGCCAACTGGCGGAGCTGATCCCCGGTCGCCCCCGGTCGGACCTCCAGCGGATGGTCCTGGAGCACGACTGGGCGGGCACCCCGCTGGGCCCGCAGCGGGACTGGTCGCCGACCCTGCGCACCGCGGTCAGCATCTGCCTGAACTCCCGGTTCCCGATGCTGCTCATGTGGGGCCCCGAGCTGGTCATGGTCTACAACGACGGCTACGCACCCATCCTGGGTGGGCGCCACCCGGCGGCCCTCGGCGGGCGGGCGGCCGAGGTCTGGCCCGACGTCTGGGCCGACATCGAGCCCATGATCGCCGAGGTCCACGCGGGGGGCGCCACGTACGACGAGGACCTCCCCCTCACCATGACCCGGCACGGGTACGACGAGGAGACCTACTTCACCTTCGCCTACAGCCCCGTCGTCGAGCCCGGCGGCACGGTCGTCGGGCTGCTCGACACGGTCGTCGAGACGACGTCCCAGGTGCTCACCGCCCGCCGGCTGGGTGTGCTGCAGCGGCTGGGCAGCCTGCCGCGCGCCGCCCACGGGAACACCACCGAGGCGATCGTGACCGCGCTGGGGCTGCTCGCCGACGCCCGGTCCGACTGCCCGTTCGCCCTCGTCTACCTCGCCGACGACGAGGGGGTGCCGCGCTACGTCGCCGGGCAGGGCCTCGCCGCGCACGAGGGGCCGGCCACGGCCGAGGCCCCGGTGCCGGAGCAGGTGTTCCGGGCGATGGCCACGGGGGAGGCGCAGACCGTCGCCGGTCTGGCCGCCCTCCTCCCGGGCCTCACGGCCTCCGGCGCCAGCCCCGCCGGGCAGGACCCCGTCGACACCGCCGTCGTCCTGCCGCTGACCGCGGCGGGCGCCGAGCGACCGGTCGGGGCCGTGGTCCTCGGCGCCAGCCCCCACCTCCCGCTCGACGACGACTACCGCGTCTTCATGGCGCTGGTCGCGGGGCAGGTCGCCGCGACCGTCACCGACGCGCAGGCGGTCGCGGCCGAGCGCCGACGGGCAGAGGAGCGGGCGCGGTCCGACCGCGCACGGGCCCAGTTCTTCACCGACGTCGCCGTCACCCTGCAGCGCGCCGTCCTCGGTCCCACCGTGCTGCCCCCGGGCTTCGCCGTCCACTACCAGCCGGCCACCGGGACCCTCGAGGTCGGTGGCGACTGGTACGACGTCGTCGACCTGCCCGGTGACGGCTACGGGGTCGTGGTGGGCGACGTGGTCGGGCGCGGGCTCCCTGCCGCCGCGGTCATGGGGCAGCTGCGCAGCGCCGGACGCGCCCTGCTGCTGGAGAGCAGGTCCCCGTCGCAGGTGCTCGGAGCGCTCGACCGGTTCGCCGCCATGGTTCCCGGCGCCGCGGTCAGCACGGTGTTCTGCGCGGTGCTCGACCCGTGCACCGGCGCGCTGCGCTACAGCAGCGCGGGTCACCCGCCGGCGATCCTGATCGACGCGGACGGCCGCACCGGCCTGCTGCAGGCCGCGGGGTCCCTGCCCCTCGCGGTCGTCGACGAGCTGCACCGGCCGGAGGCCGAGGTCGTGCTCCCGGCCGGTTCCACGCTGCTGCTCTACACCGACGGCCTGGTCGAGCGCCGGGACGAGGCGTTGGACGAGGGGATCGAGCGGGCCGCGGCGGCGCTCGCCGAGGGGCGGCACCTCGACCCGGCGGAGCTCAAGGGACGGCTCACCGAGAGGCTGCTCGGCGACGCCCCGGAGGACGACGTCGCGTTCGTGCTCGTCCGCCGGAGCTGAGGCGCGCGGGGTGGACGTCGTCCGGGCCGGTAAGCGGCTGTCGTTCGTGCTGCGCCACCGCCCCGATTCCGCGGGCCTCACCCTGGACGCGGCCGGCTGGGCCGACGTCGGCGAGCTGCTCGCGGCGCTGGGGCTGACCCGGGAGCAGCTCGAGCACGTCGTGGCCGCCGACGGCAAGCGCCGTTTCGCCTTCGACGGCACCGGCACGCGGATCCGGGCGAGCCAGGGGCACAGCGTCCCGGTCGACCTCGGCTACCTGCCCGAGCCGCCGCCGGGAGAGCTGTTCCACGGCACCGTCGAGCGGTTCCTCCCGGCCATCCTGGCCGAGGGGCTGCGGCCGGGGCGCCGGCACGCGGTGCACCTGTCCGCCGACGTCGCCACCGCCCGCGCGGTCGGGGGACGACGGGGCCGACCGGTCGTCCTCCGGGTGGACGCGGCCCGCATGGCCGCGGGCGGCGCCACCTTCCGCCGTTCGGCCAACGGCGTCTGGCTGGTGGACGCCGTGCCCTCGCGGTACCTGACCGTGGTGGGGGCCGCACCCGACGCAGGGGGGTGACCGCCGCTCACCCGTCCAGGACGCCGCGGAAGGTCTCCTCGGTCTCGGTGAACAGCTCGGCCAGGCCCTCACCGCCGATGAACTCCTCGGGCACGTACCGCTCGTCCAGGGCCTCCACCACGCTCGCCTCCTCGGCCGCACTGCGCAGCGTGTCCTCGAGCGTCTGGCGGACGTCGTCGGGCAGCCCGGCGGGCGCGATGACCCCGAAGGTGGTCGTGCTCTGGACCAGCTCCGGGTACCCCTCGTCGACGAAGGTGGGGGCGTCCACGTACGGCAACGGCTCCTCGCTCCCGACGGCGAGCACGCGCAGGTCGCCGGACTCGATGGCCGGCAGCACGTCCTGGGAGAGGTTGAGGAAGCCGGCGGTCACGTTGCCGCCCAGCAGCGCCGTCTGCACCTCCGAGTTGCCGTCGAACGGGACGACGGTCAGCGGTACGTCGTAGAGCTGGGTGATCCGCCGGGTCTCGGCGGCGTGGGTGTTGGTGGCGCCGGGTGTGCCCACGGTGACCGCGCCGGGCTGCTCCTGCGCGGCGCCGAACAGCGACGCGAGGTCCTGGTGGGGTGAGTCGGCCGGCACCACGATGCCCGACGGCACCCGCGTGACGACGCCGATCGGGGTGAAGTCCTCGCGGGTGTACCCGACGTCGTTGCTCAGGTAGTTGAGCACCGCCGTCGGCAGCGCGGTCATGGAGAGCGTGTGCCCGTCGGCCTCCTCCTGGATGAGCTGCTGGTACGCGGTGGCGCCGGAGGCGCCCGGGAGGTTCTCGACGACGACGGACTCGCCGAGCTCCTCCTCCATGTGCGCGGCGAGGGCGCGCGCCGCGATGTCGGTGGGTCCGCCCGCGGTGTAGGGGACCAGCAGCCGGACGTTCTCAGACGGGAAGTCGCCCCCGCCCGGCCCGGCGTCGTCGCCGCCGCAGGCGGTCAGGGCTGTGGCGGTGAGCAGTGCGACGAGCACTCGGGCAGATCGCATGGGGGGCTCCTGAGGTGGGGGACGGCGGCGTCGACGTCGCACCGGGGCACCGCCCGTGTCCGGCGGTGCCCTCATCGTGCGGCATCCCGGCCGCCCCGGCATCCGGGCTGCCCGTCAGGCGGGGAGCCGCACCGCCAGCAGCGCGATGTCGTCGTCCCCGCGGCTGCCCAGCGCGCTGAGCAGCCCGTCGCACATGCGGTCCAGCGGTTCCCGGCCGATGTCCCGCAGCGTCCGCACCAGCCAGGTCGTGCCGTCGTCGAGGGTCATGCCGCGGCGCTCGACCAGTCCGTCGGTGTAGAGCAGCAGCGTGTCGCCCCGGTGCAGCAGCAGGTCGTGGTCGGTGCGGGCCGGCCCTCCGCCGGGGCCGGCGCCGAGCAGCCGGTCGGGCATCCGCTCCAGCACCTCGACCCGGCCGTCGGCCCGAACGACCACCGGGGGCGGGTGCCCCGCGTTCGACCACCGCAGCGGCACGGCATCGCCCACCACGGCCCGCTGGTCGACGGTGGCCACCGCGACGGTCACCAGTGTCTCGAGGCCCAGCCCCGTGAGGACGTCGTCCAGCACGGTCAGCGCGGCCGCGGGGGAGCCGTGCCCCACGCGGGCCAGGGCGCGGAGCATGCCGCGGGTCTGCGCCATGGTGGCCGCCGCCGGGGCGTCGTGCCCGGCGACGTCACCGATGACCAGCATCGTCCGCCCGTCGGACAGCGGGAAGGCGTCGTACCAGTCCCCGCCCACCTGGGCCTCCCGGGCGCCGGGCAGGTACCGGGCGGTCGTCTCCAGCCCCGGGACGGTCGGGATGTCCCCCAGCAGGGCCCGCTGCAGCGTCTCCCCGGTCCGGACGGCGGCCCGCGTCGCCGCGGCCTCCGCGCCGAGCCGGGCGACGTGCGCCTCCCGGCGCAGCCGCAACTGGCAGGTGACCACGGCGAGGGCGCCGCCGAGAGCGACGGCGACCAGGCGGATGGTCTGCGCCACCGCCGTCTCGGCGGTGTACTGCTGGCTGTAGAGGCCCAGCAGGGTGGCGACGACGAAGGCCGCCGCGGCGTAGGCGACCGTGGCCCGTCGGCCGAGGAAGGTCGCCGAGGCGAGCGGGGCGATGACGCTCAGGCCGAGCACCACCTGACCGCGGCCGCTGACCACCTCGGCGACGACCACGAGCAGCAGCACGAGGGCCGGGAGCGCGGCGTTCACGCGCCGTGACCGCTTCACCGCATCCCCCTCGTGCCCGCCCAGTGACGCGGCGCGTCCGGGGGCCCAACCTAGAGGACGGCGGCCGGGGGTCGGGCGATGCCGCGAGCGGTCACGCCCCCGTGCCCGGCATCGCGTCCAGCGGCAGGCCGACGTAGAGCATGCCGATCAGGACGCCGGCGTCGTCCCGCAACCCGGTGTAGGCGGTGAAGTACGGCCGGCCGGCCACCGTGGCGGCGCCGGTGTAGGTCTCGCCGGCCAGCACCGCCGCCAGCACCGGGTTGGGGCGGCCGTCGGGGTCCGTGCGGGCGATGGCGGTGCCGACGTTGCGCCGCCCGGCCGGGTCGAGCACCGTCGTCGCCACGCGCACCATGCCGCCGTCGCCGTCCAGGCGCTGGAACACCGTGCAGCTGCCCCCCACCTCGCGGACCACGTCGTCGACGAGCGCGGCCGGGCGCCGAGGGTCGTCGCTGCGCTCGAGCGGCCGGTCGCCGACCAGCAGGTCGGGGAGCTCCGCCGGGTGCGTGGCCCCGGTGGCCTGGTCGCGCACGGTCAGCCGGGCGCGGCCCTCGCCGAGCCGTGCACCGCCCAGGTCGGCCAGCTGCCGCTCGGCCACCGCCAGGGCCCGGCGGACGTAGACCACCCGCTGGCTCTCGGCCAGCTGCCCCACGGCCTCGCTGATCCGGGCGGAGCCGCCGGCGGCGCGCTCCACGTTCTCCACGACGCGGTCGGTGGCCGCCCGCTGCTGCTCGACGGCGGCGGCGATGGTGTCCTGCGCCTCGGCGATGGAGCCGAGCGTCCCGGTGATCCGCCGGACCGCCTCGACGGCCTGCTGGGTCTCCCGCTGCACCGCCGTGATCTGCGCGTCGATGTCACGGGCCGCCTGCGCCGTCCGGTCGGCGAGCTCCTTGACCTCGTCGGCGACGACGGCGAACCCGCGGCCGAGGTCGCCCGCGCGGGCGGCCTCGACGGAGGCGTTCAGCGCGAGGAAGCGGCTCTGCTGGCTGATCGCGCCGATCAGCCGGACGAACTGGGTGATCGACTCGCTCGCGGTCTGCAGCGCGGCGATCCGCTCGTCGACGGCCCGCGCGTCCTGCACGGCCTCCTCGGCGACGGCCGAGGCCCGGCCGGTGCTGGCGGAGATGTCGCCGATGGCGGCGCGCAGCTCGGCGAGGGAGGAGGCGGCCTCCGCGGAGGTGTCGGAGACCTCGCGCGAGGCCCGGGCGAGGACGCCGGCCTGGCGCGCGGCGTCCTCCGTGCTGGTGTCCCGCCCGACGGGGCCCCGGGACGGGCGGGGTGCCGGGACGGTCGCCGCCGTCGCCGGGGGGAGCGGAGCGGGGCCTGACGACGCGGACGGACGCACGACCCGTTCCCTCCTGCAGCTGACCGGTGGACCTGCCCGTGGGCCGGGAGGCTCCGGGACACGCTAGGCCGCAGGTCCAGGTCCCCGGGAAGGCGCGCCGGTCCACCGCCGAACCCGCCCGGGGAGCCATTCCTGCCCCATTCGGTGACCGTCCCGAAATTGTCGACTCAGCGACTCCGGTTTCTTTTGGGACAGGAGTTGAGAATGCGCAGGGTCCTGCCGAGAACAGGGGCGTCAATGATTCGGCGCAGCCAGCACGTGGACCGGGTGACCAGCATCCCGGCGGGTCTGGGCCACTGAGAGAACAGGACCACTGCCATGCGCCTGTCGCGCGTTCTGCTCGCCGGTGTCGCGGTCGCCGGAGTCGCCGCCACCAGCTCCGCGTTCACCAACAGCAACACGCTCCCCGCGTCGGACGACACCGCGGGCTACGGGGAGCTCGCAGTGTCGGGCGTGGTCGTCAACAACATCGCCTACACCCCCCTCAGCACCGATGCCACCAAGCTGGACAAGGTGACCTTCACGGCCGCCGAGGACACCACCGACATGAACGCGGTCATGACCCTCAGTTCGGCGAGCGGGGTCATGCCGGGTAGTGCCTCCACGTGCGAGTACTCCTTCCAGGACCCTGCGCACTTGATCATCTGCGACGTCCCCGACACGGTCGAGATCAAGCTGATCACCAAGGTCGGCCTGACGGTTACCTCGAAGTAGCACCACGAAGGGGCGGGGCGGTCTCCGGGCCGCCCCGCCGCATACCGATTGGGCCCCCATGACCGCCGCATCACGAGTCGCGAGCACCAGCGCCGCCGTCGCGCTGGTGCTCGCGACCGTGTGGTTGTTCTGGCCGCACGCGCTCGGTGGCGGCACCACCTACGTCACCACCATCGGCCGGAGCATGGAGCCGGAGTTCTCCGCCGGCGACCTCGCCGTGCTCAGCCGCGCCGGCTCCTACTCCGTGGGTGACGTCGTCGCCTACCGCAGCGAGTCGCTGGACACGGTTGTCATGCACCGCATCGTCGCCGCGGACGCCGAGGGCTTCGTGACCCGCGGCGACAGCAACGACTGGCTCGACGAGGACCGCCCGACGCAGGAGGAGATCCTCGGCCGGCTGTTCGTCCGCATTCCGCAGGGCGGCAAGGCGCTCGAGGCGATCAGCTCCCCCCCGGTGCTGGCGCTCGTGGGCGTCGCCTCGGCCCTGGTCCTCTCCGCGGCCAGCCGGAAGCGCGGTGGTCACCGCGCCCGCGCGCTCCGCCGCCGGTTGCCGACCCTGCGCACGCCGTCCTTCTCGGTCCCCGCGTTCCCGGTGCCCTCGGTGCAGTTGCCGCGGGTCCCCCGTGGTTCGCTGAGGGCGCTCGTGCGGGCCCGCGCCCGCCAGGTGGCGCTGGTCGCCGCCGCCGTCGCGCTGGTCGCCGCCCTGGGTGCCGGTGCGCTCCTCGTCGTCCCCGGTACCGAGGCGGTCGAGGAGCCGCTCACGGTCACCCAGCAGGGGCGCTTCTCCTACACCGGGACCGCCGAGCGCGGCACCACCTACCCCGACGGGACGGTGGGAACCGGTGACACCGTCTGGACCAGGTTGTCCACCGGGCTGACCGTCTCCTACGAGGACACCGTCACCGGCCCCGACCTCGCCGGTCTCCAGGGCGCCCTGCGCCTCGACGTCACCGTGCAGGCCGCCGACGGCTGGAGCACCTACCTCGCCAGCGGCCCCGTCGTCGGCTTCACCGACGGGGTGGCAGCGGCGTCGGTCGAGGTCGATGCCGCCCGCGCCGCCGAGGTGCTGGCCCGGCACTACGCCGAGGTCGGCGTGTCGGGGAGCACCGCGACGCTGACCGTCACCCCCACCGTGGCCCTCACCGGCAGCGTGCGGGGCACCGCCTTCGAGGCGGGCTCCCCGGCCGGCCTGGACTTCGCGCTCGACCCGACGGCCCTGCGGCTGGCGGGTGACCCCGAGACCGTGCTGACGGCGGCGACCCCGACGTCCGTGCAGGTGACCACGGTCGGCCCCCGCTCGTTCGACGTGCTGGCGCTCTCGGTGCCCGTCGGCGTGGCCCGGGCCGTCGCGCTCGCCGTGCTGGCGCTCGCGCTGCTCGTCGCCGGGATCGGGACCCTGCTCGGCCGGACCGGTCGCGGCGACGCCGCGGACGCGTTCCTCGTGCGGCACGCCGATCGGATCGTGCCGGTCGCCGGGCTGGCCGCGGGTGGCACGGTCATCGACGTCTCCGATGCCGACTCCCTGCGCCGGGTCGCCGAGCGCTTCGACACCGTCGTCCTGCACCACGCGGGCCCGGACGAGGACGTCTTCGCCGTCCGCGACGTCGACGCGACCTACCGCTTCGTGGTCCCGGGCGGGGCGGAGCGCCGCGGGCGGCCGCCGGTCCCGGCGCCGTCCCGCGCGCACCCCCCGGTCGCGGACGAGGACCTCACCTCACCGCTGCCGCCGGTCGGCCTCCGCGGCCTCGTCGCCTAGCCCCCGGGAACGACCTCGGGGAAGCAGGGCCCCGGACCGTCGTCCGGAACCCCACTTCCCCGAAGCAGGTTCTAGGAGCTCGTCACGCCTTGACGATCGCGGCGACCGGGCCGCCGCCGGACGGTCCCTGGTGCACCGCGGCCACCGAGACGAACACCGCCGGGTCGCCGGTCACCGAGGCGGTCACGCCACCGACGCACGCCTTGATCTGGCGGTGCCAGGAGACGTCGGAGTCGTCGAGCATCGCGTTGCGCCGCCCGCGCACCTTGCCGTCGGGCGACGCCTCGCACTTGAGGAACACGTTGACCAGCCGGTCGCCCAGGTCGGTGTGGTGCGGGCGCTCGGGCAGCTCCAGGCCGGCGTCGCGGATGGCGGCCCAGATGCCGTCCTGGTCCAGCGCGTCCTTCATCACCGAGTGGCCGACGCGGTAGCTGCCGCCGTGCCCGCGGGCGTTGCCGACGACGACGATCTGCGCCCGGTCCAGCTCCACGCCCGACGAGCAGGACGCGACCGAGGAGTACAGGGACAGGTCGCGCATGATCTGCTCCTGCTTCGGCATCTCGATCTCGCCGAGCGCCACCGCGATCCCCAGCGCCGTCGTGCCGTTGGAGATGTCCATCGAGCCGTGCGGCTCCTCCAGGATCGTCGTCTCCCCGCGCTGGTGGGCGTCGCGGATCGTGTCGATCGTCAGCAGCGGCGTCTTGGTCTGCACGTAGTGGACGTCGGCCGGGTCGGTGATGCCGGCGGCCTCCATCGCCTTCTTCACACCCTCGGCGACCTTCTCCACCATCGCGACGCGGCCGATGTCCTCGGGCAGCAGGACGTCGCTCATCGCGTAGCCCACGGTCAGCCGGGGCTCGTCGGTCTTCTCGACGGCGTCCTCGGGCAGCGTGGCGAAGATCGTGGCGTGCGGGCTGATCACGCCGTCGGTGCCGCCGGACCAGACGATCGGGATGTCACCGACCTCCTCCTTGCTCCGCGAGCCCTTCTCGAGCAGCACCTCGCGGAAGGCGCGGTCGGCGATGATCCGCGTGTAGTCGTTGATCCCGCCGTTGCCCTCGGTCTTGCCGATGACGGCGACGACGCGGTCGGCCTCCATCACGCCGTCGTCGATGAGCTTGGCGAGCTCGGAGGCGTCGCTGACGTTGTGCAGCGGGACCTTGCGGACCTCGATCGGTGCGGGCATGCGGGTTCCCTTCAGGTGGTGGTGACGACGGTGCCGACGTCGTCGCCGCGGACGGCGTCGGCGATGTGCTCGAGCGAGGTGATGACGGCGCGGGTACCGCCCGTCTGCACGAAACGTAGGGCGGCCTCGACCTTGGGGCCCATCGAGCCGCGGGCGAACTGGCCTGCGGCAGCGAGCTCGCGCAGCTCCGCGGCGGTCACCCGGGCCAGCGGGCGCTGCGCCGGCGTCCCGAAGTCCACCATGACGTTCGGGACGTCCGTGGCGATCACCAGGGTGCCGGCGTCGACGTCGCGGGCGAGGATCGCGGCGGTCAGGTCCTTGTCGATGACCGCCTCGACCCCGCGCAGGGCGTGCCCGTCCACGTGGTCGTCGACGACGGGGATGCCGCCACCGCCGGCGCAGACGACGACGAACCCCGCCGCGGCCAGGGCGTGGATGGCGGGGGAGTCGACGACGGACAGCGGCTCCGGCGAGGCGACGACGCGCCGCCAGCCCTTCTCGCCGCGGTCCTCCCACGTCTGACCGAGGGAGATGAACCGTTCCGCCCGCTCCCGGGGGAGGAAACGGCCGACCGGCTTCGAGGGCTCGGCGAAGTGCGGGTCGTCGCCGTCGACGAGGGTGCGGGTGACCAGCGCCGCGGTGCGCTGGGGAAGGCCGCGCGCGGCGAGGGCGGTGTCCAGCTCGTCGGCCACGGTGAAGCCGATCGTGGCCTGCGTCTGCGCGACGTTCCAGTCCAGCGGTACCGGCGGCACCTCGTGGGCGGCGAGCTCGTTCTTCACCAGCAGGTTGCCCACCTGCGGGCCGTTGCCGTGGGTGAGCACCACCTGGACGCCGGCGGCCACCACCTCGGCGATGTGCCCGGCGGCCTCCCGGATCGCGTCGCGCTGCGCCTCGGGAGTCGCGGAGCCGTCCGCGCCGGTCATGGCGTTGCCGCCGAGGGCGATCACCACGCGGGTCGACGTCACCCCGGGGACCCTAGCGGGATTTCCCTTAGCGGTGAAGTAGTTGTCGGGGTGGGATCAGCTCGGCTCGGCCGGGTGGTCGTCGTAGGTGCCCAGCGACCGCTGCGCCCAGAGCACGTCCCGCCACCGGCCGTGCTTCCAGCCGATCCGCCGGTAGGTGCCGATCGGCTGGAAACCCATCGCCGCGTGCAGGCCCTCGCTCGGCTCGTTGGGCAGGGTCATGCCGGCGATCGCGGTCCGGTACCCCCGCGCGGCCAGCCGCTCGAACAGCGCGGTGTAGAGCGCCCGCCCGCTGCCGCGCCGGCCGCGCCCCGGCTCCAGGTAGACGCTCACCTCGCACGACCACCGGTAGGCCGCGCGCTCCTTGTACGGCCCGGCGTAGGCGTACCCCACGACGGCGCCGTCGTGCTCCAGCACCAGCCAGGCGTGCGTGCGCAGGGCCGCGGCGATCCGGCCGGCCATCTGCTCGGCGGTGGGCGGGTCCGTCTCGAAGGTGATGGCGGTGCCGGTGACGTAGGGCGCGTAGATCGCCGCGCACGCGGCGGCGTCGGCCACGGTCGCGTCCCGGACCGTCGGAGCGGGGTGACTCACGAACAGCAACGTAGAGCCGGGCGCGGCCGCGCGGGCGTGAGGTCGGCCACCCCTGCCCGTCGCCGTCGGGGCGCCCCGCCCCGCTCGGCTAGCGTCCCGCGCCGTGCGCGCTGCTCCGTCGTCGACGACCGTCGCGGGGCTGGTGACGGCGCTCGTCGGCTTCCTGAGCTCGTTCGCCGTCGTGCTCACCGGCCTGCGCGCGGTCGGCGCCACGCCGGGGCAGGCGGCCTCGGGCCTGGTCGTCCTGTCGGTGGCCATGGGGCTGGCCACCGTGCTGCTGGCCCAGCGGACGCGGATGCCGATCACCGTCGCCTGGTCCACGCCCGGCGCGGCCCTCCTCGCGACCGCCTCCGCGCCGTCCTGGGAGGTGGCCGTCGGGGCCTTCGTCCTGGTCGGAGCCCTCGTGCTGCTCACCGCGGCCTGGCCCCGGCTGGGCTCCGTGATCGGGGCCATCCCCCCTGTGCTGGCGCAGGCGATGCTGGCCGGCGTCCTCGTCCCGCTGTGCCTGCAGCCTGTCCGCTCCGCGCTGGAGATGCCCTGGCTGGTGGTGCCGGTGGTCCTGGTGTGGGCGGTCCTGCTGCGGTTCTCCCCGCGCTGGGCGGTGCCGGCCGCCTTCGCCGTCACCCTGGGCCTCATCGGCTGGCTCGCCGCCCGCGACGGCGGGGTCGACGTCGCCGCCCTGGTCCCGGTCCTCGAGTGGACGACGCCGGACCTCACCTCCACCGCCGTCATCGGGCTGGCGCTGCCGCTGTTCCTGGTCACCATGGCCTCGCAGAACGTGCCCGGGATGGCGGTGCTGGCCGCCTACGGCTACCGGGCGCCCTGGCGGTCGGCCATGGCCGTCACCGGTGCCGGCACGCTGCTCGGTGCCCCGTTCGGCGGGCACGCGATCAACCTGGCCGCCATCAGCGCGGCGCTGGCGGCCGGGCCCGAGGCCGACCCCGACCCCTCGCGCCGGTACCTCGCCGCGCGCACGGCGGGCCTGGCCTACGTGGGCTTCGCGCTCGTCTCGGCCGCCGTCGCCGCGCTGGTGGTGACCGCCCCGGCCGGCTTCGTCGCCGCGGCTGCGGGTCTCGCGCTGTGGCCGGTGCTGGCGGCGTCCCTGAGCGGCGCGCTGGCGCGGGCGGAGGACCGCATCCCCGTCGTCGCCACCTTCCTCGTGGCGATCAGCGGCGTCTCCGTGGGCGGCATCGGGTCGGCGTTCTGGTCCCTCGTCGCCGGCCTGGTGCTCTGGGCCTGGTACCGGCCGGAGCCCGCCGCCGCCCCGGCCTGACGGTCAGCGGCGCCAGAAGTCGAAGCGGTCGCGCCCGGGCCGGAACCCGGCGGCCTCGGCGACGGCGACGGCCAGGTCGAACTTCTGCCCGACCGCCGTGGGCGCGTGCGCGTCGCTGCCGAAGCTGACCGCCTCGCCGCCCTCCTCGTGGAACCAGCGCACCTGGTCGGCGGAGGCGAGCGGGCTGCTGGTGTTGATCTCCAGCGCCCGGCCGGTGCCGGCGAGCGCCCGGAACACCGCCCGGTACTCCTCCTCGTAGTCCTTCTCGACGTACCGGTGCGAGCCGCCGGGCCAGTACCGGCGCGGGAAGTCCACGTGGGCCAGCACCTGGAAGACGTCGCTGCTCTCGATCATCCCGACCATCTCGCCGAGGTAGCGGCGCATCGTCGCGTCGGCGTCGACGTGCAGCAGCCGCCCCACGCCGACCAGCCGGCCCTCGTCGGAGAGGGAGTGCAGCGAGCCGAGGATCCGGTCGACCGGGGACCCCTCGAGGTGACGCGCGATGCTGGCGGCGAACAGGTGCGGCTCGCCGGTCTCGATGCCCGACCAGATGCGCAGCTCCGGGAACCGGTCGCGCACCTCGGCCAGCTCCGCGACGTAGCCCTCGACGTCGATGGGGAGCTGGTGGGCCGGGTGGCGGTCGAGCAGCCCCTCCGCGGACGCGCGGTCCTCGTCGTGCCACACGGTGAAGTCCAGGTGCTCGGTGAACGCGATCGCCGGCAGCCCCTGGGCGACGGCCCGCTCGCAGGCCTTGCGCATCGTCGAGGAGTCGGGTGTGTCCCACGACCAGTGGGTGTGCACGTGGTTGTCGGCCGGCAGCTGCCCCTGGTGTGCCCTCTCGTGTGCCATCGCCTGTGGATTCTCCCCCGCCGTCCCCAGGTTCCGCGCGGCCACCCGGTCCGTCCCTGCTCGTGCCTACTGTCGTCGGCATGAGCACCGCCGCACCGCCGTCCTCGATCGCCGACGAGGCCCTGGAGATCCTCCGGGAGCTCACCGGCCGCCCCGACGCCGTCTTCCGCGAGGGGCAGGACGCCGCCGTCGCCGCGCTGGTCGAGCGGTCCCAGCGGGCGCTGGTCGTCCAGCGCACCGGCTGGGGGAAGTCCGCGGTGTACTTCGTCTCCACCGCGCTGCTCCGCCGCCGCGGCGCAGGCCCGACGCTGCTCGTGTCGCCGCTGCTGGCGCTGATGCGCGACCAGGTGGCCGCCGCGGCCCGCGCCGGCATCCGGGCGGTCGAGATCTCCAGCGCCAACATGACCGAGTGGGACGACATCGCGGCCCGCCTGGCCGCGGACGACGTCGACGTCCTGCTCGTCTCCCCCGAGCGGTTGACCAACCCGCGGTTCCGCGAGGAGCAGCTGCCCGGGCTGGTCGCCCGCTGCGGGCTGGTCGTCGTCGACGAGGCGCACTGCGTCTCCGACTGGGGGCACGACTTCCGCCCCGACTACCGCCGCATCCGCGACCTGCTGGGCACCCTCCCCGAGGGCACGCCCGTGCTGGCCACGACGGCGACCGCGAACGAGCGCGTGGTCGCCGACGTCGCCGAGCAGCTGGGCGCCGGCGGGGTCGAGGTGACGACTGTCCGCGGCCCGCTCTCCCGCGACTCGCTGCGGCTCGGCGTGCTCCGGCTGCCGTCGGACCGGGCGCGGCTGGCCTGGCTGGCGGCCCACCTCGGCGACCTGCCGGGCAGCGGCATCGTCTACACGCTCACGGTCGCGGCGGCGGAGGAGACGGCCAACCTGCTCCGCGACGCCGGCCACGAGGTGCGCGCCTACACCGGCCGGCTCGACGACGCCGACCGCAAGGACGCCGAGGAGGCACTGCGGAACAACGAGGTGAAGGCGCTGGTCGCCACCTCCGCGCTGGGCATGGGCTTCGACAAGCCCGACCTGGGCTTCGTGGTCCACCTGGGGGCGCCGTCCTCCCCGGTCAGCTACTACCAGCAGGTCGGTCGCGCCGGGCGCGCCGTCGAGCACGCCGACGTCCTGCTGCTGCCCGGGCCCGAGGACATCGCCATCTGGCAGTGGTTCGCGACCTCCTCCATGCCGCGCGAGGACCACGCCGCCGCCGTGCTGGCAGCGATGGCCGACGGCAAGGCCTGGTCGGTCGCGCGGCTGGAGACCGTCGCCGACGTCCGCCGCTCCCGGCTGGAGCTGCTGCTGAAGGTCCTCGCCGTCGACGGCGCGGTGGAGCGGGTGCAGGGCGGCTGGCGCTCGACCGGGAAGCCGTGGGTCTACGACGCCGATCGCTACGCCCGCGTGACGCGCACCCGCGAGGCCGAGCAGCGCTCGATGCTGACCTACGCCAAGCCGGTCGACGAGGCGGAGTGCCGCATGGCGTTCCTCCAGTCGGCGCTGGACGACCCGACGGCCTCCCCGTGCGGGCGGTGCGACGTCTGCGCGGGCCCGTGGTACGAGACCGACGTCCCGGCGGCGGCGTCCGAGGCAGCCTCGGTCGCGCTGGACCGGCCCGGCGTGGAGCTGGCGCCGCGGGCCATGTGGCCGACCGGCGCCGACCGGCTCGGCGTCGACGTCAAGGGCAAGATCCCGCCGGGCGAGCAGACCACCACCGGCCGGGCCGTGGCCCGCCTCACCGACCTGGGCTGGGGCCAGCGGTTGCGCACCCTCCTCGGGGACGACGGCGTCGGCGGGGTGGTCGAGCTCGACCTCGAGGCACCGGGCCTCGAGGAGGACCCCGATGCAGCGTTCGACGTGCCGGTGCGGCGGTCCGTCTCGGACGTGCCACCCGACGAGGAGCTCCTGCGCGCCTGCGGACGGGTCCTCGCCGCCTGGGACTGGGCGGAGCGCCCGGCGGCGGTGGTGGCGATGCCGTCGCGGCGCCGCCCGCAACTGGTGAGCGGGGTGGCGCAGGGCCTGGCCCGTATGGGGCGCCTGCCCTATCTCGGCGAGCTCTCGCTCGCCCACGGCGGGCCGACCGGGCAGCCCGGCGGCAACAGCGCCTTCCGGCTCGCCGCGGTATGGGACCGGATCGTCGTGGGGCCGGAGCTCCGTGCCCGCCTGGCGGAGGTCTCCGGACCGGTGCTCCTCGTCGACGACCTGGCCGACTCCCGCTGGACCATGACCGTCGCCGGCCGCGAGCTGCGCCGGGCTGGTGCCGCAACGGTCCTTCCGTTCGCCCTCGCCCTCACCGCCTGAGTTCTCCACAGCTTTTCGCACAGATGTGCGAAACGCGGGGTAGCGTGCCGGCATGCAGGTCGCGCACCAGCCCTCCATGTGGGACCTGGCCGAGGAGGCCGCGCTCACGCCCCTGCCCCGACGCGTCGTGCGGCACGAGCTGTCGGCCGGCGCCTGGGTCGACCACCTGCCGGGCTGGGTGTCCGGCTCCGACGAGGTGCTCGAAGTGCTGCTCGGGGACATCGGGTGGCGGGAGGACCGCCGCCAGATGTACGAGCGCGAGGTCGCCGTGCCCCGCCTCCTGCGCTGGTACTCCGGCCAGGAGCAGCTCCCGCACCGGCTGCTGACCGAGGCCCGGGCGCAGCTGAACCGCCACTACCTGCCGGCGCTCGGTGAGCCATTCGTCACCGCCGGCATGTGCCTCTACCGGGACGGGCGGGACAGCGTGGCCTGGCACGGCGACCGGATCGGCCGTGGGCGCTCCGCCGACACGATGGTCGCCATCGTCTCGTTCGGCTCCCCGCGACCCCTGCTGCTGCGCCCGGTGGGTGGCGGGGAGTCGCTGCGCTTCCCCCTGGGGCACGGCGACCTCGTCGTGATGGGCGGCTCCTGCCAGCGGACCTGGGAGCACTGCATCCCCAAGACGACGCGGCCGGTGGGCCCGCGGGTGAGCGTCCAGTTCCGCCCGCGCGGCGTCGCCTGAGCGCGGGGCCAGGCGCGCCGGCCCGCCCGCGGAACTCGGTGCCCCCGGGCCCCGCGGCCTTTCCGACGGGGGTGCGCGGGGCCACACCGACCCCCCCTGCACGACCCCTCCGCGGCCGTGTATGGTTCCTCCTGCACCGAGCGAGAACGGACCGGGCCGCGAGGCCCGGGAAACCGCCGGCGGAGCCCCTGAGGGCGAGCTGCTGCGGAGCGCGGTGTACAGTGGAGAAACCGCCTCGGACGAGGGCCAAAAGATTGGCCGGGATCCGTGCGCGTCCGCTCCTTGAGAACTCAACAGCGTGCCGAAAGTCAGTGCCAAGTAATACCCCGTGCCAGGGCTTCGTGTTCTGGCTGGGATTCCTTTGGTTGATTGATATCGAGAGTGTCAGCTCTCGG